>JAODNN010000090.1 GCA_025465355.1 Blastococcus sp. | reverse complement strand
GCGACAACACCACCCCGTTCGTCCAGCAGTTCGCGCAGCGGATCGCGAGGGCATACGGCGCGGTCCACGTGATCGCGCCTCATTTCCAGGGCGCCGCCCCGGCCGAGGAGCCGGCGGACAACCTCAGTGTCCGGCGCTTCCGCTACGCGGTGCCCTACCGGCTCGAGGACATCGCCTACGGCGGAAATGCGGTCGCCCGCGTCCGCTTCACCCCGCTGTACGCGGTCAAGTTGGCTCTCTTTCTGCTCTCGTCACTGGCCAGCGTGCTCGCCGCACGGGCTCGGCTGATCAACGTCCACTGGCTCGTCCCGCAGGGCCTGGTGGCCATGGCAGCAATGAGGCTCACGGGCGCCAAGGTCGTGGTCACCGTGCACGGGGGCGATGTGTTCAGCCTGAACAATCGCCTCTTCGTGATGATCAAGAAGTTCATTCTCAAACGCGCCGACGTCGTCGTCACGAACAGTGCCATCACCCGGCAGGCGTGCGAGCAGCTGTATCCGCATCGTTCCTACGAAGTCATCCCGATGGGCGTGGACACCGAGAAGTTTCAGCCTGCACCGAAGTCGGTCACGCTGGTCGAACGGCACGGACTCGGGGACTTCACGATTCTGTTCGTGGGCCGGCTCACCGAGGACAAAGGCCTGATCTACCTGGTACAGGCGCTCGGGCAACTGAAAGACTCCGGCGCGGATTTCAAGGCGCTGATCGTCGGCAGTGGTGACCAGGAATCGCAGTTGAAAGCGCTGACCACGGAACTGGGCCTCGCCGCGCACGTCGTGTTCATCGGCTGGGTGCCGAGCGAGGAGCTGCCCGACTACTACAACACCGCGGATGTCTTCGTCGGTCCGTCGGTCGTCGGGAGCAAGGGCTGGCAGGAGGCGCTGGGGCTGGTCTTCATCGAGGCGCTCGCGACCGGCCTGCCGGTGATCTCTACCAACACCGGAGGCATCGCCGACGTCGTGGAGGACGGACTCACGGGCTATCTCGTCGACCAGCGCTCGTCCGAGCAGATCGCCAGGCGACTTCAGGCCCTCTACGAGGACCGCGCACCCCTACAGGAACTCAGCCGTCATGGTCGCGCGACCGTCGAGCGCCGGTTCTCGTGGGACACGGTGACCAGCGCGTACGTGCGGGTGTTCGTGGAACTGTCGAAGTAGCGAGGCCTACACCAGGTCCGCGTACAACCGCCAGAGCTGTCGGCCTGCGGCCGCCCAACTGAACTCCGCCGCACGTCGACGGCCCGCCGCCGCGAGACTGGTCCGCAGTTCGGAGGACCGGAGCACCTCCGACAGCGCGTCGGCCAGTGCCCCACTGTTCCCCACGGGGACGGTCACTGTGGCGCCACCCCCTACTTCGACCAGGGCGGCTGCATCCGAGCTCACGACGGGCACGCCGGCAGCCATCGCCTCGAGAACGGGCAGCCCGAAACCCTCCGCTCGACTGGGCGCAGCGAGCACAGCAGCACGGTCCAGGACGACGGCGAGATCGACATCCGGCAGCCGACCCATGAGGCGGATCCGCCCGCCGAGGCCGAGCTCCTCCGCACGCTGGGCGACGTCCACCGAACCCCAGCCGGCCTGCCCGACGACCAGAACGGGCACCTCAGGGGCTCGCCTGTCGGCCATGGCCTCCAGCAGGATGTCCAACCCCTTGCGAGGCTCGATGGTGGCCAGGGTGAGCACGAAGTCGCCCTCGGGGACCCCGAGGGCCATCGCGCGCTTCGCGGCGTCGTCCGGGAGGGCCAGCGCCGGACTGACCCCCTCCCCCACCACCACAGGCGGGCGAGACAGCGCGACGTGCCGTGCGAGCTCATCCGCCACGGCCTGCGTGGGGACGACGATGGCGTCGGCTGACCGGGCAGCCCGGCCGATCGCGGCTCGGTGCCACCGCACGCCCCGGGAGGTCAGTGTCTCCGGATGGGTCCAGGGCACCGCATCGTGCACCGTGACCACCAACGGCCGCCCTCGTCGAGGCGGAGCCAGGGGGGTGGGTGCGTGAACGACGTCCGCCCCCGACGGCACAGGTCCGAGGCCGCGCTCCCACGCGAGCGTCAGGGCCCGGCGAGGCAGCGGCAACCGGCGCGGACCATCAGCTCCTGGCACCGTCACCCCGGCCGTGTCGCGGTGCCAGGCCGTCCATGCGCGGACCTGGGCACCGGACGGGGCCTCGTCGACCAGACCCCGGGCCAGCTCCTTCGCGTAGCGGCCCGTACCGCCCGGCACGGGGGCCAGGCACTGCTCGAGCAGAATCGCGAGCCGCGGGCCGTCCTGGTGCGGGAACGAGGTGCCCGACGTCGATGTCTCCACGCGATGCCTCAGGGAGCGTTGCCGGCGGCACCCGACGCATGCCGCCGCACGCCCAACCATCCGATCGCCGCCATCACGGCGGCGAGCAGCACGTCGGCCACGACCAGCAGCACGCGCGACAGGACCGCCATGGTCAGGAGCGGACCGGCTGGCACGAACGACGCGAAGCCCAGCACGAGGACGGCCTCACGGACACCGGCTCCCGCCGGTGCGACGACGATGAGGAAACCCGCGACCCAGGCGAGCGCAAAGACCCCGACGCTCATCAGCCACAGGGACGGGACGTGTGCGCTGAGCGCGTGCACGAGGATCCCGAAGTGCACGCCGAGCGACACCCAGGAGAGCACCAGGAACAAGACGGCCCGGAGCAGGACCGACCAGGGCAGCCGGACGCTGTCCCCGGGGCGACGCAGCAGGCGGAACACCGCTGCACTCCACCAGGCGATGATCCGCGGGTGCAGCATCACCAGCGCGATCGGCACCGCCAGGAATGCCCACCAGTAGTGGGCGAGCAACCCCGGCAGCGCGAACGGCAGGGTCACCCCTGCGACCAGTAAGGCCGACAGAACGCTGAGCGCCAAGGCGAGAAGCGTCGCACTCCCCGCCTGCCGCCCGGGAATGCGCAGCTCCCTCGCCATCGCCACCTGCGCGACGAGGTTCCAGACCCCCCCGGGCAGGTACTTGCCCAGCTGAGACACGAAGAAAGCTCGCTGACCAGCGGCGCGGGTCGTCGGATATCCCTGACCGGCAAGGAGATCCCGCCACACGAGACCGGGCAGCCAGGCACCCACCACGCCGAGAACCAGGCTCTCTCCGACGTGCAGCGGTGAGATGGACTCCAGCGAACGGACGACGTCCTCGCGCTGACGCCACAACAGAGCCGCCACGGCGATGAGAACCGCCCCGACGAAGGCCGGCCGGATCAGTCGCCGCCAGCCCCGCGCGCGTCCGCTCACCGGGGTGGGGACGACGTCGGTGACGTCACCGGCGTCGGTCTGCGACGCGCCGTGCGGCTGGGAAGTCATCGAGTAGCTATCGCCAGAAGGCCCTTGGGGAACCGCCGCATACCTCTCCACCGGAGGTCTACCGTCGTGAACCCGCGCAAGAGTTCGCGAAGCGAGTGCTCGGTGAAGCGCCAGAAGTCGCTCGGCTCGTCGTGATAGGGGTAGAGGAAGGGGACCGCGACGAGCAGTCGACCCCCCGGCCGCAGTCCCCTTCGTAAGTTCTCGACGGCTGTGTGCACGTCGAAGACGTGCTCGAGGACGTTCATGCAGATGATGAGATCGAAGGTCTCGTCGATCGACATGTCGGTGATGTCGACCACCCGGTACCCGAAGTCGGGATTGACGTCGGACTGCACGAACTCGCCGGCGTCCGCGAAGTACTTCTTCACAGAGTAGGCGTCGACGCCAAGATCCTGCCGGCCGCTGCCGATCTCGAGAACCTTCATGCCGCGGCTGGTGGCGGCGATGTCGGCTGCGAATTTGTCGGTCCAATGGCGCGTCGACAGCAGCTGGTGCGCCACGAACCGACCGACCCGATCCTGCAGGCGTGCAGTGTCGTTGCTCACGTGTTCCGCCTCGTTCGATGCTTCATCGGCGTGCCTGCGCGGCTGCGCTCCCCAGCCACGTTACCGAGCGCTGCACCGAGCGACCCCTCGAGGCATTCGATCCGACGCGCGAGCACGGGGCTCGTCACGGCCGGGGCGCCCTCGAGGAGGATCGGGCCGCCGGCTGGACGTCTCGCATGGCCTGACGCGGGAGAGGCGTCAGGGACGGCACCCGCACTCCGCGGTCACGCGACTCGGCTTCCCGGCGATCGTCCGGCGGAAGAGGTCGCGTCGCCCGCCCCGGCGAGCGGAGCCCGCGCAGCACACGTTCGCAGGGTTTCTCTACCAGCACGTGCAGCAGCCAGGCCGTGGTCAGAGACACGACGAACACGAAAGCGATTGATTTGAGGGTCCGCATCCCCCCTCCGACGGCCAGCCAGGACGTCCCCGCCTTCGTCGTGAAGACCCGGAGGACCAGTTGATGCACCAGATAGAAGCAGAAGGAGACGTTTCCGAGCCAGACGAGGGTCCGAGAGGACCACAGCGTGGACCGCGGCGCGACGACATCGGTCTGCGAGTAGGAGATGATCAGAAGGCAGAACGGCAGCACGGTGACGGCGACCGCGCCGAAGCTCACCGGCAGGACCGAGGCGGCCCCCCAGGCCACGGCGGCACTGACCCACGCAACGGCCGCCGGAACCCGCGGAAGTGCCGCCCGCCGCACCAGGGCGACCAGGACGATGCCGAGCATGAATTCGAGGACACGGACCGCCGGGCAGACGTACACCAGCCAGATCGCCGTGTTGTCCGGGAGCACGAACCCTCCGCCGAGCGGAATTTTGTCCACAAAGGGCACTCCGACCGCCCAGATCGCGGTGAACAGCACACCGCCCAGGACGGCCGCCTTGCGTGCGGTCAAGTTGAGAATGGGGCGGGCGTACAGCGGGAACGTGAGGTAGAAGAATGCCTCGGCCGACAGCGACCAGTTAACACTGTTGATGGAGAAATAGACGGACTTTGCCGGGGTCCACGACTGGATCATGACCAGATTCCTCGCCAATCCCTCCAGCGAGAAGTATCGGTGGTCCACCCAACGGCCCACGAGGTATCCGGCGACCGCCGCCACGGCGTAGGCCGGCCACAGTCTCGCCAGCCGACGGCCCCAGAACGAGCGCGCATTGTCTCCGGGCGTCATCGACCAGGCCAGGACGAAGCCCGAGAGGATAAAGAAGAACGAGACGCCGGCCCTGCCCTGCCCGAAAACGCCGAGCAGCGCCTGTCGGAATGTCCCGGTGCCCAGTGGAAAGCAATGGCTCATGAAGACCATGAATGCGGCCAGGAACCGCAGACCGGTCAGCGAGTGCAGTCGCACCGCGTTCTTCGATCGTCGGGATGGCAGCGGTTCCGCTGACAACAAGATACGCGCCGTGGGCGCTTCCATACTCTGCGTCACTATCACTACCCCCCCGCCCCAAAGGCGAGGGCCCCCGGGATCCGCTCCGCTCGACGGCGGCACTCGTTATGACTGGGCCACCACCACCAACGGCGCAGTCAAACTGCGTTGCGGGGGCCGGACTACAGGACGTGGGCCGCGGAGGCCCTAGATATCGGAGCGCGACCTCACGATCAGATCCGCGAGCAGCGCAAGAGTGAAAATGAGCAGTCCGCTGATGAAGAGCAGGACCGCGTTCGTCGTGATCCCGAAATGGTAACGGATGACGTCGATGATGCCCTTGATCAGGGACAGGCCCAGAAGAGTCAGCGCGAGCGGCATAAGGACCTTGATGGGATTGAAGTACATCACCATGCGCAGGACCTGAAGGATGTAGCGGTAGGCGTCCTTGACGAAGTGGAACTTCGAGCTACCCGAGCGCTTCGCATAGTCGATCGGCAGGTAGTCGACCGGGTGCTGGTTCGAGAGGAACGACATCGTGATGGTCGTGACGCAGCTGAACCCGGGCGGAAGGAGACGCAGGTAGGGCAGCGAGACGTCCCGCCGGAACGCGCGGAGGCCGGAGTTCAGATCGGGAATCTTCGTCGACGACAGCCGCTCGGCGATCTTGCGGATGATCCACTTGGCCGGCACACGAAGGAACTTGTGCGTGCCCTCTTCCGTCGTGCGGGCGCCGACGACCTGGTCCACGTCCGTGTGGTCGTCGAGGTACCGGACGAACTCGGGGATGCGCTCGTTCGGGTAGGTCATGTCGGCGTCGGTCCACACGACGATGCGGCCGTAGGCCTCCCGCGTGCCGATCCGACGGGCCGTGCCGGACCCACCGTTGGTGCGGAACGGCATGAGCCGCATGTGCGGGCGCGTAGGAAGGGCCGCCTGCAGGATCTCGAGCGTCCGGTCGGTCGACTTGTCATCGATGACCAGCAGTTCGTACGAGTAGTCACTGGCGTCCATGGCGGCGGTGATCCGGTCGATCTCCTCCATGACGTGGTCCTGCTCGTTGTAGCAGGGGAGGACGACGGTCACGTCCAGCGTGTTCTCACCCGCCGGCGCCTCGCGAGAGGCGAGCGACACGTGGGCGGGAGCGACCGCGGCCGCGTGCGCGGCAGGCGGATCGGTAGGGGCTGAACTGACCGTCACGGCCGGGGGTGTAGCTGTCACGCCTATCGACGCTACCTCGGCCACCCGGCAACTTCACAGCGACGGTCAACCTCGGCCGCACTCGTCACAGCGGCATCCCCACGGCGCTCAGGCGCCCCACCCGCCCCACAGGGAAGCCTCGGACAGGGCCGAACCGTTCCGTCACGTCCGGATCCTTCATCCGTCGGCCGCGGCGCCTGTCGGAGCGTGCGCGCTGTCGGCCGGAACCGACACCTGGAACGGAGCGGCACCGGCGTGGAGACCCGGCGCCCCGGCCAAGCGCGTCCGCCCAGGGGCGCCGTCCGGGACCACGCCGTCCGCCTCGACGCGACCACCCGTCCTGCCCAGCATGTAGGCCAGGACGACGCAGCACAGGACCATCGCCGCGGCGAGCCCTGCGACGACCGTCCAGGACCACGCCGACCAGCCCAGGTAGACGTCCAGTGCGCGGCCGACCGACTGGCCGTCGACGAGGTAGTAGAGCCTGAAGCCGAGCAGCAGACCCACCGCGGTCACCGCGACACCGACCACCGGCACCGCGAACAGCAACCACCGCGAGGGCACACGGAGGAGACGAAGGACACGGTCGAGTCCGACCGCGACCAGCACCAGGAGCGGGACCAGCAACACGAAGAGGTAACGCCCCTGCAGACCGGGCAGGTTGTGGGTCACCCGGTGACCCGCGTAGGTCGTGGCGAAGAGAGTTCCGGCAGTGAGCCCGATGCTCAGCACGAACACGGCCCGCTCACCCCATCGACGGTTCGGCCACAGCCCGACGACCAACAACGCCAGCAGGGCGAACGTCAGCGTCCGCGTGAACACCGTCGGCATCGGGGCTTCGAGCAGACCGACGTTACCGAAGAAGCTCGAACTGACTCGTGCCTGGAAGACGTTCGCGAAGTTCCCCAGGCTCAGGACCGGTCCGTTGACCGACGGCGTCTCGTAGGCAGCCGGCTGGATCCGCCCGTACCGCACGAAGTTCAGCGCCCACCACCACCCACCGAGGACGAAGGTCAGGCCCAGCACCCAGGCGGTGTTCCGTACGAACGGCCAGATCCACCCACGCACGCCTCCGTCACCGCGCGTCCGCCAGTAGGCGATCGCCAGGGCAAGCGGAATCGCCGGGAGCAGGGTCAGCCCGGTCCCCTTCATCCAGCACACGGCCCCCGCCGCCACCGCCACGAGAACGAGTCGGCGCGTGGTCGGGCCTGCCGTCATCACCCGTACCAGCAGTGCGGCGAGCACCGAAGCGGTGGCGATGGCCAGACCGTCGTTGTTCACCGCTCCCCCGACGAACCCCAGTTGCGGGATGAGCAACGGCAGGAATGCCGCCGCCTGCGCGGTGGACCCGCGCCCGGTGAGGTCCCGGGTGGCGTAGTAGATGCAGAACGGCACGCTCGCCGCGATGGCCAGCCCGGTGAGGAACCGGAGGAAGTAGAGCATCCGGTCGTAGCGCCAGTTCTCGGCGCCGACCAGCTTGAAGACAGCAGCAGTGACCGCGTAGTAGCCCGGCGGGTGCTGAGTCATCTGGTCCATCTGGTTGGACAGCTGCGGCGCCCCGTGCTCGAGTGTCGCGAGCGACGCGCGCTGGTTGACGCCGGTCGGCGGAAGATTGTCGAACAATTCGCCCGTCGGAGTCCGGTTCACCGAACCGGCCACGAACGTGCGCTGCCCGTCATGGACAGCACCGGAAAGCTCCCGGACGTCGAGGATCGCCCGCTCCAACCTGGCGTCGCCCGGCTTCGGCCAGCCGTCGCCGTGTGCCAACCGCACGATGCTGTTCAGGTGCTGGACCTCGTCCGGCGCGCGCGTGGCGGGGGTGAGGGCGCCCCAGATCATGCTGCTCAGGAGGAGCAGGGCCGCTGCCACCCATACCGACACCGGCGGTACACCCGAGCGCAGTCGCGCGAGCCGGCTCAGCACGCCGGGTCGATTCCGTTGCGGCGTGGTGGCTGCCGAGTCAGCGTCAGTAGTTTCGGCACGCGCCGTGTCAATCAAGATCGAACCTCCGGAGTCGGCGTCCGGGCCGGACCGCTGCACTTGCGACAGCAACTCCGGGAGGAGAGCTGGAACGCCGAAGTGATGCTGCCCTGACAAAGCGGAACGCGTGATCTTCGCCGGGGCTGCCCTGAGGCACCGGCCCCGCGCGGCGGGGCGGTAGCGCGCCCACACCGTACCGTCCGGACCATGCAGAGCGTCGCAGGAAGCGCGTGTGCGGTCACAGTCGTCGTGGTGACCTGGAACGCCGCTGCCCTCGTGGCAGCGTGCCTGGACTCGCTCACCCACCAGACGATTCCGCACCGGGTGGTCGTCGTCGACAACGCGTCCGTCGACGGCACACCGGACCTGCTGGCGGCCCGTTTCCCGGACGCCGAGGTGGTCCGCACCGGCGAGAACCTGGGCTTCGCCGGGGGCGTCGAAGCGGGCCTGCGGCACGTCGAGACGCCGTTCGTCGCCCTCCTGAACAACGATGCCGTGGCCGAACCCGACTGGTTGGCGCGGCTCACGGCCACCATGGATGCGCACCCGGAGGCCGCGGCGGTGACCTCGCGGCTGTTGCTGGCCGACGTGGAACCACCGACGGTGAACAACGCCGGGGTGGTGCTCCTCGATGACGGATACGGCGCCGATCGGGGGCTCGGGCAGCCCGCCGAGGCATTCGCCGACCCGGCCGACGTCTTCGGGTTCAGCGGAGGCGCCGCACTGATCCGGACCGAGGCGCTGAGGCAGGTCGGTGGCTTCCCGGCCCCCTTCTTCCTCTACTACGAGGACACGGACACGTCGTGGCGGCTACGCCGGGCGGGCTGGTCCATCCGCTACGAACCCGGGGCCGTCGTCCACCACCGCCATTCCGCGACGGCCGACCAGACGTCGCCGATGTTCGCGTTCTGGAACGAGCGCAACCGACTGCTCATGCATGCGCGGAATGCGGCACCGCGCGCAGCACTCGCGGTCTGGGGCCGCTTCGTCCTCACAACGGCGTCGCTCGCCGTGCGCCGGCTGCTGGGCGCACCGAAGCCCCCGGCTCACCAGCAGCGCATCGGTCTGCGGCTGCGCGTCCTGGCCGGAGCGGTCCGGATGCTGCCTTGGGCGCTCCGCAGCCGCCGGCCCCGGGCCTGATCGCGGACTCCCGATCAGCGCGGGGAGCGGAACCGCCCCCTGGCCAGCCGACCGGCCCGCGCCCCGACCTTCTGCGCCAGCAGGCGCGGACCACCTTCTCGTAGGTAGCTCCGGAACAGACCCAGGTCCCCGAGGATGCCCTCCCAGCGGGGAGGGACCACCGATACCCCGCCCACCGAGATCCGGCCGGAGAAGCTCTGCAGATCGGCAGCCCGATGCGGCGCCCGGCAGTACGCGAGCAGCGGCTCGAGCACCGTCGACCACTGATACGTGGGCCTGATCCGCTCGAGGTTCGCCCGGTGCTCTGCGGCCAGGCCGACATCTGTCAGAAGCCTGACGAGCACGTCGGCCAGTTGGTCGACGTCACCGGGCGGCACGGTCTGCCCGAGATCGTGCTGCTCCACCACGGCAGCAAGTGCGTCACCCTGGGTGCAGACGACGGGCAGCGCTGCCCAGATGTAGTCGAGGATCCGGGTCCGGAAGGAGAAGGCCGTCTCGACGTGGTCGAGGTGGGTGCTCACCCCGACGTCGCTCTCCAGCAGGAAGTTCTGCCGGTCCTCGTAGGGCACCCAGTCGTGGTTGAAGATCACCGTCTCGCCGAGCAGCCCCAGCTCCTCGGCCAGTTCCCGGGCCTCGACCGCCATCCGCATCTCCGGCACCGCCGGGTTGGGATGCTTCACGCCCATGAACAGCAGACGTGCCGTGGGCACCTTGGCCCGGACGACGGCCATCGCCCTGATGAGGGTCAGCGGATCGAACCAGTTGTAGATCCCCCCACCCCAGAGGACCACCTTGTCGTCCTCGCCGATGCCGGGGATCACTCCCTTGACCGCGCGCCGGGTGGCCACCGGGGGCTCCTCCTCGACCCCGAACGGCACGACGGCGATCAACGATCCCAGGGTCTCGTCCTGGTCGTAGACCGCCGGGTTCAGCCGGCCGAGTGCGGCCATCTGCCCCAGCCAGAAGTCCCGCTGCTTCTCGGAGGCGCAGAGGAAGAAGTCGCCGCGGGCGAGCTGCTCGTTGAGCACCGCCGTCGCCGTCTGCACCACGTCCCGTCGGCGACTCTCGCCCAGGTCCTTCGCCTGCTCCAGCTGTTCGAGGTGGAACGGGTCGTACATGTCGATCACGACCGGCTTGCCGGTCGTCCGCAGAATCGGGTACTTCTGCATGAGGTCGCCCTGGAAGACGATCACGTCCGCCCACCGCTCGAGCTCGGCCATCGCCGGCTGCGTGGAGACGGTGCGCACCTCGAAGTCGGGGCGCTGCAGGTCACCGCCCGCCGTGGTGGCGAGGACGACCTCGTGCTCGGCGGCGAGGGCTCCGGCGATGTGGAGGGCCCGGATGCCGGGGCCGGCCAGCCGAGTGCTGAGAGTGTCCGGCGTGAGGACGAGGACGCGCTGACGGCGCTGGAAGGGGACGTCGACGGCGAAGACATCCCCCACGGTCTCGAAGTCCCGCACGAAGTCCGGCGCCGGGATGTTCGGGATCATCGGCATCCCGAACAGGCGCAGCAGTTCGGCGTCACCACGTCGGCGTCCTCTCTGGATCTCCATCCGGCTGGCGTGCAGCGACCCCAGTTCACGCACGAATGCGTCCACCGCGTAGGTCGAGGCGAGCACCGTCTTGGACACCGTCGTCTGGTCGGTCTCGCCCGGCAGCGGCAGGGACTCCGCGAGGTCCAGGGCGGTGCTGTCGGCGCCCCCGAGGACGACACCACGCCGAATCGCGAGGGCCATCGCCGGTGCGAGGAAGCGCGTCAGGTTCTCGTCGTCGTAGTTCTTGTAGATCGTGTACAGCGCATTGCGCTCGAGAAGGTACTGCTCCCACCACTGCCCCAGCGTGGACATCGACGCGTGGTGCCTGTGGCGGACCAGCGCCCGCGGGACGTACCGCACGCGGTGACCGGCGAGCCACAGCCGCCAGCCCAGGTCGACGTCCTCGAAGAACATGAAGTAGCGCTCGTCGAAACCGCCCACCTGCTCGAAGGCCGACCGGCGCACCACGAGCGCCGAGCCCGTGCCGAAGAGGACGTCGCGGACCTCGTCGAACCGTCCGTCGTCCACCGCCCCGACCTCGACCTTGAAGCCCTGGCCGTACCAGGACAGCGCACTGCCGACGTAGTCCACACGCTCCCCGGACCAGTCCACGACCTTGGCCGCCACGGCCGCGACGGTGGGGTCGGCGAAAGCCTCGACAGCGGCGGACAGGAACTCCGGCTCGGGCCGTGCGTCGTTGTTGACGAAGGCGAGGAACTCGCCGGCGGAGTGCCGGACCCCGAGGTTGCATCCGCCCGCGAAGCCCAGGTTCCGGCCGGCCTCGACCACCCGGGCGTCCGGTGCGGCAGCCCGGATGCGGGCCACGTCGTCGCCCCCGCTGTGGTTGTCGACGACGACGACCTCCACGGAGGCGGCCGGCCAGTCGAGTGCCCGGATGCCCTCCAGGCAGGCAACCGTGTCGCCGGCGCCCTTGTAGTTGACCACGACCACGCTGACCGTCGGCGCAGCGACGGTGCCTGCGGTAGCGGCCCCGGAGTCAGAGCTCATGTGGACGAGCCGGCGTCGGACGCCAACTCCCAGGAACCGCCCAGCGAGATCACGCCGTACTGGTCGCGGGGGCGGCCGGGCGCGACGTCGAAGCGGAACAGCTTGTCCCGGTGATCGAACGTGTGCACCACGGAATGGTCGAACACCGCGGCCGTGAGCTCGTAGGTTCCCGGGGTCAGCATCAGCTGGGGCACGCGCAGGTCCAGGTGGCCCGCGCCCTCCAGCGTTCCGGTGGCGAGGTCGACGTCCCGGGTGTTCGGCCCGGTGACGTGCACCCCGTCCAGCGTGTGGACGGCGATGCCGAACACCGGCTCCCGGACCGGCCGGTCGGCCTTCCAGTGGATCCGGAACGTGACCTCCGCACCCGTCGGGACATGGCTGGTGGGAAGTCCCGCGTCGAGCAACTCCACCGAGCTGATGGTGACCTCTCCGGACCCCCACCGGGCGCCGCGGGTGGGCTGACCCACCGGGTCGGCGCCGTCGTCGACGACGCGGTCCTCGTGCGAGCCGCCCACGTACTCGTCGACCAGATCGCGGGGGTGGCCGACGCCCTTCAGGTGACCGTGGTCGAGCCAGGCGACCTCGTCACACATCGTGCGCATGGTGGACAGCGCGTGGCTGACGATCACGACGGTCCGGCCTTGCGCCCGGAAGTCGGCGAACTTCTCCATGCACTTGCGCTGGAAGGACTCGTCGCCGACGGCGAGCACCTCGTCGACCATGAGGATCTCGGGGTCGACGTTGATGGCCACCGAGAAGCCCAGCCGGACGTACATGCCCGACGAGTAGTTCTTCACCGGGGTGTCGATGAAGGTCTCCAGCCCGGCGAAGTCGACGATCTCGTCGAACTGCCGGTCGATCTGCTTCTTCGACATGCCGAGGATCGATCCGTTGAGGTACACGTTGTCGCGGCCGGAGAGCTCGGGATGGAAGCCCGCCCCCAGCTCGAGCAACGCCGAGACCCGCCCGTGCACGTCGATGGAGCCCCGGTCGGGCACCAGGATCCCGGCGAGGCACTTGAGCAGGGTGCTCTTGCCCGACCCGTTGTGTCCGATGAGACCGAACGTCTTGCCGACGGGGATCTGCAGGTCGACGTCCTGCAGTGCCCAGAACTCGTCGAATTTCGCGCGGCCACCGCGCATGAAGGCGGCCTTCAGTGACTGGTTGCGCTCGTGGTAGAGCCTGAATCTTTTCGAGACGCCACTGGCCTCGACGGCGATGTCACCCATGCTGGTCCCCGTTCAGAGTTCTTCGGCGAGCCGGCCGGAGTAGCGCGTGAAGACGGTCCACCCCAGCCAGAGCGACGAGGCGGCGGTCAGGACGACGACCAGCACGGTGGTCAGGCTCGGGATCTGGTGGTCGTACAAGAGGTCGCGGAACGCCTCGACGTAGTGCACCAAGGGATTGGCGTAGTAGAGCGAGTCGATGTGCAGACGGGCGACCAGGGAGTCCGGTGACACGTGCGAGACCAGCGTGATCGGGTAGATCACCGGGGTCGCGTAGAAGAGCACCTGCAGACCGATCGCCACGAAGTGCGCAGAGTCCCGGAAGTAGACGTTCGCGACCGACAGCATCAGCGCCAGGCCGGTGGCGAAGAGCGCCAGCAGGACCATCAGCACCAGCGTCGGCACCACCCACAGCAACGGATCGGCACCGAACAGCAGGAAGGCGACGGCCAACACCAGCATCTCGATGCAGAACGTCACGAACAGTGAGACGGACGCGGAGAAGACGAGCAGCTGACGCGGGAACGCCGTCTTCTTGATGAGGTTGGCGTTGTCCAGCATGGCCGCCATCCCGGCGTTGACCACACCGCTGAAGTAGTTCCACGGGAGCAGCGCGCAGAGCAGGAACAGCGTGTAGTTGTGGATCCCGTCGGCGCCGACCGTCGGGTTCACGCGCAGGATCGCCCCGAAGACGACGCTGAAGATCAAGGTCGCCGCGAGTGGGTTGAGCAGCGACCAGAACCAGCCGAGTGCGGTGCCCTTGTACTTGCCCCGGAGCTCGCGGAGGACCAAGTTGCCGAGGAGCTCCCGGTTGGCGAGGGCCATCCTGAACTGAGAGATCACGTCCTCCTGGGCATGACTGACACGGCCCACGGTGGACCCCCCGCTGAGGGTACAAGCTCGCCGGAGCCGCCCCTGGCCATCGCGTAGCTTCCTGCGGTGTGAAAATCGGCCTGGACACCACGCCTCTTCTCGGGCAACGCACGGGGATCGGCCGGTACGTCCAGCAGCTCCTCAGCTCGCTGCGCACGCTCTCCCCGGGTGACCAGGTGCTCGCCACGGCGTTCACCGCCCGTGGCGCCGGGGGCCTGGCCGGCGCTGTCCCGCCCGGCGTCTCGGTTCGAGCGCGGCCGGTGCCGGCCCGGCTCCTCCGCGCGGCGTGGCAACGGTCCGAAGTTCCTCCGGTCGAGCTGCTCACGGGGAACGTGGACGTCTTCCACGGAACGAACTTCGTGCTTCCGCCGGCACGGAAGGCTGCAGGTGTGCTGACGATCCACGACCTGGCCTACGTGTTGCATCCCGGCACCGTGTCGGCCGACTCGGCGCGACTGCGGGAGATCGTTCCCCGCGGCGTCCGCCGGGCCGGCGTCGTCTGCGTGCCGAGCCGCTCGGTCGCGGCCGAGGTCGGCGACCTCTACCGGCTGCCTCCCGAGCGCGTGCAGGTCACCCCGCTGGGCGTGGACCCGAGCTGGGCCTCGGCCGAGCCCCTTGCCCCCGAGCAGCTTCGCGAGCTGCGGCTGGACCGACCGTACCTGCTGTTCGTCGGCAGCCTGGAGCCGCGCAAGAACCTCGGTCTGCTGGTGGAGGCGTTCGGCGCGGCGTCCGCCGCGGACCCCGACGGCCCGCTGCTGGCGCTCGCCGGACCGGCCGGGTGGGGGCCGGAAGTGCAGGTGCCTGCCCACGCCGCCGATCGCGTCGTCCGGCTCGGCTACCTCGACGAAACACAGCTCCAGTCCGTCGTGGCCGGCGCTCGCGCGCTCGTCTTCCCTTCCGTCTACGAGGGGTTCGGACTGCCTCCGCTGGAGGCCTTCGCGACGGGAGTCCCGGTCGTCGCCACCGACATCCCGACCACCCGCGAGACGGTGGGCGGCGAGCCCGGACTGGCCCGACTGGTCCCCCCGGGCGACGCCGACGCGCTGGCGGCCGCGCTGATCGCCGGATGGGCGGATCCGGACGAACCGGACCGACGGCAGCGGCGGCGTGCCGTGGCCGCTGCCTACACCTGGCAGCGGACCGCGGCACTCACCCGGGCGGCCTACGAACGGGCCATCGGCTGATCAACCGCGCACGCCCGGGGCGCGCCCCGCCCCCACCCTCATGGGACCGTCACCGTCGCGCAGCCGAGCCGGGGGTTACCCGTGCCGCCGCCCTGGTTGATCGCAAACGCGCAGATCTGGTGCGGCTTGCCGGGGGCCAGGGTGCCCGACCAGATGTAGCCGTGGTTGGGGCCCGCGGTCGGGTAGGCCCGCCCGACGTCCGAGCGCGGTGCGTTCGCCGTCGCCGCGCCGGTGACCCGCCCGTCCACGTACACGTGCACGGTCACGGGTGCGGTGGGAACATCCGGGTCGAACACCCAGCCACTGACGGTCGCAGTGGTCCCCGAGACCCTGGCGCCGTCGAGCCGGCCCACTGGGCTACCCGTGCCCGGCGACGACATCGAAGAAGACGACGACACTGTCACCGTCCGGCAGCCGAGCTTCGGGTTGGTCGTCCCCGCGCCTTGATTGATCGCGTACGTGCACACCTGATGGGTACCGACCGGCACGGTGCCGGACCAGGTGAAGCCGTGGGCTGCCCCCGCCGTCGCGTACACCCGCCCGACGTCCGGCCGCGCACCGTTCGCCGTCGCCGCGCCGACGACCCGCCCGTCCACGTACACGTGCACGGTCACCGGCGCGGTCGGAACATCCGGGTCGAACGCCCAGCCGCCGACGCTTGCCGTGGTACCCGACACCGTGGCGCCGTCGAGCCGACCCACCGGATTGCTCGCCGCCGGCGAGGGCGGGATGACCGTCACGGCCTGGCATCCCAGCCGGGGGTTCGCGGACCCGATCTTCTGGTTGATCGCGAACACGCAGACCTGGTGGGCGCCGCCCGCCACTGTCCCCGACCAGGAAAACCCGTGGGCGGCGCCGGCCTGGGGGTACTTCGTTCCGATCTCGGGGCGCGCACCGTTCGCCTGGACCGCGGCGACCACCGCGCCGTCGACGTACACGTGGACGGTCACCGTGGCAGTCGGGACGTCCGGATCGAAGGTCCAACCGGTCGCGGTGACCGTGGTGCCTGACGTGCTCACCGGGTCCAGTTGACCCACCGGGTTCGCCGCAGACGCCGGCTTCACGGTGACGGTCCGGCACCCGAGGAGTGGATTCGTGTAGCCGGCACCGACGTTGATGGCGTACACGCACACCGTCCGGTCGCCCGCTTCCGCGGAAACGGAGGCACTGAAGCCATGGAGCGCCCCGGCTCCGGGACGGGCGGCGGCGATGTCGTTGCGCACCTTGTCGGCGATGGCTCCCGCCGCCAGGACGCCGTCGACATAGACATGCACGTTGATGCTGGTCG
>JAODNN010000006.1 GCA_025465355.1 Blastococcus sp. | reverse complement strand
TCCGATGTGCTGCTTCGGCTGAGGCTTGACGCCGGAGCTGTGGGTGATGCTTGACGGTGTTTCGGCTGATGCTTGACACCTACTTCGGCTGATCCTTGACGCTCCCTCGATGAGGGAGATGAGCGTGGCCGAGCAGCGCTATCTGGCGGTGCTGGCGGTGATCGCCGGGGGGCATGAGGTGTCCTCGGTGGCCCAGCAGTGGGGCGTGTCCGGCAGACGCTGCATGCCTGGCTGGGCCGCTATGAGGCCGGCGGGTTGGAGGCGTTGGCGGATCGGTCGCACCGGCCGGGCTCGTGTCCGCATCAGATGCCGCCGCTGGTCGAGGCGGCGGTGCTCGAGCTGCGCCGCGTGCATCGGGCGTGGGGGCCGCGGCGGATCGTGGTGGAGCTGGCCCGCCGGGGCGTGACGCCGTTGCCCAGCGAGTCCGGTGTCTAACCGACGACGATGGCCGCGACGGCGCCCGCGGCGGCTGCGACGCCCAACGCGGCCTTGGCTACCTCTACGGCGGCTCGCTGCTGGTCGGGGTCGGCTGTCCGGGGCCGCACTGGCTGGCCGAAGAGCCACGCTGTTAGCAGCCAGTACGCGCCGGCCGCCGAGGCGAGCGCCACCACAATGGCAAGCGGGATCAGAATTTGCAGTGGCCACAGCCGCGGCGTCCGTGTGGATTCCCGGCGCGCTGCCCGCGTTGATTGTCGAGTGCGCGCAGTCATTGGCGGACCACTCCTGCCAGACGGGATCTCGAGTCTCGCCTGGTCGCCGCTCTTCAGCTAGGCAGGACCGCCCCAGAGCCAGCCGGGCCGAAGCTCCAAACCAGAGAGTCAGCGACACCGAACGTGGGATTGCTGTCCCGTAGTGGGCCGCACAGGGCGCCTCCGAGCGGTGGGTCGCGAGGAGTCGCCGAGCCGGCTAGCAGGCTCAACCGCGTCGCATCTGATAGCTCTGACCCGGTGCTGTTCACGCTGATCTACGAAGGCTCGATGACTCCGAACGCCAAGGCGCCGGAGGTCCACCGCATCCGCGAGCAGCTACACGTCCAGCTCCGTGAGCTCTGGACCTACGCGCCGCTGAGCGAGGCGCGGGCCTGACGGCAGGGGGCCCCGTCCGAGGAACGGAAGGCCTACGGCCGCATCGAACATCACCAGCACCAGCATCATGGCGACGACGAACAGCGACTCCGGCGACGCCCGCGCGCGATCGACCACGGGCCGGAGAGCGCCCTGGCCCCGCTGCCCCGAACGGGTCACCGTGCTGCCCGGCCCACGCGGATGCGGCCCGGGTACACGGCGCGGTCCCGGCCAGCGGGGTCCGTCACCCCCGCCCGGATCAGGTCGAGCTGGGCTTCGTCCAGCCACGAGGCCGAGCGGCCGACGTAGTCGTCCAGCAGCATCCAGAGCAGCCGGAAGGGCCGCGCCACCGCTGCGGTGAATTCCGGTTCGCTCGGCTTGGCGATGGTTCGAGTGACCGGCCCGTGAAGACCGGCCCGCCGTCGCACCGCGTCCACGTCGCACAGCCTGCTGGCGGCCATCGTGACGGCCAGGTCCCGGTGCGACACGGGATCCCGCTCCCACCACGACCAGACCCGGAGCCGTGCCGGGCGCGTCTGTGCCGGGGGGACCGCGGCAGCCGGGGTCGGTCGCCCTCCGGGAGGGACTGCGCCGGCGGCCCGGTCCACCTCCATGTCGGCGGGAAGCGGTTCGGACATGCAGTCCGTGTCGGTCCGTCGGGCGGGTCACTGAACCCCCCGGAGAGGTCCTCGCCTCTGACGGGTGAAGTAACAGCCGAATTTGTTCTCTTTCTGTCCGCGACCGCTTGAGACCCAGCGGATCGTGCCGAAGACAGACACGGGAGGCATCACGCCGCCACGAGAAACCACCCGCACGAACCCAGGAGCCACGATGACGTCCTCGACCGGCCTGCTGTCCAGGGCAGCGGGAGACGCGGCACCGATCCTCCTTGTGGACGACGAGGTCGCCATCCTCGACGGCCTGCGCCGGCAGCTCCGGAAGAAGTTCGCCGTGCACACCGCCACCGGTGGTCCGGAGGCCCTCGAGCTGCTGAAGTCCGAGCCGGTGACCGTGGTCGTCTCCGACATGCGCATGCCCCAGATGGACGGCGCCACCTTCCTCTCCCGCGTCCACTCCCTGTACCCGAACGTGGTGCGGATCCTGCTGACCGGCCAGGCCGATACCCAGGCGGCGATCACGGCGGTCAACGAGGGGCAGATCTACCGGTTCCTCACCAAGCCCTGCCCGCCCGAGGTGCTTGTGCAGGAGCTCGAGAACGCGGTCGAGCTCAACCGGCTGATGACCGCCGAGAAGGAGCTCCTCCGCACCACCCTGCGCCGGACCGTCGAGGCGCTGACGGCCACACTCTCGCTGGCCCAGCCCGCTGCGTTCGGTCGCGCGGCGCGGGTGAGCCGCACGGTCACCGAACTGGCCGGAGCGCTGGGCCTCGAGGACCCGTGGGACCTCGAGGTGACCGCGATGCTGTCCCACCTCGGCGCGGTGACCCTGCCACCCAACGTCCTGGAGAAGCTCGACGCCGGCCGGCCGTTGAGCGAGGACGAGGCGGCCATGGCGGCTCGCGTCCCGGAGATCAGCCGCAAGCTGGTCGCGGAGATCCCGCGGCTGGAGGCGGTGGCGGAGGCCATCGGCTGCTACCGCGCTCGGTACGACGGACGGATGTCCCCTCCGGGAACCCCGCGCGGCGGCGAGTTGCCGCTCGGTGCCCGCGTCCTGCGGGTGGCGGCCGACTTCGACGCCGGCATGTCGCAGCGCCCGGCGGTCCAGGACACCATCTCGGCGATGCAGGGCGACGCCGGCGCCTACGACCCCCGGGTCCTGGAGGCCCTGGTGGGTCTGCACGGCGTCCCGGACATCGGGGGGACACCCCGGGAGATCGATGTCGACGATCTGGAACCGGGGATGATGATCTTCGACGACGTCCTCACCACGGACGGGGTCCTGCTGATCAGCCGCGGCACCGAGGTGACCGATCCGCTGATTCTCCGTCTCGAGAACTACATCAGCCAGGGCAGGGTCGGTCGCCGGATGCGCGTCCGGCTCTAGGCAGTGCGCCAGCGTCGTCCTCGATGGAGCGGACGACGAGACATCTGATCACAGGGGACATTCATGCTGACGCGGGGCGACAAGCTGGCCTTATTCGCGGTTCTCACCGTCGGCAGCGGGGGAACTGCTGTCTTCGTCAGCACACCGGCGGGCAGCACCTGGCAGATCGGCGCGTGGGTCGGGACCCTGCTCCTCGCTGCCTGGTGCCTGCTGGCTCGGCTGCGCACCGCCGCGCGGCTTCGCCGGCAGCTGACCCGGGCCGCCGAGACGGAGGAGCGGCTGGCCGCGCAGCAGGCGGAGTTGGCCCGCTATGCGGCAATCGTGTGCGCCACCGATGACGCGGCCGCGATCGTGTCGCTGGACGGCCTGATTCTCGACTGGAACTCTGCGGCCGAGCAGTTGTACGGGTACACCCGGGACGAGGTGCTGGGGAAGTCCATCGCCGTCCTCGCCCCGGATGTCTTCGATGAGCTGGCCGCCGCCGGGGCGGGGACGCGTGCTTCGTTCGAGACCGTGCACCTCCGCAAGGACGGCTCCACGGCGCACACCGCGGTGATCGTGTCGGAAATCCGTGGTGAGGCGGGGGAGGCGTGCGGCGCCGTGCTGATCGCTCGCGACGTCAGCGAACGGGTGACACGGGATGCCGAGCGGCACCGGGAGTCGAAACTGGAATCGCTGGGCCGGCTGTCCGCCGGCCTCGCGCATGAGATCAACTCGCCGATCCAGTTCGTCGGGGACAACGCCCGCTTCCTCGAGGAGGCCTACCAGGAGCTCATCCGCGTGGTCGAGGTGTACCGGGCCCTGCTCGACACCTCCAGCCCGATCGGCTGGACGGAACGGCAGGAACGGGTGCGCGAGGTCGAAGCCGGCATCGACTTCGACTATCTGGAGAAGGAGATCCCCAGCGCTGTCGAACAGACCCTCGAAGGCATCGAGCGGGTGTCGACCATCGTTCGGGCGATGAAGACGTTCAGCCACCCCGGCCACAAGGAACAGGTGCCGGCGAACCTCAACGAGGCGCTGGAGGCCACCGTCACGGTGACCCGCCACCAGGTGCGGGCCGTCGCGGATCTGGAGCTGGACCTGGCGGCCCTGCCCCCGGTCCGGTGCAACATCGCCGACCTGAACCAGGTCTTCCTCAATCTCATCGTCAATGCCGCTGACGCCATCGAGGAGACCGGACAGCACGGTCAGATCCGCATCTGCACGGCCCAGGACGGCGACGACGTCGTGATCCGGATCAGCGACACGGGTGGCGGCATCCCGGACGACGTGCGCTCGAAGATCTTCGATCCCTTCTTCACTACCAAGGACGTGGGCCGGGGCAGTGGCCAGGGGCTGCCGCTGGCCCGTGGTGTCGTCCAGGAGGGGCACGGCGGCACGTTGACCCTGGACACGGTCCTCGGGCAGGGCACCACCTTCACGGTGCGTCTGCCGATCGACGGGCACGGCCGCAGCGAGCTCGTCGAGCTCGACGCCTGATCCCATCGGCGGCTCGACCAGGCGAGCCCCCAGCGGCCGCCGGCAGCGAAGTCACAGCCGACCTCGGCCACGTGCCGGTGCTGGTGGGGCGTCTCGACGCCCTCGGCGACCGTGAGCAGTCCCAGGGCGCGGGCCAGCTCGATGACGGCCCGGGTCAGTCGTCCACGGCGACGCGGACCCCGAGCTCCTTCAACCTGCGCAGGTTGGCCGTCGCGGCCTCCCGGTCCTTCATCAGAACGGTCTTGGTGATCTCCAGGACCAGATGGCAGGGGTCGAGCTCCGCTCTCCTCGGCCGGCGGGATGAAGGTGTCCGGGGAGCGGACGCCGTCGGTGGGATTGCTGCCACCGGACCAGGGCGTCCGCGCCGATCAGGTGGCCGTGCGCAGGTCGACCAGTGGCTGGTAGGCCACGGCGAACTCCCCGCGGTGCAGCGCGCCGATCAGCTCGGCGGCCGGATCGTGCTGCGCGGACTGGCCGAGGCCGGCTCGTAGAAGATCGAGCGGTTGCGGCCACCCCGTTTGGCCGCGTACATGGCGCTGTCCGCCTGCCGGACCAGGGTGTCCACGTCGGTGTCGGCATCGGCGATGGCCACGCCGATGCTCGCCCCGATCGTGGCGGCCCGTCCCGCTCCCAGATCGATGGGCGCGTCCAGCAGACCGCGCAGCCGTGCCAGGACCTGGTGCACGCCGGACTCGTCGATGGGGCCGTGTAGGAGCACGGCGAACTCGTCACCCCCGAGGCGGGCTGCGGTATCGGCGGAGCGGAGACAGTTCTGCAGGCGCTCACCGAATGCCTGCAGCAGCAGGTCGCCGGCCTCGTGGCCGTGGGTGTCGTTCACGGGCTTGAACCCGTCCAGATCGATGTACAGGACTGCCGGCCACAGCCCGTTGCGGCTGGCGAGGTTAAGGGCGTGCTGGGCCCGGTCCAGGAACAGGGTGCGGTTCGGCAGGCCGGTGAGGGCGTCGTGCATGGCCTGGTGGCGGAGCTTCTCCTGGAGAGCGGTGACGTGCCGCAGGTCGCTCTGCAGGCGGCCCCGTTCCAGGGACGTCGCGACGTGACGGGCGAAGGTCTCCAGCAGGTTCTGGTCGCTGCCTGTGAAGGTGGACACTTCGCCCAGTCGTCCGGCGACGAGCAGGAGTCCGTGCACCCGGTCCTCGGTGCGCAGCACGGCCAGCACCGCGTCCTTGAAGCCGCGCTGGGCCACGTAGTCGTCCAGGGCTCCGCCAGGTGCGATGCCGGTGCGCATCGTGAGGGGTCCGCCCGCCGTCACCGACTGCAGCAGGTGGCTCAGGTCGTCCCCGTCCCGCAGGGGGATGAGGGCGACCGCATCCTGGCCCTCCCGGCTGCGGGTCACCGACGCGGTATCCGCGTCGTCCCCGACGAGCACCAGTTCGGCGACCGCTGTCCGGAACGCCTCGCGGACCGCGGTGACGAAGTTGCTCAGGCCCTCGCGGGGGTCGCCGCCGTCGTGCAGGAGTGTCGTCACTTCGTGGAGCAACCGGACGTTGTCCTCCTGCCGGTGGGCGCGCGTGTAGGCCCGGTAGGCGGCGATCATCAGTCCGGCCGGCGGGGCGATGAGCAGCAGCGCCGTCGGGTCCAGCACGGCGGTGCGCACGACGAGGAGGCCGACCGTCGCGGTCCCCAGGGCGAACGGCGTGGACAGCGCGAGCATGCGCCGCAGTTCCCGCAGGCTCGTACCGCCCTCGGACAGCGTGATCGCACCGAAGATGCACAGCCCGGCGGTCAGCATGGTGGCTGCGACGGCCAGCTGGGCGCCGACCCAGGTCCACGGGCTGGACCACTCCGCGCCTCGGGTGACGAGCGCGAACACCACAGTGGCCGCGCAATCGCCCACTGCGAACTGGGCCAGGTTGAACACGCGCTTCAGGCCGGACTGCCGCCGGTCCAGCAGGAGCACGAGCCCAGCCCCGGCCAGCTGCGCGGTGATCAGCGTGGTCGGCTGCGTCAGGCAGAGGGCCGCGGCGAGCACCAGATCGGTCAGCGAGAACCCGTGAGATTCCTTCCGGACCTGGACGTAGACGACCAGGCTCTCGCCGGCGGCAAAGGCCAGGACCCAGAGCAGCCACGGGAGCTCCACCGGCGCCTGCAGGTGCGGCAGGTGGGCCACCACGGTGAAGAACAAGGTGAGCGCAATCGCGGCGACCGCTGCGCCCAGCAAGGCAATGCGCTGGTCAGGCCGGAGCCGCGCCCAGGCTCGTCCCACGGTGCGGCGGGCGGATGCGGTGGGCGTCGACCCCGGCCCGTACCCCGGCTGCGAGGCGTCGCTCGGAACCATCGAGGCCACGCCGAGCTCGGGTGCGGCTTTCGGAGCCGTCCCGGTGTGGGCGCTGATCATGGCTGTTGAACCTCTGTGATTCGTGCTCGGATGTGCGTCGGGGAACGCCGCCGTCCGGTCGACGTCCCGTGGGGTGCGCACGGCGGGCGCTCGCCCGCCGTGCGCACCCCCTGGTAGGAGCTGACGAACGGCGGCGCCGCTCGTCACTCGCTCAGGCGGTCAGGACCAGACGGCGCTGCCCCAGCGGAGGCTGCCCCAGCGGAGGCTGGAGTAGTCGACCCCGCCCCAGCGGAGGCTGGAGTAGTCGACCCCGCCCCAGCGGAGGCTGGAGTAGTCGACCCCGCCCCAGCGGAGGCTG
>JAODNN010000054.1 GCA_025465355.1 Blastococcus sp. | reverse complement strand
GACGCTCGACTGGGACGGCAAGATCCGGATGGACTGCTCCTCGCCGTCGGCCATGGCCTCGCTCATCGGCCGGCGGTCGGAGTTCCAGATCGCCACGGGCAACGACGCCGACGCCGACCGGCACGGCGTCGTCACCCCGGACGCCGGCCTGATGAACCCCAACCACTTCCTCGCCGTCGCCATCTCCTACCTGTTCGCGCACCGGCCCGGGTGGGCTGCCGACACCGCGGTCGGGAAGACGCTCGTGTCCAGCTCGCTGATCGACCGGCTGGTGGCCGGGCTGGGACGGCGGCTGGTCGAGGTCCCGGTCGGCTTCAAATGGTTCGTGCCCGGCCTGTTGGACGGCTCGGTGGGCTTCGGCGGCGAGGAGTCGGCCGGCGCCTCCTTCCTCCGCCGCGACGGCAGCGTCTGGACGACGGACAAGGACGGCATCCTGCTGGCGCTGCTCGCCTCCGAGATCCAGGCCGTGACGGGACGGTCCCCCTCCGAGCTGCACGCGGAGCTGACCACGGCATACGGCGAGTCGGCCTACGCGCGGGTGGACGCGCCGGCGTCGCGGGAGGAGAAGGCGGCGCTGGGCAAGCTCTCCCCGGAGGCGGTCACCGCCACCGAGCTGGCCGGCGAGCCGATCGTCGCCAAGCTGACCCGCGCACCAGGGAACGACGCGCCTATCGGCGGCCTCAAGGTGGTCACCGAGAACGCCTGGTTCGCGGCCCGTCCGTCCGGGACCGAGGACGTCTACAAGATCTATGCCGAGTCGTTCGCCGGTCCCGAGCACCTGGCGAAGGTGCAGGAGGAGGCCCGCGCCGTCGTCAGCGCAGCGCTCGGTGCCTGACCCGCGGTCAGGGGCGGCGGCGGGCCTTGTCCGCGTACATGGCGTCGTCGGCCTCGCGGACGACCTGCTCGTAGACCGCCTCGGGGTTCTGGCTGCCGGGCACGGCACCGATCCCGATGCTGATGCCCACGGCCACGGCATTCCCGTCCAGGGTCAGCGGATCGGTGGCCGCGATCCGCAACCGGTCGGCGAGGATGTGCGCATCTGCGGGCTCGGTGTTCTCGCAGACGATGCTGAACTCGTCGCCGCCCAGCCGTGCCGCGGTGTCACTGGCCCGGAGCACCGACCGGAGGCGCTCGGCGAAGGCGATCAGCACCAGGTCGCCCATGGGGTGGCCGAGTTCGTCGTTGATCGCCTTGAAGCCGTCGAGATCCATGATGAGCACGCAGGTCGGCGTCCGTTCCCGCCGCCCCCGCTCCAGGGCGTGCCACAGCCGGTCCTGGAAGAGGAACCGGTTGGGCAACCCGGTGAGCGGGTCGTGCAACGAGCGGTGGACCAGCTGCGCCTCGAGCGCCTTCCGTTCGGTGATGTCCTCGACGATCATCACCAGGTGGGCGGGCTGGCCCCCGGAGGTCTGCTCGACCCGCGAGGCGGTGACCTGAACCGGCACCTCGGTGCCGTCGGCGCGGAGCAGCCGGGTCTCGTGCCGCATCGGCCGGGAGGGATCAGCGGTGAGTACGGCGTACGCCTCCTCCGCGGCGCCCATCAGGTCGGGATGCACCAGGTCGAGCACGGAACGGCCGTAGAGCTCTTCCGCGGTCTGGCGCAGCATGGTGCCCAGCGCTGGGTTCGCGTCCACCAGCACGCCGCCCGGCGTCGTCAGGGCGACCCCCATGGGTGCGTTCGTGAACGCACTGCCCCGGTCAGCCGGGGGCAGGCCGTTCACCACTGTCACCACGTCTCTTCTCTCTCGGCTGCGTCCATCCTGCGTGAACCTTCCCCGCTCCGGGCCGCTTCGACGCACCGGAACCGTTCCGGGTCGCCTGGTCGAGGGAACAGGTCCGGGGTGCAGGATGCTGGGCAAACCTTGTGCGCAGCTGAGGAGACGGGCGTGAACGAGTTCGACCTGGTGCTGCCTGCGGCGGTCGACGTCCGGGAGGTCGGCATGCGTGACGGGCTCCAGCTCGAGGCGCCCGTTCCGCTCGAGGCCAAGCTGGCCATGCTCGAGGCCCTGGTGGCCACGGGTGTCCGGCGGATCGAGGCGACGTCGTTCGTCTCCCCGAAGGCGGTGCCGGCCCTCGCGGACGCCGACCAGGTCGCCGCCGAGCTGGCGCGGTGGCCCGAGGTGCACTGGTCCGCGCTCGTGGCCAACCCGCGGGGCGCCGTCCGTGCCGTCGACGCCGGCGTGGCCCACCTGGAGTACGTGGTGTCCGCCTCGGACGGGCACAGCCAGGCCAACGCCGGCCGCACGACCGCCGAGGCGGTGGCCGCCGTCGGCGAGATCGCCGCGCTGGCACACGGCGCCGGCGGTTCGCTGGAGGTGATCATCGCCACCGCCTGGGACTGCCCGTTCGACGGCCGCACGCCCATCCCGCGCACCGTCGACGTCGCTCGTGCCGCGGTCACCGCGGGCGCCGACCAGCTCTGCCTGGGCGACACCATCGGGACGACGACGCCGCTGCGCGTTGTCCAGCTCGTCGACGCCGTCCGACGGGCTTGCCCGGGCATCGCCGTGGGCGTGCACTTCCACGACACCCGGGGCACCGGTCAGGCCAACGCGCTGGCCGCCGTTCAGGCCGGCGTGACCCAGCTCGACGCCTCCATCGGCGGGCTCGGCGGCTGCCCGTTCGCCCCGGGCGCGAGCGGCAACATCGCCACTGAGGAGCTGATCTACATGCTCGAGGAATCCGGTGTGCGCACGGGCATCGACCTGGACGCCGTCCTGGCCGCAGCCCGCGTGACGGAGGACGCCGTGGGGCACGAGCTGCCCAGCTCGCTCTACCGGGCCGGCGGCCGGTCGGTCCCCCGCTCGGCCGTGGTCCGTTGATGAGCGGCCCGCTGATGACCGGGGCCGGCGCGGCCGCCGAGGAGCCGCAGTGCAGCGTCGAACCGCGCGTGCTCCGTGACGTGCTGGGCAACTTCCCGTCGGGGGTCACGGTGGTGACCGCGCTCACCGACGAGGGGCCGATCGGGTTCACCTGCCAGGCGTTCAGCTCCCTGTCCCTCGATCCGCCGCTGGTCGCCTTCGCCCCGTCCCGGACGTCCCGGACCTGGCCACGGCTGCGCGAGATCGGCCGCTTCTGCGTGAACGTGCTGGCCGAGGGCCAGGAGGACGTGTCGCAGAACTTCGCCCGCTCGGGAACCGACAAGTTCGCCGGTGTGCCGTGGGCCCCGAGCGCGCAGGGCTCGCCCGTCCTGGCCGACGTCGTCGCCTGGATCGACGGCCAGCTCTGGGCCGAGTACGACGGCGGCGACCACACGATCGCCGTGGCCCGCGTGCTCGACCTCGGCGCCCGGCCCGACCGCCGTCCGCTGCTGTTCCACCGCGGCACCTACGGCCTGCTGCGCGCGAGCGACGCCTGACCCGTCGCGGACGAGGGGTGTCGACGACCTCCGGAACGGGCACCGACACTGCGGGCACCGTCCGCGCCTTACCGCAAGCAACGCCGCAAGCAACGCGTCGTCCGCAGGTTGGCCACAGGTCCCCCAGGAGGAATCGCCATGGGACTGCTCTCCCGGCTCTTCGGCCGGCCTGACTCCGCTCGGCGTCAGCCCGGTTACGGCTACGGCAGCGGCTACGGCAGCTCCGCCCCGTACGACCAGGGGAACTACGGCCGGCCCGGGCCGCAGAACGCCGACCAGGAGGCGATCGAGCGTTACCGCTACCTGTTGCGCACCGCTCCCCCGGACAAGATCGAAGATGCCCACGCCGAGGCCTTCGCGAAGTTGACGCCCGAGCAGCGGCAGGAGGTGCTGGCGCAGCTGTCCGCGGCCGTGCCCCCCGGGGAACGTCCCCGCAGCGACGATCCCCGCTCACTGGCCCGCGCGGCCACCCGGGCCGAGTTGCGCCGACCCGGAATCCTCGAGCGGGCCTTCGGCGGCGGATTCGGTGGCGGCGGGTGGGGGCGCGGCGGTGGTTACGGATACGGCGGCGGATACGGGCCCAGCTTCGGCGGCACGATGGGCGCCAGCCTGCTCGGCACGGTCGGTGGCCTGGTGGTCGGCACCGCCGTCGCGGACGCCCTGTTCGGCAACGGCTTCGGGGACTTCGGTCTCTTCGGCGACGAGTGGGGCGGCGACAACGGTGGCTGGGGGGACAACGGGGGTGGTGACTACGGGGGCGGCGATCTCAGCAGCGGTGACTTCGGCGGGGATTTCTGACCGGGGTTTCCGGCCTAGTGCAGGTCGGGCTCCCCGTGGCCCGACTCGTAGCCCTGACTCTCCTGGGAACGGCTCTCCTCGGCCTGCTGCCGCAGGAACAGCAGGCCGAGCACCGGGAGCGCCAGCGGGATGAAGCCGTAGCCGCGTCCGTAGACCGACCACACCGTCGCGTCGGGGAACGCGGCGCGGTCGGCGAGTGACAGCGTCCCGACCGTGAGCACGCCGAGCAGCTCCACGGTGATGGCGGTGAGCGCCGTCAGCCGGCCACCCCGACCGCCGCGGCCCAGCCCGATCGTCGCCACGAGGTAGACCACCGCGGCGAACGCGGACAGCAGATAGGCCACCGGCGCCTCGGAGAACCGGGTGGCCAGCTGCACCCCCGCACGCGCCCCGGCGGCGAGGGCGAACGTCGCGTAGATCGCCACCAGGACCCGGCGGGGGCCGGCGACGCCGGGAGCGGCGGGGGCGCCGAATGCGGCGTTCTCAGGCATGGGCGGCCTGCCAGAGCTGCAGGAGCCGCACGCTCATGACGGCCACGACGACGGCGGCGACGGCGATCACCGTGCCGGCCCACCGGGACGGCTCGGTGCGCGCCCACAGCGCGCCGGCGACCGGCACCAGGAGCACCCCGACCAGGTAGGCCAGGAACGTCGCGAGCTCGCGCGGGCGCTCGCCGCCGGTGAGGGCGACGACGGCGACGACGGCCTGCACCAGGAGCACGGCCTCGAGCAGGGCGGCGCCGGCCAGATGGACCAGTCCGATCCGCCGGGAGGCCAGTGTCGCGGCGAGCCCCAGCAGGGCGAGTGCCACGGCGACGACCGTGATCGTGCCGACAAGGACCGGCGTCACGGGCACGCTTCCGGGGAGATGGCGTCTGGCTGCACGCCGTCATCTTCCCGTAGTCGACGAACGGGCCGTCAGCGGTTCAGGCTGGACATGTCCGGGTAGCGGTCGCCGACGGCGGCTCCGACCGGTGCGGCCTCGTCCAGCCGGCGCAGGTCCTCCTCGGTCAACTCGATGTCCGCGGCGGCGGCGTTCTCCTCGAGGTGGGCCACCCGCGTGGTGCCCGGGATGGGGACGATGCTCGGTTTGCCGGCCCGATCGCTCTGTGCCATCACCCAGGCCAGGGCGAGCTGGCCGGGGGTCACGCCCTTCGCGTCCGCGATCTCGCGTACCCGGTCGACCAGCTCGAGGTTGCGGACGAAGTTCTCGCCCTGGAACCGGGGGTTGTGCCGCCGGAAGTCGTTCTCCTCCAGGTCGTCGAGGCTGCGGATCCGTCCCGACAGGAAGCCGCGGCCCATGGGCGAGTACGCGACGAAACCGATCCCGAGCTCGGTGCAGGTCCCGAACACGCCGTTCTCCTCGGGGTCGCGGGTCCACAGCGAGTACTCCGTCTGCACGGCGGTCACCGGCTGCACGGCGTGGGCCCGCCGGATGGTCTCCGGCGCGGCCTCGGAGATCCCGGCGTGCCGGATCTTGCCCTCCTCGACGAGCTCCCGGAGGGCGCCCCAGGTGTCCTCGATCGGCACCGAGGGGTCCACCCGATGCTGGTAGTAGAGGTCGATGACGTCGACGCCGAGCCGCTGCAGGGACGCCTCGCAGGCCTGCCGCACGTACTCCGGCTTCCCGTTGATGCCGAGGCGACCGCCGTCGGGGGTCCGCTCGTTGCCGAACTTGGTCGCGAGCTGCACCTCGTCGCGGCGGCCGGCGATCGCCTTCCCGACCAGTCGCTCGTTGGTGAACGGCCCGTACATGTCGGCCGTGTCGAGGAAGGTGATGCCGAGGTCCAGGGCCCGCTGGATGGTCCGTTCGGCCTCCGCTTCGTCGCTGGTGCCGTAGAACTCGCTCATCCCCATGCAGCCCAGCCCCAGGGCCGAGACGGTGAGGCCGTCGAGGTTTCGTGTGCGCATGTCCGGCTCCTGCCCTCGAAGGTCGTGGGACAACCATGCTCCTCCGGCACTCGACGGCCCTTCGGTCCGCCCCGGGGTATCGCTCTGTCCCGGCCGGAAGCGCCTGAGACGGGCGTCACCTCGGGGTCGGTGGCTCGTTCAGGCAGGGAGACGCAGTCCCCTGACCCCCGGCCCGAGGAGTGTCATGAGCAGGTTCCGTCGAATCCTGGGGGTGGGCAGCCTGACGGCGGTCGCCGCCGCCGCCGTCCTCGCCGCACCCGCCCAGGCGGCGCCGTCCTCCCCGGGCGGCCTCGCCCCTGTGCAGCCGTTCCTGTCCGGCCAACTGGCAGGCCTCCGCGGCGCCACCCCCACGACGGTGCTCGTGCACGGCACCGGCGTCGCAGCCGCCCGCTCGGCTGTCACCGCGACCGGCATGCGGCTGGTCACCACGTTCGATCGGATCGGCGTGGCCGTGGCCTCCGGGACGGCGAGCCAGGTGCGGGCTGCCCGCTCGCAACCGGGCGTGACCTACCTCGAAGGCAACTCGCCGATCAGTTTCACCGACGCGACGTCGAACACCGCCACCCGCGGCGCGGAGGCCGTCGCCACCCTCACCGGCGCGAACGGCACGAAGCTCGACGGCAGCGGCGTCTCGGTCGCCGTCATCGACTCCGGGGTCGATCCGACGCACCCCTACCTGAAGAACCCCGACGGCAGCAGCGCGGTCGTGGCCAGCCTGAAGAGCGTGTGCCTGGACGAGAGCACCACGAGCACGAGCTGTGTGGTCCCGGTGCCCGGCACGCTCGACACCGACACGATCTCCGGCGGCGGCCACGGCACTCACGTCAACGGCATCGTCGCCGGCCGGCCCACGACGCTCTCCGACGGTTCGCACCAGGTCGGGGCCGCCCCGGGCGCGAGTCTGGTGGACATCTCCACCGGCGCCGTCCTGTTGATCGTGGGGGCCGACTCGGCGCTCAACTGGGTGCTGGAGCACCACAACGCGCCGTGCGGCGCCGGTGTCCCGGCCAGCACGTGCCCGCCCATCAAGGTCACCAACAACTCCTATGGCCCGAGCGGCGGCGGCGCCTTCGACCCCAACTCGGCGACCGTCAAGCTGCAGCGGGCGCTCGCCGCCGACGGCGTGGTCACCGTGTGGGCGGCCGGCAACGACGGCGGGGACGGCTCCACCTCGCTGACCAACCCGCCCGGCCAGGACCCGATGGGCGGCATCCTGTCCGTGGCCTCCTACAACGATCAGGAGACCGGTACCCGGGACGGCACGCTCAGCAGCTACTCCTCGCGCGGCGCGATGGCCGACGCGTCCACCTGGCCGGACATCTCGGCCCCCGGCGAGAACATCACCTCCTCCTGCCGGATCTACCTGCCGATCTGCTCCAGCGGCCTGGACCCGCGCAACGGCCCCGGCCCGCTGGACATCGGCACGTTCAACACGATCAGCGGGACGTCGATGGCGGCACCGCACATCGCCGGCATCGTGGCCCAGCTGTTCCAGGCCGTCCCGACGGCGACGCCGGCCCAGATCGAGGCGGCACTGAAGGGCACGGCGTACCGCTACACGAACGGCGCGGCCTACACGAGCGCCGGCGGATACACGACGTCCTACGACAAGGGAACCGGTCTGGTCGACGTCGTCGCGGCGGTCGCCCGGCTCGAGGCCGGGTGACCTTCCGGGAACCCCCCTCCGCGAACCATCGGTTCCACGTGGAACACCTGCACGGGGTGGTATGAGCTGCGCCACGCCGTGCGGGCTCGCGTCGCGGCGACCCCGCGACGCGGGTTAGATCGGTCTGCATGTGCGGCCTCTGCGGCGAGATCACGTTCGACGGGACCCCGGCCGACACGACGGCGGTCGCCCGCATGGTGGAGTGCCTGGTTCCCCGGGGCCCGGACGGGCAAGGTGCCTGGAGTGCCGGCCGGGTCGCCTTCGGGCACCGCCGGCTCTCGGTCATCGACCTCTCCCCCGCCGGCGCCCAGCCGATGATCGACGAGGAGCTCGGTCTGACCGCGGTCTTCAACGGCTGCATCTACGACTACAAGGAGCTGCGCGCCGAGCTCGAGGGGCACGGTTACCGCTTCTTCTCCACGAGCGACACCGAGGTGATCCTCAAGGGCTACCACCACTGGGGCACCGACGTCGTCTCGCACCTGCACGGCATGTTCGCCTTCGTGATCCACGAGCGGGACACCGGCCGCGTGGTCCTCGCCCGCGACCGGCTGGGGATCAAGCCCCTGTATCTCGCGGAGACCCCGCAGCGGCTGCGGTTCGCCTCCTCGCTCCCGGCACTGCTGCGCGCGGGCGATGTCGACACCGCCATCGACCCCGTCGCCCTGCACCACTACCTCAGCTGGCACGCCGTCGTCCCGGCCCCGCGGACCGTGCTGCGCGGGGTGCGGAAGCTGCCGCCGGCGACCGTGCGGGTGATCGAGGCGGACGGCACGAGCACCGAGCAGCGCTACTGGGAGGCGATGTACGAGCGCCGTCCCGAGCACGCGAGCTGGTCGGCTCGGAACTGGGAAGACGCGATCGAGGAGGCCCTACGGGTCGCCGTCCGGCGCCGGCTGGTCGCCGACATCCCGGTCGGTGTGCTGCTCTCCGGTGGGCTGGACTCCAGTCTCATCGTCGGCCTGCTCGCGCAGGAGGGGCAGAGCGGCCTGGCGACGTACTCGATCGGCTTCGAGTCCGCCGGCGGACGGTCGGGCGACGAGTTCGCCTACTCCGACGTGATCGCCCGGCACTTCGGCACCGATCACCACCGGATCCGGGTCGGCTCCGACGAGCTGGCCGGCGCCCTGGGGCACGCGATCGGGGCGATGGCCGAGCCCATGGTCAGCCACGACGTGGTCGCCTTCGACCTGCTCAGCGAGCGGGTGAGCCAGTCGATCAAGGTCGTCCAGTCCGGCCAGGGCGCCGACGAGGTGTTCGCCGGCTATCACTGGTACCCGCCGCTGGCGGGGGTCGGCCGCGACCGGGCGGTGGGCAGCTACGCCGCCGCCTTCTTCGACCGGGACGCCGACGCGATGCGGTCCGTGGTCTCCGACCGGTACCTCTGCGAGGGGGATCCGAGCCTGGACTTCGTCCGTGCGCACATGTCCGCGCCGGGCGCCGAGACCGCCGTGGACGCCGCACTGCGGCTGGACAGCGAGATCATGCTGGTCGACGACCCGGTCAAGCGAGTGGACAACATGTCCATGGCCTGGGGCCTGGAGGCGCGTGTCCCCTTCCTCGACCACGATCTCGTGGAGCTCGCGGCCATGTGCCCGCCCGAGCTCAAGCTGGCCGACGGCGGCAAGGGGGTGCTCAAGGCGATCGGCCGGCGGATGATCCCGGCCGAGGTCATCGACCGGCCCAAGGGTTACTTCCCGGTGCCGGCCATCTCCCATCTCGAGGGCAAGGTGCTGGACCTGGTGCGGGACGCGCTGACCGGCCGGTCGGCCCGGGAGCGCGGTCTGTTCCGCCCCGAGTACGTGCAGGAGCTGCTGGCCGACCCGAACGGGGAGCACACCCCGCTGGACGGCAACAAGCTGTGGCAACTCGGGCTGCTCGAGCTCTGGCTCCAGACGCACGTGGGCTGAGGAGGATCCCCGTGACACCCCCTCGAGTCGCCGGCCGGCGCCGCCGGACGACAGTGCCGGCCGCCCCGGCGATCACGAGCCGGTCGTGGAAGCAGCCGTCCGAGCACCAGGTGCAGGGGATGGCGTCCGACGTCGTCCTCGACCTCGGGTGGGGCCGGCTCGTCTTCGGCCAGACCTTCGGTGACCTCGAGGGCATCGTCGCCGCCCTGCGAGCCGAGGAGTCCGGCCGGCGCGACATCTGCATCTATCCGCGTGACCCGCACGTGCTGGTCGGTCTCGCGCCCGACGAGCTGTTCATCGACCCCTCGTACACCTACCGGCTGGACCTGCACCGGTACCGCCCGCGGTCGGAGCTGATCCGCGACGTCTTCGTGCGCACGGTGACGTCGGCGGCCGAGATGGCCGAGATCAACGAGATCTACGCACTCAACGGCATGGTCCTCGGGGATCCCGCGACCATGTGGCGCAACCATCGCACCCGTGCGTTCACCTACCTGGTCGCGGAGGACAGCCGCACCGGGCGGATCGTCGGCACCGTGACCGGCGTGGACCACGAGCTCGCCTTCGGCGACCCCGAGGGCGGCACCAGCCTCTGGTGCCTGGCCGTCCATGCCCAGGACGCGCCGCCGGGCACCGGGGAGGCCCTCGTCCGCGTCCTCGCCGAGCGGTACGTGGCCAGGGGCCGCGCCTACCTCGACCTGTCCGTGATGCACGACAACGAAGGCGCGATCCTGCTCTACCGCAAGCTCGGCTTCGCCCGCGTGGCGGCCGTCTGCGTCAAGCGTAAGAACCCCATCAACACGCCGCTGTTCGCCTCGCGGCCCCCGGGTCTGGAGGACCTCAACCCCTACGCGCTGATCATCGCCGAGGAGGCGCTGCGTCGCGGCATCCGCGTCGAGGTGACCGACGCGGAGTCCGGCGAGCTACGGCTCTCGCTGGGTGGCCGAACCGTGCTGACGGTCGAATCCCTCTCGGAGTACACGAGTGCCGTCGCGCTGACCCGGTGCGACGACAAGCGCCTCACCCGCCGGGTCATGCAGCGGGCCGGCGTCCGGGTGGCCCGTGGCGCGGTGGCCGCCGAGGGAGACCTCGGCGATGCCTCGGCGCTGCTCCGTGAGTGCGGGGAGGTCGTGGTCAAGCCGGCCCGGGGAGAGCAGGGCAGAGGCATCACCGTCGGCGTGAGTGACGACGCAGGCCTCGCGCGAGCGGTGGACCTCGCGCTGCAGTTCTGCCCCGACGTGCTGGTCGAGGAGCTCGTCCAGGGGGATGACCTGCGGGTGGTCGTGATCGACCGCGACGTCGTGGCCGCAGCCGTCCGGCGTCCCGCGGAGGTGGTCGGGGACGGCCGGCGGCCGGTCGAGGAGCTCATCCGCTCGACCAGCCGGCGCCGCGAGCGCGCCACCGGCGGGGAGTCGCGGATCCCGCTGGACGACACCACGGCCGAGGTGATCGCCGACGCCGGCTACGCGATGGACGACGTGCCGCCCAGCGGCGAGCGCGTCCGCGTCCGGCGGACGGCGAACCTGCACACCGGCGGCACCATCGAGGACGTCACCGACCGGCTGCACCCCACCATTGCCGAGGCTGCGGTCCGGGCCGCCGCTGCTCTGGGCATCCCGGTCACCGGGCTGGACTTCCTCGTGCCGGACGTCGAGGGCCCGGACTACGTCTTCATCGAGGCCAACGAGCGGCCGGGGCTGGCCAACCACGAGCCGCAGCCCACCGCCGAACGGTTCGTCGACCTGCTCTTCCCGGAGTCCCGCCGTCGCTGACGGGGCGGCTCGGCGCCTCCGGTGGGCCCGGGGGCACGCTCACCGCGAACGTGATCGCTGAGAGGCCCGGGTGCCGGGCCTCGTGTCTCGCTCCGGCTCCGACGTCAGTAGGGTCTGAGGCGGTATGGGTGATGGCGCGGAACTGGTGAGGGCGGACAGCCCTGTGGTGGTGGTCGCCAACCGGTTGCCGGTCGACCAGGTGACCGATCCCGACGGCGGCACGCGCTGGCAGCGCAGCCCGGGCGGTCTGGTCACGGCACTGGAGCCCTTTGTCGCCGGGCGCGGCGGCGCCTGGGTCGGTTGGTCCGGCTCGGCCGGCGAAGCCCCGGAACCTTTCGAGTCCGGCGGGATGTCGCTGGTCCCGGTCGCGCTGACCGAGGAGGAGGTGGACCGCTACTACGAGGGCATGTCGAACGCCTCGCTGTGGCCGCTCTACCACGACGTCGTCGAGAAGCCGGAGTACCACCGCACGTGGTGGGACTCCTACGTCCAGGTCAACAAGCGCTTCGCCGAGCGGGCCGCGGCGGTCGCCGCCGAGGGCGCGATCGTGTGGGTGCACGACTACCAGCTGCAGCTGGTTCCCGCGATGCTGCGGCAGGCCCGGCCCGACCTCACCATCGGCTTCTTCCTGCACATCCCCTTCCCGCCCTACGAGCTGTTCACCCAGCTGCCGTGGCGGTCGGCCGTGGTGGAAGGGCTGCTCGGCGCGGACCTGGTCGGTTTCCAGCGGCCCGCCGCGGCGTCGAACTTCGTCCAGCTCGCCCGCCGGCTCCACGACCTGCCCGCGCGACGGCAGTCCGTGGAGTACGACGGACGCACGGTGACGGCCCAGGCCTTCCCCATCTCGATCGACGTGGCGGCGTTCGACGAGCTGGCCCGCTCCCCCGAGGTCCTGGCCCGTGCCGCGGAGATCCGCAAGGAGCTGGGCGACCCTTCCAAGATCATCCTGGGCGTGGACCGGCTCGACTACACCAAGGGCATCGGAGTCCGGCTGAACGCCTTCCAGGAGCTGCTCGAGGACGGCATCCTCGAGGCACCCGACACCGTTCTCGTGCAGGTGGCCACCCCGAGCCGCGAGCGCGTCGAGCACTACGTGCACATGCGGGAGACGATCGAGCAGCAGGTCGGCCACATCAACGGGGTGTTCGGGTCGATCGCCGGCCCGGCGGTGCACTACTTCAACCAGTCGATGCCCCGCGAGGAGCTCGCCGCGCTGTACCGGGCGGCCGACGTGATGCTCGTGACGCCGTACCGCGACGGGATGAACCTGGTGGCCAAGGAGTACGTCGCGGCCCGGGGCGATCTGGGGGGCGCTCTCGTCCTCTCCGAGTTCGCCGGTGCCGCCGCCGAGCTCAAGCAGGCGTTCCTGGTGAACCCGCACGACATCACGGGCGTCAAGAACCAGCTGGTCCGGGCGTTGCGAGTGGAGCCGGCCGAGGGCGCCAAGCGAATGCGGGCGATGCGCCGGCACCTCTACCGCAACGACCTCGACCACTGGGCGTCGTCCTTCTTCGACGCCCTGCGCGGTCAGGCATAGGAC
>JAODNN010000043.1 GCA_025465355.1 Blastococcus sp. | reverse complement strand
GCCGCGGCGGCCGCCACCACGCCCGGGAGCCACGCCCCGCGGGCGGCCAGCCGGGCCAGCATCTGCTCGACATAGCGCTCGCGGACGGCATCGGGAGCGTCGCCGGGCGACGGACCCTGCAGCCAGTCGTCCGGTACCTGCGCCAGGACGCCGTCGAGCAGCCCCCGACTCACCCGCGGGGCGAGGTCGCGGTCGGCGTCGGCCACCTGCGGGTCGCACTCGATCAGCGCATGCTGCCCGGCGTCGTAAGGCCGCGCGACCGCGGCCGCGGCGCCCGGCCAGCTGTGGTGGAAGGTCAGCGCCGCGCCGTGGTCGATCAACTGCAACCGGCCGTGCCAGAACAGCATGTTCGGATTTCGCCAGGAGCGGTCCACGTTGCCGACCAGCGCATCGAACCAGAGCACCCGCCCGGCGAGCTGCGGGCCCACGGTCGCGACGCCGGCCTCGAAGTCGAGCGCCCCGGGCAGGTAGTCCAGGCCCAGGTTGCGGCCCGCGGAGCGCCGCAGCAGTTCCTGCACCTCGACGTCGGGCTCCCCGACGGCGAGCTCCGGCGCGACGTCGACGGTCACCAGAGCGGGCACGGGCAGCTCGAGCGCGCGGGCGAGCGCACCACAGATCACCTCGGCGACGAGAACCTTCACCCCCTGACCGGCCGCCCGCCACTTGACCACGTACGTGCCCAGGTCGTCCGCCTCCATGAGCCCAGGCAGCGAGCCACCCTCGCGCAGCGGGGTGACGTAGCGGGTGGCGGTGACGGAAGGCAGCACAGTGGGCGCGACGCTACCGCCGCGCGGCCCTACTTCCCGGCAGGGAAACTGGAGGCGTGGCCAACAGCGCACCCGCGACCAGCGACGACGGCCGGTACGAGCGCCAGCCGTTCCGGTTCACCGACCGCATCACGGCCGACGGGAGCGACGGCCGGCCGGCCGAGGCGGGACGGTACCGCCTCGTCGTCAGCCGGGCCTGCCCCTGGGCCAGCCGGACCCTCGTGACCCGCCGGCTCCTGGGGCTCGAGGAGGCGATCGGCCTCGCCGTCGCGGACCCGATCCAGGACGACCGGAGCTGGCGGTTCACCCTCGACCCCGGTGGCGTGGACCCGGTCCTGGGCATCGCGTTCCTCGCCGACGCCTACTACGCGGCGGACCCGACCTACGACGGGGGCATCAGCGTTCCGGCCGTCGTCGACGTCCCCACCGGCACCGTCGTCACCAACGACGTCTTCCGCATGACGCTCGACCTCGCCACGGAGTGGGGCGCCTTCGTCCGCGCGGGGGCGCCGGACCTCTACCCCGCAGCGCTCCGCGGCGAGATCGACGAGATCAACGCCCGCACCTACGCCGACCTCAACGCCGCCGTCTACCAGGCCGGGTTCGCCACCACCCAGGCGGCGTACGAGGACGCCTACCGGCGGGTGTTCGCCACCCTGGACTGGCTCGAGGAGCGGCTGGCGGACCGCCGGTACCTCGTCGGCGACACGATCACCGAGGCCGACATCCGGGTCTTCACCACTCTGATCCGCTTCGACGCCGTCTACCACGGTCACTTCACCTGCAACCGGAACAAGATCACCGAGATGCCGGTGCTCTGGGCTTACCTGCGCGACCTGTTCCAGACGCCGGGTTTCGGCGACACGGTGGACTTCGACCACATCAAGCGGCACTACTACCAGGTGCACGCCACCATCAACCCGTCCCGGATCGTCCCGGCCGGACCGGACCTCTCGGGACTCACCACACCGCACGGCCGGGAGAAGCTGGGTGGCCGGCCGTTCGGCGACGGCACACCGCCGGGGCCGCCGCCGGCCGACGAGGTCGTGGCGCAGCAGCTCTGATGGGCCTGTTCCGGGCGGCCGACCTGACGGCTCTCGCCGCCGCGCGGCTCACCTACGACGAGATCGGCGCGACCCGCTCGGGCCCCCTGCCCCCCGGGTACGCGCACGCGGACCACAGCGCCGTGGTCGGGCAGGGCGCGGAGGCGTTCGAGCGGGCCGTTGCGGCTGTGTTCGACTGGCGCGCGCAGCGCGCCGCGGGGCTGCGCGTACGGGCCAGCGGCCCGGCCGGCGAGCCCGGCACCGTCGTCGTGCTGACGGCGGGGCTGCCGCGGCTCGGCTACGACATCCCCTGCCGGGTGGTCTGGTCGCAGAGGAGCGGACCCGAGCAGGGCTTCGGCTACGGCACCCTTCCCGGGCATCCGGAGAGCGGTGAAGAGGCATTCGTCGTCGAGCACAGGGACGACGGCGTGGTGCTGTTCCGCACCCGCGTGTTCTCCCGGCTGGCCTCATCGCTGGCCCGGCTCGGCGGCCCGGTGAGCCGAGCCGTGCAGCAGGCGGCCCTGCACCGTTACGTCGCCGCCATCAGGCAGGCGGCCCGCGGCTGACGGCCTCGGACCGGCTCGTCCAGCAGCAGGACATCGGGGTCTCCGAGCAGGGCGACCGCGATGCCCAACCGCTGGGCCATGGCGAGGAAGAGGCCCTTCACCCGTGCGCGCGACCACGGTCAGTTGCCCGACCGGACCTGCTCCCGCTCCCGCTGGATCAGCTCCTTGCTGCGCACCAGCCGGAGCACCGTGACGACCAGCAGCCCGCCGGCCATGTTCAGCAGTGCGGTGTACCAGAACCAGGCCAGCCAGTCGCCGTAACCGAAGGGGGCGCCGGCGTGCAGCGCCGCGAAGATGATCAGCGAGTCCAGGATGGAGTGGAACAGCTGGAAGCCCGCCAGCAGGAAGCCGCCGACGACCGCCGCGACGATCTTGGCGGGGTCGGACGTCGTCCCGTGCTGCATGCGGGTCATCAGGGTCAGCGCACTTCCGGCCAGCACGGCCAGGCAGACGGCGCGCAGGTCCAGTGGTGAGCTGACGAAGGGCGTCGCCGACCTGATCGCGACCGCGCCGTATTGCGGAAAGGCGTGCAGGATCAGCCACGTGACCAGCCAGCCGCCGACGAGGTTGGCCACGAGCGTCCCGCTCCAGAGTTTGGCCAGCTGAGGCCAGCTCGCCCGCTTGGCGACCACCGCGGTCACCGGCACGAGGAACCCCTCGGTGAACAGCTCGCTCCGGGCCAGCAGCAGCGCGATGAAACCGATGCTGAACGCCAGGCCGCCGAGGAGATGGTTGTCGGTCTCAGCGAGGACGGCGAACAGCGCCAGCACCCCGGTCGCCACTTCCAGGCCGCCGGCCAGGCCCGTGGAGAGCACCTCTCGCCAGCTGCGGTGCAGCCGCTGCGCACCCTCGCTCACGATCGTGTCGAACGCCTCGGCGAGCTGATCCTCCTCGGGAACGTCCCGCTCCCCGAGATCCGCCCGGGTCCGCTCCGGCGGTTCCTTGTGGTCCACGCTGCCTCCTCGCGCGCCGGAGGGGCCGGCACCCGCTCCACGTGTCCCCCGTCGCCGTCCGTGGCACACCCGGCCGCTCGTCCGCCCTGTGGGAGGCCCCGGTTTGCCCGTCTCGCGGACCCGGGTAGCCGCGGTGAAGCGGAGAACCTCGAACGTCAGGAGCTGCCATGCCCCCCGCCCGCAGGCCCGACCAGAAGGCGCCCAGAACCGTCAGCCCCACGGGGGTCGGCTACGACGGCCCGAAGGACGGCCGCGATCCGCGCGCCCAGGCCACGGACGCACTGACCACGCCCAACGGCGTGCGGATCCCCGACAACGACCACTCACTCAAGGCCGGCCCGCGCGGCCCGGTCCTGCTCGAGGACTTCCACCTGCGCGAGAAGATCATGCACTTCGACCACGAGCGCATCCCCGAGCGCGTGGTCCACGCCCGCGGCGCCGGGGCGCACGGCGTCTTCACGGCCAACGGCGCGGCAGCGAAGGTGACCCGCGCCGCCGTCCTGGCCGAGCAGGGGCTGCAGACGCCGGTGTTCGTGCGGTTCTCGACCGTGCTGGGGTCGCGGGGGTCGGCCGACACGGTGCGCGACACCCGCGGCTTCGCGACGAAGTTCTACACGAAGGAGGGCACCTGGGACCTGGTCGGGAACAACATCCCGGTCTTCTTCATCCAGGACGCGATCAAGTTCCCGGACATCATCCACGCCGCCAAGCCGCAGCCCGACCGCGAGATCCCGCAGGCGCAGTCGGCGCACGACACGTTCTGGGACTTCGTCACCCTCCACACCGAGGCCACGCACCACACGATCTGGAACATGAGCGACCGCGGGATCCCGCGCAGCTACCGGACGATGGAGGGCTTCGGCGTCCACACGTTCCGGCTGGTCGACGCCGACCGGGAGACCGTGCTGGTCAAGTTCCACTGGAAGCCCCGGCTCGGCGTGCACTCGCTGACCTGGGAGGAGGCGCAGATCGCGGCCGGCGTCGACCCCGACTTCCACCGGCGCGACCTGTACGACGCCATCGAGGCCGGCGCCTTCCCCGAGTGGGACCTCGGCATCCAGGTCTTCCCCGACACCCCGGACGAGACCTTCGAAGGCATCGACCTGCTCGACCCCACCAAGATCGTGCCGGAGGAGCTCGCGCCGGTACAGGTGATCGGGACCCTGGTGCTCAACGGCAACCCGACCAACTTCTTCGCCGAGGTCGAGCAGGTCGCCTTCCACACCGGCCACCTGGTGCCGGGCATCGAGAGCACCAACGACCCGCTGCTCCAGGGCCGCAACTTCTCCTACCTCGACACCCAGCTGACCCGGCTGGGCGGCCCGAACTTCACCCAGATCCCGATCAACCGGCCGCACGCGCCGGTCAACGACAACAACCGCGACGGCTTCCACCAGCAGGGGATCCACGAGGGGCAGGCGCCCTACACGCCCAACACCGTGGACGCCGGATCGCCGTTCCCGTCGGACTGGGCCGAGGCGGCCTACGTCAACCTCCCGCGGCCGGTGTCCGGCGAGGTGGTCCGCGCCGCGCCGGCCTCCTTCGCCGACCACTTCTCCCAGGCCGCGCTGTTCTACGACAGCCTGACCGACGTCGAGAAGCAGCACGTCGCCGACGCGTACACGTTCGAGCTCGGCAGGTGCTACGAGCAGGGCATCAAGGAACGCGCGCTCACCGTGCTGGCGAAGCTCGACGCCGACCTGTGCGGTCAGGTCGCCGCCGGCCTGGGGCTGCCCGCGCCCGCGTCCGCGCCGGTGGAGCACGGCGCCTCCTCCCCCGCCCTGCGGCAGATCAAGGAGGACACCTTCCCCGTCGCGGGGCGCATCGTCGGGGTCGTGGCCGGACCCGGCGCCGACCTGGCGGGGATCGCCCGGTTGCGCGAGGCGCTGGACGTCGAGGGTGCGGTGCTGCGGGTCATCGCGCCGCACGGCGGGAAGCTGTCGAAGGACGGCGCCACCGAGATCGTCGAGCGCACGTTCGCAACCGGCCGGTCCATCGAGTTCGACGCGATCGTGGTGGCCGACGGCGCCCCGAAGGACGGTGACGTGCGGGCGGTCGTGATGCTGCAAGAGGCATTCCGCCACCTCAAGGCACTGGGTGCCTGGGGCGACGGCACGGAGGTCCTCCGCTCGGCCGGCATCGCACTCTCCGCGCCGGGCGTGCTCACGTCGGACGCCGCGGCCGGTGACCTCGCGACCGGCCTCGTAGCCGCCCTGGGCCGCCACCGCGCATGGGAGCGCGCGTCCCTCGTGGCGAGCAACTCGGTACCGCCCGCCGCCTGACGGGGGGCTCGGGGAGGATCGGCGACCGTGACGGCGCCGCTGGTGACCCTGCACGTCTGGGGCCTGCGCGGCCGCGCCGTCCCGGCGGCGCTGCTCCGGATGGCCGCCGACCGGCCGGTGCTGCGGCGCACGCCCGGCCTGCGGTTCGCCAAGCTGCTGGGCACCGGCAGCGGCCGGACCTTCACGCTCAGGGACGCCGACCCGCGCACCTGGGCGCTGCTGGCCGTGTGGGACGACGAGGCGGCGGTCGGCGGCTCGCCGGTCGTCGGCCGGTGGCGCCGGCTCGCCGACGAGGAATGGGTAGTCCGGCTGCTGCCGCTGTCGTCCCGGGGCCGGTGGTCCGGGCAGGAGCCGTTCGGCCGGCCCACGCCCCAGCGCTGGGACGGCGCGGTCGCGGCGGTCACGCGGGCGCGGCTCATCCCCCGCAAGGCCGCGCGGTTCTGGCGCGCCGTGCCGCCCGTCTCGGCCGACCTGCACGCCAGCCCGGGGCTGCGGTTCGCCCTGGGCATCGGGGAGGCGCCCGTCGGGCTGCAGGGCACGGTCAGCGTCTGGGACTCGGCGGCCGCCCTCGGTGCCTTCGCCTACGGCCGCCCCGCGCACACCGAGGCGATCCGGCGCACCGCCGAGGAGGGCTGGTACGCCGAGGAGCTGTTCGCGCGCTTCGCCGTGCTCTCCGCGGCAGGCACGGTGAACGGCCGGGATCCGCTCTCCGCCTCCTAGGGTCGGGCCATGATCCTCGAGCACGCGCTGCTCACCGTGGGGCCGGAGCGGTCGGCCGCATTCGAGGAGGCCTTCACGCGGGCCCGGCCGCTCATCTCGGGGATGCCGGGGTTCCGGCGGCTGACGCTCTCGCGCTGCCTGGAGCGCGACGACGCCTACCTGCTGCTCGTCGGCTGGGACCGGCTCGAGGACCACACCGTGGGCTTCCGCGGGTCCCCCGAGTACCGGGAATGGCGCGCGATCCTGCACCCGTTCTACGACCCCTTCCCCACCGTGGAGCACTTCGCGCCGGTCCTGGAGGCGGGGCCGCCGTGGAAGGACGGCGCTCCGGGCGTGGTCCGGCTGCCCTCGGGCCGGCTGGTGCGCGGTCGCGCCCTCCGCCGGCCTGTGCCGGACGGGCCGCAACCGGACTTCGCCGTGCAGTTGCTCGGCGAGCAACCGCCCTGGACCCCGTGGCGATCGGTGTGGGTCCGCTGGCCGGACTTCCGGCTCCCGGCCGATCCGGCGGCGGCCCGCGAGGCCCTGGCCGAGGCGTGGCGGCGGGCCGACACCGAACGCGTCGAGGTCGCGTGCGGCGGCGGCCGCGGGCGCACCGGAACGGCGCTGGCCTGTCTGGCCGTCCTCGACGGTGTGCCGGCCGGCGACGCGGTGGCCTGGGTGCGCGAGCACTACGACCGGCGCGCGGTGGAGACCCCGCGGCAGGCCCGGTTCGTGCGCGGGTTCGCGTGAGCGCTCGCCCGACCCGCCGACCTAGAGCGAACCGCGTGGGCGGTCCCACGGCCCGGCCGCGGTCCGACGGGTCACCGGTAGTTCCTCGACGAACGGGATCTTGACCGTGTACTGCTGGTAGAGCTTCGCCGCTTCCGAGACCGGCAACTGCCCGAACTGCAGCAGCGTCGTGAGGCCCTCCAACTCGACGCTGGCCGCCTCCGCGGCGCTCAGCCGGGTCACCGCCTCCTGCGACCTGCCGATGTTGGTCATCAGCGCCGCGGCCACCGAGACCAGGAGGGCGGCGACGCACAGCGTCCGCCAGACGTAGGAGTCGGTGTTGAGGCCGAGCGCCTTCTGCACGGCGTGGGAGAAGGTGTCGCCACCGAACGCCGGACCGGCCGTGAACAGGGCGGCCAGGGACGTGAGCACGATGGTGAATGTCGCGAGGCGACGTATTCGGGGCCGGTGGAATCCCAGGAAGACGCGGAGGGCCTCGCGGCGGGCCGCGATCCGGTCGAGCAGGTCCTGGCGGAGTTCGGCGTCGTCGGCCATGAACTGTTCCCCCTGAGCGTTGCGCCGACCGGAGCGTAACGGCGCGGAGGGGATCAGGAAGAGGTTCGCGACGCCGCCCCGATCGGTCAAAGGCTCAGGAGCCGGCGCAGGCTGCCAGCTCCGCCCAGAACCCGTCGGGGGAGTCGTGCAGGCCGGTCATCATCCGCTGGGTGAGCAGCACCCCGACGAGGTCGCGGGCGGGATCGGCCCACGCCGAGGTGCCGGTCCCGCCGTCCCAGCCCCACTGACCGGCGCTGCGCCGCGGATCGGCACGGTCGTCGACGTCGACCGCGACCTGCAGCCCCCAGGACCGGCCGGGGCCGAGGAAGTCCGCCCCGACGGCGAGCTGCCCGGGCGTGAGGGCGTCGGAGACCATCGCCGTCGCGGAGTCGCGGGAGAACAGCGGCCCGCCACCGTCGGCGACCGCCGCCAGGAACGCGAGGACGTCGGGCGCGGTGGACACCAGCCCGGCTGCGAGGCTCTCGAACGGCCGCGGGCCGGCGAACAGCCCGTCCGGCGGCTCGGACACCTCCAGCCCGGCGTCGGTCGGCAGGTAGCAGGTCGCCAGCCGGTCGGTGTGCGGCGTCCAGAAGGAGGTGTCGGTCAGGCCCAGCGGGCCGGTGATCCGCTGCGCCACCAGCTCCCCGACCGTGCGCCCGGTGGCACGGGCGAGCAGGACCGACAGGACGTCGGCGCAGGTGTGGTAGTTCCAGGTCTCCCCCGGCTGCCCTGACAGCGGCAGCTCGCCGAGGCGACCCATGAACTCGTCCGGCGTGAGGTCCGGACCGAACGCGCCGGGCCCCACGCCGCGGTCGTACATCGCCTCGCTCAGCGGGCCCAGGTCCTGCGCCCAGCCCAGGCCGGCCGTGTTGGTGAGCAGGTGCCGCACGGTGATCGCGCGCCCGGCGGGCACCGTCTCGTCCAGCGGGCCGCCGCGTCGGCAGGTCACCCGGGGCCCGGCCAGCTCGGGAAGCCACGGGGCAACCGCGTCGTCGAGGCCCAGGACGCCGTCCTCGGCGAGCGCCACGGTGAGAGCGCCCGCGAACAGCTTGCTCACCGATGCGAGGCGGAAGAGCGTGTCCGGCCGCATCGGAGTGCCGCCGGCGACCGCGAGCGTCCCGCCGGTCAGCACCTCCGTCGTCCCGCCGGTGCGCACGGCGGCGACGAACCCGGGCAGCCGCCCGTCGGCCACCTGGCCGTCCAGCAGCTCCTGTACCCGTTCGAATCCCATGCAGGAACGACCGCGCGGGGCCGGCAAACTCATCGCGCCGGCGCACGGTTGATCAGGCGCACGGTTGATCAGGCGGACGGGCCGAACCGCTCCACGCGGATGTCCGTCGCGGGCACACCCACGTCGACCAGCAGCTGGCTCGCCGCCTCGGCGAATTGTGCCGACCCGCAGACGTAGGCGGTCCGGCCGGGCTCCCAGAGGGACATCAGCTCGGCCCCCATCAGCCGGGCGGCCGCCCGGTCGCCGGAGGGCTCGCGGGTCAGCACGATCAGCGCCCCGGCGTCCATCAGCTCCATGGCGTAGGGCAGCTCGACCAGCGTCCGGCTGGACACCGCGATACGCAGCAGATCGGTGCGGCCGAGGCGGCGGGCGTGGCGCAGCATGGCCAGGAGGGGCACCACCCCGGTGCCACCGCCGACCAGCAGCGCCGGCGTCGTCCCGTCCCACACGAACCAGCCGCCGATCGGGCCGCGGATCTCCAGTCGGTCGCCCGGGGCGACGGCGTCGGCCAGGTAGGTGGAGACCTCGCCGTCGTCCAGCCGCTCGACGAACAGCTCCACCTCGGGATCGGCCGGGGCGGAGGCCACGGAGTAGGAACGCTGGGCTCGGTAGCCGTCCTCGGCGGTGAGCCGGACGACGTAGTGCTGGCCGGCCAGGTGCTCCACCCGGTCGGGGACGTCGAGGCGCAGCTCCACCGTGCGCGGCATCGGGTGGCGCACCGCGGCGACGGTCGCCGTCCGCCATCCACCGGCCGGCGCGCCCGCGACCCCGGGCCCCAGCAGGCCGGGGCCGGCGACCTCCCGCTCAGTCACCCTGGTAGCGCTGCTCGCGCCAGGGGTCGCCGCGGTCGTGGTAGCCGTTCTGCTCCCAGAAGCCGGGCTGGTCGCGGGTCATGAGCGTCAGCCGGGTGACCCACTTGGCGCTCTTCCAGAAGTAGAGGTGCGGCACCAGCAGCCGCACCGGGCCGCCGTGCTCGGTCGGCAGCGGGCCGCCGTCGTACTCCCAGACCACCCAGGCCCGGCCCCCGGTGACGTCCTCCAGCGGCAGGTTGGTCGTGTACCCGGTCTGCGACGTCGCCATGACGAAGTGCGCCTCGGCCGTGGGCCGGGCCGCCTCCAGCAGGGTGTCCACGCTGACCCCCGCGAAGAACGTGTCGAACTTCGACCACGTCGTCACGCAGTGGATGGCGCCGCGGTACTCCGACCGCGGCAGCGCGTGCGCCTCGTCCCAGGTCCACGTCGCCGGCGACTCCACCCGGCCGTCGACGCTGATCGTCCACGTCTCGGGGGTGATCCGCGGCGTGGGCTCGGCGGTGAGCACCGGCCAGTCCTTGCCGACGTCGTACTGACCGGGGGGCAGCCGCGCGTCCCGCTCGCGGCGGCGGCCCAGGAAGCCTCGGGTCGATCCGGTCACGTCGTCCTCCCTCGGCCGGCGCCGCTCGGACGCGGAGGCCTGCTCAGCCCCCGTTCCCCCGCTGTCCGCGACGGTAGTCCGGGGACCTCGCCGACGGGCAGACGTATGAGACGAGTCACCTCGTGTTTACGTGGCCGCAAAGGCAGCTGGGACCTAGCTTGGAGTTCGTGGTGACGGTGACGACCTCGGGCCAACGACGGACCCCGAAGGTGGCGAAGACGAACTCGGTCGTCAAGAAGGTGGTGATGGCGGTCAGCGGGATCATCATGATCCTGTACTTGATCGCCCACATGATCGGGAATCTGCACGCCTTCCAGGGCGCGCAGGCCTACAACGACTACGCGACGTGGCTGCGGACCTTCGGTGAGCCGGCGCTCCCGAAGCGCACGATCCTGACGGTCATCGAGGTCGTCCTGACCGTGTCGGTGCTCGCGCACATGTGGGCGGCCTTCTCGTTGTGGTACCAGGCGAAGCGCGCGCGACCGGTCGGGTACGTCACCAAGAAGGCGATGGCGCAGAGCTACGCCTCGCGGACCATGCGGTGGGGCGGGGTCATCATCCTGGCCTTCATCGTCTACCACCTGCTGGACATGACCACCGGCACGGTGAACCTGGCCGCGGACAAGTCCGAGCCGTTCGACCGGCTGGTCGCCAGCTTCACCAACCCGTGGGTGACGGCCTTCTACGTCATCGCGCTGGTCCTGCTCGGCATGCACCTGCGGCACGGGATCTGGAGCGCCACCCAGACCCTCGGGCAGAGCAACAGGCGCCGGGAGCGGACCGTGAACGCGGCGGCCACCAGCCTGTCCGTCCTGCTGATCGCAGGTTTCCTCGTCGTGCCGCTGGCCATCGCCATCGGCGCCCTGCGCTGAAACGGGAGCCCGTCATGCCCCTCGACCTGTTCACCGTCGGCGACCCGATCGCCGACACCAAGGCTCCCACCGACGTCCCGATCGGCGAGCGCTGGAGCGAGCGGAAGTTCCGCGGCCGCCTGGTCAACCCCGCCAACCGGCGCAAGATGACCGTCATCGTCGTCGGCACCGGGCTGGCCGGAGGCTCCGCCGCCGCCACGCTCGGCGAGGCGGGCTACAAGGTCAAGTCCTTCTGGTACCAGGACAGCCCGCGGCGCGCGCACAGCGTCGCCGCGCAGGGCGGCATCAACGCCGCGAAGAACTACCGCAACGACGGCGACAGCGTCCACCGGCTGTTCTACGACACGGTCAAGGGCGGCGACTTCCGCTCCCGCGAGAACAACGTGCACCGCCTGGCCGAGGTGAGCGTCAACATCATCGACCAGTGCGTCGCCCAGGGAGTCCCCTTCGCCCGCGAGTACGGCGGGCTCCTGGACAACCGCTCCTTCGGCGGCACCCAGGTGTCGAGGACCTTCTACGCCCGCGGCCAGACCGGTCAGCAGCTGCTGTACGGCGCCTACCAGGCCCTGGAGCGGCAGATGGCGGCCGGCAACGTCGAGCAGCACTCGCGGACCGAGATGCTCGACCTGATCGTCGTCGACGGGAGGGCCCGCGGCATCGTGGCCCGTGACCTGGTCACCGGTGAGATCTCGACGCACTACGCCGACGCCGTCGTCCTGGCCACCGGCGGGTACGGCAACGTCTTCTACCTCTCCACCAATGCCAAGGGCTCCAACGCCACGGCGATCTGGCGGGCGCACAAGCGCGGCGCGTACTTCGCCAACCCCTGCTACACGCAGATCCACCCGACCTGCATCCCCGTGCACGGCGAGTACCAGTCGAAGCTCACGCTGATGAGCGAGTCGCTGCGCAACGACGGCCGCGTCTGGGTGCCCAAGGAGCGCGGCGACACCCGCGACCCGCGCGACATCCCCGAGGACGAGCGCGACTACTACCTCGAGCGGATCTACCCGTCGTTCGGCAACCTGGTCCCTCGTGACATCGCCTCTCGACAGGCCAAGAACGTCTGCGACGAGGGGCGCGGGGTCGGCCCCAACGGGCTGGGTGTCTACCTCGACTTCGCCGAGGCGATCGAGCGGCTCGGCCGCCCGGCCGTCGAGGCCAAGTACGGGAACCTCTTCGACATGTACGCCCAGATCACCGGCGAGGACCCGTACCGGACACCGATGCGGATCTACCCCGCCGTCCACTACACGATGGGCGGCCTGTGGGTCGACTACGACCTCCAGTCGACGATCCCCGGCATGTTCGTGATCGGGGAGGCCAACTTCTCCGACCACGGCGCCAACCGGCTGGGCGCCAGCGCCCTCATGCAGGGCCTGGCCGACGGGTACTTCGTGCTGCCGGCCACGATCACCGAGTACCTCGCCGACGGCCCGTTCGAGAAGATCGGCGACTCGCACCCCGCCGCGGTCGAGGCGGTGCAGGGCGTGCAGGCCCAGATCCAGAAGCTGCTCAACATCAACGGCACCCGGAGCGTCGCCTCCTTCCACCGCGAGCTCGGCAAGCTCATGTGGGACCTCTGCGGCATGGAGCGCTCCGAGGAGAGCCTGCGCAAGGCGCTGGACCGGATCCCCGAGATCCGGCAAGAGTTCTGGACCAACGTCAAGGTGGTCGGCGACTGGCACTCCTTCAACCAGAACCTCGAGCAGGCCGGCCGGGTGGCCGACTTCATCGAGCTGGCCGAGCTCATGTGCGTCGACGCCCTCCACCGCAACGAGAGCTGCGGAGGTCACTTCCGCGCCGAGAGCCAGACCCCCGAGGGGGAGGCGCTGCGCGACGACGAGAACTTCGCCTACGTCGCCGCGTGGGAGTGGACGCCGGAGGGCGCCCCGCCGGTGCTGCACCGCGAAGACCTCGAGTACGAGTACGTCCACCTCGCCCAGCGGAGCTACAAGTAATGAGACTGACCCTGCGGATCTGGCGGCAGAAGGACCCGTCGGTCAAGGGCACGATGGTCACCTACAAGCTGGACGACATCTCCCCCGACATGTCGTTCCTGGAGATGCTCGACGTCCTGAACGAGCGGCTGATCATGGACGGCGACGACCCCGTCGCCTTCGACCACGACTGCCGCGAGGGCATCTGCGGCATGTGCGGCGTCATGATCAACGGCAAGGCGCACGGTGGTGAGCACACCACCACGTGCCAGTTGCACATGCGGTCGTTCAAGGACGGCGACACGATCGACGTCGAGCCGTGGCGGGCCAGCCCGTTCCCGGTGATCAAGGACCTCGCCGTCGACCGCCGCGCCTTCGACCGGATCATCCAGGCGGGCGGCTACATCAGCGTCCCGACCGGGACGGCGCCCGAGGCGCACTCGACGCCGGTGCCGAAGAAGGACTCGGACGCCGCGTTCGACGCGGCCACCTGTATCGGCTGCGGCGCCTGTGTCGCGGCGTGCCCCAACGCGTCGTCCATGCTCTTCACCGCAGCGAAGGTCACCCACCTCGGGCTGCTGCCGCAGGGTCAGCCCGAGCGGTACGACCGCGTGGTCAACATGGTGACGCAGCAGGACCTCGAGGGCTTCGGCGGTTGCACGAACATCGGTGAGTGCTCCGCCTCGTGCCCCAAGGGCATCTCGATGGAGACGATCTCGCGGCTCAACCACGACCTGCTCGGGGCACTCCGGGCCGGGGTGAAGCCGAAGAGCTGACCGTCCACAGCACCGCCGACGGGCGGGGATCCCTCCGGGGATCCCCGCCCGTCGGCGTTTCCGGTTGCTCACCCGGCCGGGTGAGCGACGCCCGCGAATGTAGTGACACAGAGTGTTATTGCTGAGTTACTCAGCGTGCGGGTTGGTGTCTGCCGTCCGATCTGACCTGCTGTTTCGATCCGGGAAGGAGGGGCCGAGTGCGCACGGAGACCCGCCGCGCAACGGCACCGACCCTTGCCCGGCTGAAGAACGGCGGCCGCGGGCTGCGGGTGCTCGCGATCATCGCGGCGTTGCTGGCTGTCGCCGTCGTGGTCGGGCTCCCGATCAGTACCACCGGTGTGCTGCTGCCCAAGCCCGCACTGCCGTGGTGGGCCATCATGCTCGCGTTCGCTGCCACCGACATGTTCGTCTTCAACCTCCAGGTGCGCCGCGAGACCCAGGCCATCGCCTTCACCGAGATCCCCCTCGTCCTCGGGCTGTTCCTGACCTCGCCCCTCGCCGTCCTCGCGGGCAGAGTCGTGGCCTCGGCTGTGGTGATGGTCGCCTACCGCCGCTCCCCGCCGCTGAAGATCGCGTTCAACCTGGCGCTGGCTACCGCCGAGACGAGCGTGGCCGTGGCGGTCTTCCACGCGCTGAGCGCCGGTGCGCATGCCGCCGACCCCATCACCTGGGTGGCCTCCTATGCCGCCGCCCTGACCGCCGACGCGTTGGGCGCGTTCGCCATCGGCAGCGTCATCGCCGTCTACGAGGGCGCGATGCGGCTGCCGCAGATCCTGCGGGACGCCGTCTCACAGCAGGTACCGGCCATGGGCGTCACCGTCGCCCTCCTCGCCGTCCTCGGCCTCACCGTCTCCCCGGCCAGCGTGTGGCTTCTCGTGGGATTCGGCGCGATGCTGCTGGGTGCTTTCCGCACCTACGGCTCACTGGCCGAACGGCACCTCAACCTCGAGCGGCTCTACCGGTTCAGCCAGGCGGTCAGCAGCGCACCCGAGATCGATCAGGTCATGGGCAGCGTCCTGGCCGAGGCCCGGGAACTGCTGCGCTCCGAGCGCGCGACGGCGATGTTCGTCGCCTCCGAGGGCGAGCTGATCGCCCGGATCGCACTGGGCGCCAGCGGCCAGCTCACCCGCTCCGAGGACCCGCCCGACGACCTGGACGCCTGGCTCGTAGGCCAGGTGATCGGCGGCCGCGGCCCGCAGCTCATGCCGCGCAACGCCCGCGACGGGGCCGTCCGCCGCTGGCTCGACGCCAAGGGGGTGCGCGACGCCGTCGCGGTTCCGCTCAGCGGTGGGGCGGGGATCGTCGGGGTCCTCGTCGTCGCCGAGCGGCTCGGCGACGTACGCACCTTCGAGCAGGACGACGTCCTGATGCTCGAGACGGTCGCCAACCACGCCGGCGTCGCGCTGCGCAACGGCGAGCTCGTCGGCCGACTGCGCTACGACGCCCTGCACGACGCCCTCACCGGCCTGCCGAACCGAACACACCTGCAGCGCGGTCTCGCCGCCGCACTCGACGAGGTCGCGGCCGGGCGGACCCCGGGGGCCGCCGTCATGATCCTCGACCTCGACGAGTTCAAGGAGGTCAACGACACCCTGGGCCACCAGCACGGGGACCAGCTGCTCGTCGAGGTCGGCGCCCGGCTCACGTCGGCCGTCGGCCAGGCCGGCACCGTCGTGCGGCTGGGCGGCGACGAGTTCGCCGTCCTCGTGCCCGCCACGGGCGACGAGAACCGCGTGCTGCAGATCGGCCGCAGGATGCTCCGGGCACTCGAGCAGCCGATCTCGCTCGACGGCCTGGAGGTGGAGATCGGCGCCTCGGTCGGCGTCGCCATAGCCCCCGGGCACGCCACCGACGCGACCGCCCTTCTCAAGCGGGCCGACCTGGCGATGTACGACGCCAAGACGTCCAGCCGCGGCCTGCGTCTCTACGAGCCGGAGCTCGACATCAGCAACCCGCGTCGGCTCACCCTGGTCTCGGAGCTCCGAACCGCCCTGCAGGACGGCACCATCCAGGTGCACGTGCAGCCCCAGGCCACGCTCCGCACCGGCGAGGTCGTCGGCGTCGAGGCCCTGGTGCGATGGGAGCACCCCGAGCTCGGCTGGGTCTCCCCCGAGGAGTTCATCCCCGTCGCGGAGCGCAGCGGCCTCATCGGGCCGCTGACCACCCGGGTGCTGGACCTCTCCCTCGCGGCGTGCGCGCGCTGGCGGGCGGCGGGGCTCGACCTCGGCATCGCCGTGAACCTGTCCACCCGCAGCCTGCACGACGCCGACCTCGTCGACGAGGTCGACCGGATGCTGCGCCGCCACGGCGTGCCGGCCGACCGGCTGACCCTCGAGGTGACCGAGGGCTCGGTCATGGCCGACCCGACCCGCGCCATCGCGCTGCTGCACAAGCTGCGCGACCTCGGCGTGCGCCTGTCGGTCGACGACTTCGGCACCGGCTACTCGTCGCTGTCCTACCTCCAGCGCCTGCCGGTGCAGGAGGTGAAGATCGACCGCAGCTTCATCGCGGCACTCAGCCAGGAGCGCGAGAACGTCGCCATCGTGCGGGCGATCGTCGACCTGGGACGCCACCTCGGCCTCGAGGTCGTCGCCGAGGGTGTCGAGGACGCCGCCACCTGGGATCTGCTCACCTCGATGAACTGTGACCTCGTGCAGGGCTGGCACCTGGCCCGGCCCATGCCGACCGACGCTCTCGAGCCGTGGCTGACCCCCCGCCAGAGCACGGGCCGGAGCGGCCTGCGCGCCGTCTGAGCGTCGAGGAGGCCGGGTTCGGCGCGAAGCTCACGACAGCACGCCGGCCGAAGCAGGCATGCATGCATGCATGCCTGCACGCTGGCGGGGTATGAGGCCCGCCGCGGGGCTTCCGCACCCTTCTCAGGAGGTCGTCATGATCCTCATCGTCGCCGCTGTTCTCGTCGTCCTCTGGCTGCTGGGCTTCCTTGCCTTCCACGTCACTGCGTTCGCCATCCACCTGCTGCTCATCGCCGCGGTCATCGCCGTCATCGCCCACTTCGCCATGGGTGGGCGAACACGTCACAGCCGGCTCTGACCACCGGCCGGGTCGGGATGCCTGGGGCCCCTCCGCCGAGGCATCCCGACCCGGCATCCCGACCCGGCATCGCCGCCGCCGGCATGCCAGCATGCACTCGGGTAGCCGGACGTCGATCGGCAAGGGAGGGGAAGGCGCATGGTGGCCGACGAGCGGCGCTCCCAGGCAGAGATCGACACGATCGCGATGCTCTCGGTGCGCGTGCACCCCGAACTCCGCAAGCGCCTGAAGCGGCACTCCGTCGAGTCCGGAGCCTCCATGGCGGAGATCGTCGAGACTGCGCTCACCCGCTACCTCGATGAAGAAGAACGGGCCTGAGGCCGCAGCCGCCGTACTAGCCCTCGCGGAGCAGGTCGTGCTCGTAGGCGAAGATCACGACGTGCACCCGGTCGCGCAGTCGGAGTTTGGCCAGCACCCGGGTGATGTGGGTCTTGACCGTGGCCTCCGACAGGTGCAGGCGCCCTGCGATCTCGGCGTTGCTCAGCCCCTTCGCCACTTCGCCGAAGACCTCGCGCTCGCGGTCGGTGAGTACCGCCAGCACCGACTCGCGGCTGCCTGCGTGGTCCAGCGGGCCCGGTGTGTGCAGCGACAGGCGGTCGAGCAGCCGGCGGGTGATCCGCGGTGAGACGACGGCGTCACCGGCGGCAACCGCCCGGATCGCACCTGTGAGCTCGGCGGGTGGGACGTCCTTGAGCAGGAAGCCGCTGGCCCCTGCCCGCAGCGCGGCGAACGCGTACTCGTCGACGTCGAAGGTGGTGAGGATGAGCACCCGCGCGGTGCCGCCGTCGGCGGCGATCGCCGCGGTCGCCTGGACGCCGTCCATGACCGGCATGCGCACGTCCATGAGCACCACGTCGGGGCGCAGCTTTCCCACCTGACGGACGGCGTCCGCGCCGTCCACCGCCTCCCCGACGACCTCCAGATCCGGCTGGGCCTGCAGGATCATCCGGAAACCGGTACGCAGCAGGGCCTGGTCATCGGCGAGCAGGACCCGGATGCTCACGCCGGCTCCTCGAGAACGGGCCCCTCGACCACGCGCATGGTCGCCCGGACGCGCCAGCCGCCGGACGCCGAGGGGCCCGCCGACAGCTCGCCCCCGAAGAGCGCCAGCCGCTCCCGCATCCCGGTCAGGCCGTGCCCCGGCCCCCCCGAGGCGACCGCGGACCGGCCGTCGTCGCTGACCTGCAGCACGAGGCCCTCCTCCCCCCAGCGCACGAGCACCTCCACCACGGACGGTTCGACCGCGTGCTTGAGCACGTTGGTCAATGACTCCTGGACGATCCGGTGTGCCGTGGCGTCCATCGCCGTGGTCAGCGGACGCGGGCGCCCCGCCACGGTCAGCCGGACGGGCAGGCCCGCGCCACGGGCACCGGCCACGAGCCCGTCCAGCCCGTCGAGCCCCGGCGGCGCGAGGTCGGCGGGATCGTCGGGGCCGGGGCCCGGTTCCGTCCGCAGCACGCCGAGCAGCCGGCGCATCTCCACCAGCGCCGCGCGCCCCGTCGTCGCGACCTGGCCCATGGCCTCCCGCGCGGCCGGCGGATCGGTGGTGCCGGCCGCCTGCGCCGCCTCGGCGAGCGTGACGACGACGGTCAGGCTGTGGGCGACGATGTCGTGCAGTTCGCGGGCGAGACGGGCCCGCTCGGTGGTGGCCGCCAGCCGCGCCTGCTGATCCCGCTCGCGTTCGGCCCGGGCGGCCCGGTCGACGAGCGCGCCGAGATAGGCGCGGCGGGTCTGCACCGTCGTCCCGATGAAGAACGCCGCCACGACCAGCCCCGACAGGAAGATCACCGACGCGAGGACGTCACCGGCGGGCGCGAACCGGAACGCGGCGAGCACGGCCCCGAGCTCCAATACCAGTCCGGCGGCCACCGCCACCCGGCGCGGCTCCCAGACCGCCACGGTGTACAGCGCCACCAGCAGAGCGGCATCGGCCAGGACGCGGAGCCCGAGGGCCCACTGCACCAGGGCCACCGCGGCGAGGACACCGAAGACCGCGACGGGATGGCGCCGCCGCCAGATGAGCGGCAGCACCAGACCGAGGTCGAGCAGCCACACCCAGGGCGACAGCGCCGCCGCCCGCAGAACCGGCGGGAGGACGATCAGCTGCACCCCGAGAGCGACGAGCGCATCGACGGAGCGCGGATGCCCCGACGCCCACCGCCTCCATGGGGAGAGGGAGGACGGCGGGGCGGGATCCGGTGCGGCGGCGAGCACCGCGTCGGGGAGGGCGGGAGCGCTCAGGCGTCGCGCCTGCGGAGGAGGAACGCGCCTACCAGCAGGGCGGCGACGGCCCAGGCGCAGAGCACCGCGAAACCCGACCACGTGCTGAGCATGCCCGGGTCGGTCCGCACCGAGTACACGCCGGCCCCGGCGTTGCTCGGCAGGTAGGGCAGCACGTGCGGTTGCCAGGAGGTGGGCAGCAACTGGCCCAGGCCGGGCGCCACGAGCAGCAGCCCGAACAGGGTGGCGATGCCGCCCGCGGTGTTCCGGACGATGAACCCGATCCCGACGGCGAACAGGGCGACCACCGTCAGGTACAGCGGGACACCGATGACCGCCCGCAGCGCATGCGGAGCGTCGAGCGTGGTCCCGTGCGTGCCCAGCACCTGCTGACCGAGGAGGAAGGCCACGAAGGCCGACCCCAGCATGAGCACGAAGGTCGAGCCGGCGAACACCACGGCCTTGCCGGCGAGTACCGGGAGCCGCCGGGGCACCGACATCAGGCTCGAGCGGATCATCCCGGTGGAGTACTCGCCGGTCACGACCAGCACGCCCAGGACGCCGATGGCCAGCTGAGCCAGGTTGATGCCGGCGAGGCTGCGGTCGACGGGGTCGAACCGCAGCCGCTCCTCGGGCCGCATCTCGCTCCAGTGGCTGTTGGTGAAGTAGGAGATCAGCACCCCCAGGCCGATCACCGCCACGACGGAGGCGGCGAACGTGATCCAGCTCGACCGGAGCGAGACCAGCTTGATCCACTCGGACTTCGCGGCCCGGAGCGAGGTGACCCGCTGCTGGGGCCGGCGGGACGTGGTGGCGGCGAGGGTGCTCATGCGCCCTGTCCTTCCAGCGCGGGGGCGTCGGTGTCGGCGGCTTCTCCGGCGAGGTGGCCGTGGTACTCGACGTCGTCTCGGGTCATGGTCATGAAGGCCTCCTCCAGGGAGGCACGTTGCGGGGTCAGCTCGTGCAGGGCGATGTCCAGCCCGCGCGCGGTGTCCCCGATCTGGGCGGCACTCAGGCCGGTCACCTGCAGTACGTCGGCCTCGGTGCTCGAGACGGTCACGTCCGGGCCGGCCAGGGCAGCCCGCAGCTGCGCGGCGTCGGGGCTACGCACCAGGACGGCGTTGACCGAGGCCTCGCGGATGATCTCCTCGACCGACGTGTCGGCGATCAGCCGGCCGCGGCCGACGACGATGACGTGCTCTGCGGTCAGCGCCATCTCACTCATCAGGTGACTGGATACGAAGACCGTCCGCCCTTCGGCGGCCAGGCCCTTGAGCAGGTCGCGGACCCAGCGGATGCCCTCCGGGTCCAAGCCGTTGACCGGCTCGTCGAGCACCACGGTCGGGGGGTCACCCAGCAGCGCCGTGGCGATGCCCAGGCGCTGTCCCATGCCGAGAGAGAAACCGCCGGCGCGCTTGCGGGCGACGTCGGTCAGGCCGACCAGGTCGATGACCTCGTCGACACGGCGGCGGGAGATGCCGTGGGTGGCCGCGAGCGCGCGGAGGTGGTTGTACGCGGAGCGGGACGTGTGCACCGCACGCGCCTCGAGCAGCGCCCCCACCTCGTGCAGCGGCGCGCTGAGCTCGGCGTAGTGCCGGCCGTTGACGGTCACGCTGCCGGCGCTCGGCCGGTCCAGCCCGAGGATCATCCGCATCGTCGTCGACTTGCCGGCGCCGTTGGGCCCGAGGAATCCGGTCACCACCCCAGGCCGGACGGTGAACGACAGCCCGTCGACGGCAACCTTGTCCCCGTACTGCTTGGTCAGTCCCCGCGCCTCGATCATGGGCGCTCAGTCCTCGTCATGGCATCGACGCTAGGTGACCGCCCCGCCGGTGCCATCCACCGCGCGGACCAACATCCAGCCAACTCGGCCTACGACCATCGTCGTACGCCTCCCACCTGCGTCGGACGCCGCAGCCCCTGTCCGTCGAGCCGCGGTGCTCGTACCGTGCCGCCCATGACCGGCCTCGACGACGTCGCGCAGGTCTGTCTCGCGCTGCCGGAGACCACCGAGGTCACCTCCCGTGGCAGCCGGCAGTGGCGGGTACGGGACAAGCTGTTCCTGTGGGAGCGGCCGCTGCGCCCCCGGGACCTCGAGGAACTCGGGAACGCGGCGCCGACCGGGACCGTGCTGGGTGCCCGGGTCCCCGACGAGGGCGCGAAGGCGGCGCTGATCGCCGAGGACCCCGAGGTGTACTTCACCACCCACCACTTCGACGGGTATCCCGCTGTCCTCTGCCGCCTCGACCGGCTGGACGCCCAGGCGCTGACCGAGCTGGCGGCCGAGGCCTGGGCCTGCCGGGCGCCCCGCCGCCTCCTCGCCGAGCACCCCATCGGACCGCGATAGCCGCGGCCCATGGAGATCAGGCTGGTGACCCCCGACCGCGTCTGCCGCCACGAGGTGGCCGAGCTCCCCGACCTGCTCGCCGGCGACGACGGCGTCCTGTGGGTCGACATCCCCGAGGGGGACCCCGACGCGGTGCGGGTGCTGAGCGAGGTCTTCTCCTTCCACCCCAGGGCGGTGCAGGACTGCATCGGGCGCAATCCCGTGCCGAAGGTGCACCTCTACCCCGACCACGTGTTCGTCGTCCTGCACGCGCCGGAGGCCGGCGCCGGCGGCCACATCCACTACGTGGAGCTCGACCAGTTCGTGGGCACCCGGTACGTCGTCACCGTGCACGGGCCCGTCAATCCGGCGGTGGACGCCGCAGCGGCACGGGTGGAGACCGACGCCGTCGCCCTCCGAATCGACGGCGACCGGTTCCACCCGACGACGGGGCCGGAGCTGTCCACTGCCATCGTGTCCGCACTCAGCGCCCGGCTGCGCGACCACCTCAGCGCGCGGACGACGGAGGTCTGGCGCTTCGAGCAGCAGGTCACCGCCGGAGAGCTCGGCGACCCCGAACGGTTCCTCGACGGGATGTTCCGGGTCCGGCACGGGCTGCTGACCGTGCGGACGATGTCGGCGATGAGCTCCGAGGTCTACGGCCGCATGCACGCACTGTCGATGTTCGGGCCCGAGGGGGCACCCCTGCTGGAGAACAACCTGGACCAGTTCCGGCGCCTGGCCACGATGGCGCACAGCCAGGAGGACTACCTGCAGGGCGTGATCGAGTTCTATCAGACCCGCACCAACACGAAGATGACGATCGCGGCGGAGCGGCTGGCGGTCATCGCCGCCGTCACACTGCCCATCACCGCCCTCTCCTCGGTCATGGGCATGAACGTCATCGTCAACGCGCGGACCGACCCCACCTTCCTCACCCTTCTGGTCGTCCTGATGGTCGTCTCGTCCGTGCTGCTGCTGATCTGGGCCAAGCGCCACGGCTGGTGGTGAGCGGTACCGGACGCGTCCGGGTCGACCCGCGCTCCCGTGGTGCGCCTCCCCGGGAGGCCGTGCCCCTCAGCTCCTGATCGCCGACGACCCCGCTGCTGGGCCGGCTCCCCCGCTGACGTCAGCCACCGGGCCGCCGGCGTCGGCCGCGCCGGCCTGCCGCGCCGGCCGGCGGCGCACGTCGCGGATCGCGACGATCAGGGCGGCCGCGGTGAAGGCGACGCTGACCAGCAGTCCTGACGCGTAGGCGTGTCCGTAGTGGGCCTCGCGGGCCGCGCCGGTCGCGGGGGCCCCGCTGACCGCCGCGTAGAAGACCGCGCTGATCACCGCCGCGCCGAGCGCGTTCCCGATGCGCTGCGAGGTCTGCAGCATGCCGCCGGCGGTCGAGCCGCCCCGGACGTCGACCTCCGCCAGTGAGAGCGCCTGGTTCGGGGTGATGACCGACCCACCCCCGAGGCCGGCCAGCAGCAGGGCCGGCGCCATGAACAGCGCGACCCGTGCCGGGGTCACCGTGCCGGCGACGGAGTCGGCCACCAGGGCGGCAGCCACGACCCCGATGCCGAAGAGCACCAATGCGCCCACGAGCACCCGCTGCCCCAGGCGCGGGATCAGCCGGCCGGCGACCGGAGCCGCCAACGTCGCGCCGACCGCGTACGCCGACGCGGTCAGCCCCGACTGAAGGGCCGAGAATCCGAGCCCGTTCTGCAGGAACAGGGCCAGCACGAGCGGCGTGCCCGTGTAGGCGCAGAAGAACAGCACCGCCAGGACGACGCCGTCGGCGTAGGAGCGGATGCGGAACAGGCCCAGGTCGATCAGCGGGTACCCGCGCCGCGCGGCCGGACCGCGCTCCCACAGCACGAAAGCGGCCATCACCGCCAGGGCCGGCACCGCCAGGAACGCCAGGCGCAGGTCGTGATCGGCGTCGAACTCGACCGCCGGGAACAGAAGGCCGAAGACGCCCACGGTCAGCAGGGCGGCACCGGGCAGGTCGAGGGGTCGGGTGGTTCCCCGTGGCGCGGACGGCGGGAGCAGCCGGGCGCAGAGAATCAACGACAGGATCCCGATGGGCACGTTGACCAGGAAGCACAGCCGCCAGCCGAACTCGCTGCCGCCCAGCGCGATGATCACCCCTCCGATGACGGGTCCGGCCGCCGTCGCGATACCGACGGCCGCGCCGAGGGCACCGAAGGCCTTGCCCCGCTCGCCCGGTGGGAACAATTGCTGGACGATCCCGGAGACCTGCGGGTTGAGCAGGCCGCCTGCCAGCCCCTGCAGCACCCTCCCGACAATGAGGACACCGGGCGTGGGCGCGATGCCGACGAGCGCGCTGAAGACGACGAAGCTCGCGATCCCGATCAGGAGCATCCGCTTGCGGCCCCGGTCGTCACCGAGCCGGCCGCCGATGATCGGCACCATTCCGAAGGCCAGCGCGTAGCCCGACACGACCCATTGCAGTTCGGACGCGTCGGCGCCGATGCTCCGGCCGATCGAGGGCAGGGCGACGTTGACGATGCTGACGTCGAGCAGCGTGATGAACAGTGCCGAGACACAGACAGCGAGAGCCGGCCAGCGGCGGGGGTCGAGTTCGGATCCGCCGGAGGTCACCTGTCGATAGTGCCCCCCATTCCTGAGCGACGCTAACGACACCCCCGCGGACGGTCGACCGGGAGCCCGCCGCACCCGTTCCCCTCGGTTTCATCCCGACGGCAACGGTCGTTCACTCCGGTCGGTCACGGTGCAGGGGTTCCGTCCACGCGAGCCCGGGAGTTCCCTTGCGCCGAGCACTGTCCACGTCGACCCACCTTCTCGCCGCCGCGGCGCTCGCCTGTGGTGCCGCCACCCTGCCGGCGTCCGCCGCGGGCGCGGTGCCGGGTGCCTCGCCCTTCACCTTCGCCGTGATCGGCGACATCCCTTACGGCGACGCGCAGATCGCCGACTTCCCGAAGGTCGTCGACCAGATCAACGCCGATCCGGCGGTGCAGTTCGTCGACCACCTCGGCGACATCAAGAACGGCTCGACGACGTGCGACGACACCTACTTCGGCTGGATCCGGCACCAGTTCGACCGCTTCCAGGACCCGCTGGTGTACACGGTCGGCGACAACGAGTGGACCGACTGCCATCGTCCCAACAACGGCTCGTACAACCCGCTCGAGCGGTTGCAGGCGATCCGGGACGTCTTCTTCGACCGGCCCGGGCACACGCTCGGTCAGCGCAGCGTGGGCGTGACCTCTCAAGCGGACCGAGGGCTCCCGGAGAACGTCTCCTACACCCGCGCCGGGGTCTCGTTCGCGGCCTTGCACGTGGTCGGCAGCGACAACTCCTTGCTGCCCTGGACGGGCCTCGGAAAGACCGCGCCGACGGCCGAGCAGGTCGCCGAGGAGCAGCACCGCACCCAGGGCGTCATCGACGAGATCAACCGCACGTTCGACCGGGCCGGCGACCAGCGTGCCGTCGTCCTGATGATGCAGGCCGACATGTTCGACCCGACGTTCCCCCAGCCGGACCAGATGAACTTCGGGGCCTTCGCGCCGATCGTGCGCACGATCGCCCGACGCGCCGCGGCGTTTCACGGACCGGTCTACCTGTTCAACGGCGACAGCCACCAGTACAACGTCGACCACCCGGTGGGCACCGGCTCGTCGTGGCTGCGCTTCTACGGCGTCGACACCCCGGCGGACAACCTGACGCGGATCACCGTCGACGGCTCCACGGGCGTGAATGACTACCTGCGGGCGTCGGTCGACCCCCACAGCAGCGCGGTGCTGAGCTGGGAGAGGGTGCCGTTCAACTGACCGCGACCGCAGGGACGATCCGCTCGATCACGTCCGCCGGCATGAGGCCCGCCTTCCCGAACCGCCGGGCGGCCTCGAGGAACTGGGGGGCGGAGGTGCCGAGCTCGGTCAGCATCTCCCGGGCGGCGTCCTCCCGGCCGGCGAGTGCGGCCACCACCGCACGCCACATCAGCTGGTCGGGTTCGGTCACCGGATCCATCGGCCGGAGCAGTTCCAGCTCGCGGTCGGCGGTCACGGGATCGCCGTCTATGGCCTGCTGGAAGGCCCGGACGACGTCCTGGTAGCGCGCGGGTGACCAGGAGGTCGGCGAGCGCGGCCACCGGGTCGGTCGAGTCGTCGACGCGCAGGTCGACGACGGTGTCGTGCCACGGGCGCCCGGTGGTGGTCGCCCGGATGACCACGATCGCCGCGGACCGCCGTCCCCGGAAGTCGCCGCCGGCCTCCTCGGCCGCCTGGAGTGCGCTGAGCAGGCGTTGCGCGAGGGGGCCGGCGGATCCCTCGAAGCGCTCGACCATGGACTCCCACACGGCCGGGGACGCCGCCATGTTGGCCAGCGCGACGCAGCCGTCGCCGATGAGGTGGCCGGCGTCGTCCACGCAGCTCATACCGGTGTAGGCGGCCAGGTCCCCGTTCACCCCGAGGACGGCGACCTGGCGGCGTTCGGGCTGCGGGTCGACGCTGCTCAGCGCCGTCAGCACCTCCTGCGCGGTGAACCCGCCCCGCAGAAGGTCCAGGCCGACCGAGCCGTACATCGGCTCGGCCATCGACTGGGTGGCGATGACGCCGTGGCCGGGCAGCGCGTAGGGGACGCTGCTTCCGACGGCGAAGGCCTGCGACTGGGTGGCCACACCCATCTCTCCGGTCTGGGCGTCGCGGGCGACGATCGAGTAGGTCACGGAGGGCGCCTACCCGCCACTCCCCCGGGCGGCAAACACGGGACGCCCGGGCGCCCCGATGACTTCCGTCTCGGGGCACGGTCCTACCGGCATCGATTCCGCCCACAGGAGCACGCCATGACCGCAGCCCCGAGCAGGATCCGCATCACCGACGTCCGGACCGTCGCCGTCCCGGTCACCGCCCAGGGCCGTGCGCTGGAGTTCTACGGCGGCGTGCTGGGGTTCGAGACGCGCATGGACAGTCCCTTTCCCGGTGGCCGCTGGATCGAGGTCGCTCCTCCGGGAGCGACGACGACGATCGCGCTGGCCGCCGCTGGAGAGGGCACGTCGGCCGGTGTCGACACCGGGATCCGCTTCACCACCGCGGACGCCACCGCCGATCACGCGGCCCTGACCGCCGCCGGGGTGGACGTCGACGCCGACGTGCTGCGCTTCCCCGGGGTGCCGCCGATGTTCTCCTTCCGCGACCCGGACCGGAACACCCTCTACGTCGTCGAGCAGCCCTGACCGCTCGCCGCTGTGTCCTCGGGTCTGCGACGTCCTCTCGGGTATGCGACCTGGTTCTGGGTAACGGGGGGCGCGTCGCAGTTGCGGGACCCGAGGGAAGGTGACCCCATGGACGAGCGAATCAGCTGGGAGCCCTGCCCGACGTGCGGTGAGCGGGCAGCCGTCGGCTGGGAGCTGTTCGTCTGCACCGCCTGTCAGTCCGTCAACGAGAGTCCGGTCGAGTTCGACTGCCCCGCCGGCTGTCAGATGGACGCGGCAGAGCTGCCCCACGCCTTTCTGTCGGGCTGAGGGCACCGCGTCCTGAGGTCCGCGGTGGCCGGTCCCCACGAAGCCCGTGGCTCACCCACCGGCGGTCGCGGCCAGGGCGGCCAGATGCCGGTCCTTGTCCGCGTCGGGCAGGAAGCTGGCCCGGAAGCTGTTCTCGGCCAGCCGCCTGCGCTGCTCGGGCGACAGTCCCAGGCCGCGCGTCACGGCGGTCATGTTGTCGTGCAGGTAGCCGCCGAAGTAGGCGGGGTCGTCGGAGTTCACCGTGGCGGCCAGGCCGGCGTCGAGCATCCGTCGTAGCGGGTGGTCGGCGATCCGGTCGACGCAGCGCAGCGCCACGTTCGACAGCGGGCAGACCGTCAACGGCACCTGCTCCTCGCGCAGGCGGGCGACCAGCGAGGGGTCCTCCAGGCTGCGGATCCCGTGGTCCACCCGCTCCACGCCCAGCCGGTCGAGGGCCGACCAGACGTACGCCGGGGGTCCCTCCTCCCCCGCGTGCGCCACCCGGTGCAGGCCCTCGTCGGCGGCCCGGGCGTAGACCCTCGCGAACAGCTCCGGCGGCCAGCCCACCTCCGCGCTGTCCAACCCGACACCGATGACGAGGTCGCGGTACGGGAGCAGCCCCGGCAGCATCGCCTCGGCCTCCTCGGGGCCACGGTCGCGCAGGAAGCAGGCGATGATCCGGGCGGTCAGCCCGTGCTTCTCCTCCGCGGTCCGGAACGCCTCCCCGAGGCCCTCCATGACCACCTCGAGCGGCACT
>JAODNN010000188.1 GCA_025465355.1 Blastococcus sp. | reverse complement strand
CAGGCCCAGATCCAGGGCGACCAGCTGCGGGTCAGCGGCAAGAAGCGGGACGACCTGCAGGCCGTCCAGCAACTGCTGCGCGGGGCCGACCTCGACGTCGCGCTGCAGTTCGACAACTACCGCTGATTGTGCGTAAAACCGCAGGTCAGAGGCTTGTCAGTTCGAGTTAGTCCGCACTGAGTCCGCACGAGCGGCCAAAGATGTGGCCATGAGGTGGCCCGCGGCGGCGCGCGTGCGGTCCTCGGCTGTGGGCCAGAGATGGGAGTAGACGCCGAGAGTGATCGTCGCCGACGAGTGCCCGAGCGCCCGCTGCACGGTCACCACATCGCACCCGGACGCGATCAGACCGCTGGCGTAAAAGTGCCTGAGATCGTGCAGCGTGTAACCGTCGAGTCCGGCGTCCTTGCGGACCTGCCGCCACTGGTGGCCGGCTGAGTTCCGATTAAGCGGCACACCGTCCCTCGAGAACATCCACCCACCCGGACCCCCGGTGCGGCGCACGTGTTCAGAGAACAAGGTGACCAGCTCAGCCGGGGCGTAGACGACCCGTTCGGATCCGAACTTGGGTGCTACGAGCTCCATGGTCGTGCTGGTCTCGCCCTGCAACTGGTGGCGAATCGACAGAGTTCGACGCAGGAAGTCGACGTCCCCTATCTGAAGTCCGGCCGCCTCGCCCAGACGCAAACCTGCGAATGCGCATGCCGCGATGAACGGCTGGAACCAGGGTGCTGCGACCTCGAGCGCGATGCCGACCTCCTCCGGGGTCGGGATCGTCATGGCGGCTGCAGCCTTACGCGTTCGAAGCAGTGCCACTCCCGCCGAGGGATCAGCCTTGATGACGCGGTCGAGAACGGCCGCGCGCAGGGAGATGTGGACGTAGTTGTAGCGGGTGCGGATGGTGCTCGGCGCGAGTCCGGACTTCCGGCTGCTCGCGGGCCGCGACATGGCCTTGATCCACTGCTGCACGTGCGAGGGGCGGATCTGGCGCATCGGCACGTCGGCGAACGTGACCGAGGCAGCTGCCTGCTGGGCGGCCAGCATCGTCCCCCGTTCCCAGACCTGCCGGCCGGACCACTGCTCGAACCAAGTCTTGAAGGTGATCTTCCCGACGTCTGGGTCGACATAGTCCCCAACGACGATCGAGGCGGTGACCTCGTCGAGCCATCGCTGCGCGTCGCTCTTGCGGTCGAAATGCCGGGAGTGCTCCTTACCCGCCTCGTCGCGGTATCGCGGACGCCACCGCCCGTCGGGCCGCCGCGCGATGCTCGCCATGACGTCTCCTCGGATCAGTAGGTCAAGGTCGGGGTATTGCCCCGCAGCCTGCCCCGGAGGGCCGACAACAGGCCAGAGTTCCGCGGCCGGCCGTCCTCATGGTCGATGAGAGTCAGACCGGCGGTGTTGGTCCTCGATCCAGCTGCGGAGGTCGTCGCGGCGGTAGAGGACGCGGCGGCCGAGTCGGAAGCTGGTGGGGCCGGTGCCGAGGTGCCGCCAGTAGCGGAGGGTGGCGACGGGGGCACGGAGAAGGTCGGCGGCTTCGGTGATGGTGAGCAGTTCGGGTTCGTGGTCGGTGGTTGAATCGGGCATAGCTAGCTCCGGGGGTTCTCGGGGGTGGATGGCCCTTCCGTCCAAAAGGCGTCATTTTGGGCGTTTGGTGACACCCCGCGGCCAACTTCCTCAGAAAGCTTTCCGCTGTTCCCACCCCCTTCCGCCGGGGCCCCGGCCTGCGGCCGGCGGCCACGCCACGGCCACGCCACGGCCACGGCCACGGCCACGGCCACAGCTGATGGTCGCGAGCCAGGGTGGGAGCGGTGCCGTGGAGCCCGGTGGTTCACCGCGAGACTCCGCGGCCATGGCCGCGCTGGTGCCCGCGGTGTCGCAGGTCCTCGGGGCGTGGCAGGCGGCCACCCCAATCAGTTCCGGAGTCCGGAGGAGGGTCGCCCCGGTGAGCGGTGCGGGCGGCGTCGCGGCGGTCACGCCAGGCGCGGCGTTCGCGGTCGAGCCGGTCGGGCGGCTGGGAACGGAGGGCCGGCTCGGCGGTGAGGGTCGCGATGCGCGCCCGGCTGTCGGCCAGCCCCTGGTGGCTGGTGGCGATGTAGCGCTCGGTGTCGGCGAGCCGGGCGTCGGGGTAGTGCAGGAAGGCCAGCGACCCCAAGCGCGCGCACTGAGCCTCCTGCTCGCGCCGGATCGACGTCAGGGCCCGCCCGGCCTGCTCGCGCTCCTGGAACGCGGCTTGCGCGGCCACGCGCAGCGCCGGAAGGTCGGGATGGGCGGCGGCGGCCCGGCGCGCGGAGGCGTCCAACGCTGCCCGCAGTGTCGGCCGGTGGTCGGCCCGGTCGGCGAGCCTGGCGAGGCCGCCGGGGTCGGTGGGCAGTTCCGGAAGGTGCGGGCGCCACCGGTCGGCCCAGGCAGTGAGCCGGTCGGTGGAGCGGGCGAGCGCGCCGCGCCGGAATCCGAGCCGGCCGGGCCCGGCCAGCACGACCGCCGCGGCCGCCTGCGCGGCGCCGCGTTCGGCGTCCCAGGCCGCGAGGAGGGTGCCTCGCATCCGGTCACCCTCGGCGGCGACCACCGCCCCGAGGGCGTCGGCCTCTCCCTGGATCCGGTCCGCGACGACGGCGGCCTTCCGGTAGTCGGCGTCGACCGTGGCGAGCTGGACGGCGTGCTCGGCGTGCAGCGCGATGATCTGCCGGAGCTCGTCGCGTTCCGGCTCGGCGATCTCGAGTCGCTCGAGGTAGTGCTGCTCGGTGGTCCAGGCCTCGCGCAGGTCGGCCAGCACCTCCTCCAGCGGCCGCGCCGCGGCGTACCGGGCGCCCTCGGCGGCGGCGAGTTCGCCGGCGTGCGCGGGGCCCAGATCGGTCCGGTCGCGGGCGAACACGGCGATCCACTGCTCCCGCGCCTCGGCCAGATCCGCGGCCACGAGGTGGGCGGTGTTGGTTTCCCGGCCGCGGGTCATCCCGACGTACGCCGACGCGGCGCCGGTGTGCTCCCCGATCACCAGGTGCGCGGTCGGGACGGTGTCCCCTTGCACGCCGTGGGCGGTGCTGGCGTAGGCCAACTCCGCGTGCTCCGTGACGTAGTCCGGTGGCAGCACGCGCAGCCCCGCAGAGCCGGGGGTGACAGCGGAGGAACCACCGCCGGCCGGACGACCGGCGGCAGGGGTGACATCGGCCGGCGCCGTGTTGGCGGGGGTGACGATCAGTTCACCGAGCTGGCCGACCACGCCGACCACCCACACGTCCCGGTTGGCCACCCCCAGGTCACGGTCGTTCCGCCGGGTGGCGATCCGGTCCCCGGCGCCGATCCGCTGCCCCGACCACGTGGTCACCGCGTCCACGTCGTCGACCCGGTCGGCGGCGACCAGCCGGTCGCGGATGACGGTGTTGAGCTGGGCGGCCTGCTCCCTGGTGTCGACCACCACCGCCACCTGCTCCCCCGCGTCGAAGGACAGGGCGGCGGTGGTGGCCAACGCCTCGTGCAGGGTGGCGGCATCGGGGTGGAGCCGGATCCGCCCAGAGGTGGCCAGGGCGTCGAACACTCCGCCGGGATCCTCGCCGGTCCGCATGGCCAAGGTGAGGTCCGCGTAGGTGATGTCCGGGACCGTCCGGACCGATGCATCCGGGTTCGGAAGCGTGCGGGTGAACCGATGGACCGTGTCCAGGGTCAGGTGCGCGGTCGGGTCGACCTCGGCGGCGGCGAGGTCGAGCACTCCCCCACGCCCGACGGCAGCCAGTTGGTGCCGGTCCCCCAGCAACGCGACCCGCACCCGGCACTCGTCGGCGACGCTGAGCAGGGCCCGGGCGGTGTCCTGATCCAGCATCCCGGCCTCGTCCACCACCAGCAGATCCCCAGGACGCAGCTGCGCGCCCGCGTTCGGTCCGGCGTAGGCGCGTCCGGTGACCGGATCGGCCTCGCCAACTTGCAACCGAGTCCACGCCCCGTCCTGGTCCCAGCGCCAGCCGTGCTGGAAGGCCAGCCATGCCGCCGACCCGGCCGCCGAACCAACCTCCGAGGCGGCGACCTTCGCCGCCTTCAGGGTGGGGGTGACCACCACCAGCCGGCGACCGGCGTCCTCGAGCAGCGCTCGGGTCGCGGCCAGGGTGGTCGTCTTCCCGGCGCCGGCCGCGCCCTCGACCACCAGCAGCGACCGGTCGCCGGCCAGCGCGGCGACCACGGCGGCCTGCCCGGCGTCCAGCCGCCCGGCGGACAGGACAGGCGGCTCGAGCTCGGCGGCGTCGATCCCGGCGTCGACGCTTCGGGCCGAGAACCGGCCCCGCAACTCCGCCTCGACATCGAGAACCGGCTGGGACGTCCAGGCCCGGATGTGCTCGGAACAGGGACCGGGACGCCGTCCCGGACCAGCAGAGGCACGCAGCGTTCCAGCGCTCGAGCGGTGACGTCCTCGGCCAGCTCGATACGGACCGCGGCGTCGGCAACGATCCCTTGCGCGGCAATCAGCTGCTCGACCTCGCCGCGGATATCGGCCGGGTTCCACGCCGACCGAGCCGAGGCCAGCCGCGCCAGCGCGGTCTCCGCCGCAGCGTCCCGGTCGAATCTGCCGACCGGTGTTGGCCTCAGGTCGACGGGAATGTCCCGGTCGCGGTAGCCGAGGGCGGCGAGCTCGACCAGCCACCGTTCGGTGACGTTCGCACCGGGCCGCGGGATCACCTTGTCGGGTCGGTCCTCCGCCCACGCGCCGGCATCCCACCGGCGCCGCAGCACCGGGCCGGGAGATTCGCCGGGGTGCGCGGCCGTCCATTCCCGTTCGTAGCGGTCCACATTTCGCCCGACTTGGGCGGCCCGGGCACTGAACGGACCCACATATTCGGCGAGTTGGAGTATTTCTCCAGTCCCGTTCAGCGTGAAACCGTGGGCGGCCAGCGCGGCGCGGAATTGCGGATCGGTGACGACCGCGGCATGGCCGATACCGTTGATCGTAGCGAGTGAGTCACGGGTACCGACGGCGTGCAGACCGCGCCATTTGCCGACGGCGAACACCCGCGCATTGATCTGCAGATGCAGATGACGGTGCGGATCCCCGGCTCGCGACGTGTAATGCCGCACGGCCACGGCCTCCAGCCGCTCAACCGGGACTTCGACCTGCCCGCCCGCCGGGCCCACCCGGGTGGTGGCGTGCTCGCCGAGCCAGCCCAGAATCTGGGCGGCGGCGCGGTCCTGCGCCGCGTCATACGCGGCGGCAATGTCCGGGTGCAGCGCCGCGGCCAGCGACCAGGACTTCGGCCCGTTCACAACCACTTCTACGAACCGAACCGCCCGGTCATCGGTCCGCAGCCGCCCCCGCGGCTGGCCGGTCCCGGGGTCGAGGCCGGCGACCCAGGACTCGTAGTGCTCGCCGGACAACGATGCCAGCTCCACCACCGAGCCACCGGCGCCGACGGTGAAGCGCCGCGCGATCCCGGTGCCCTCGGCCAGGTAGTAGTCATCCGCCCGCCCCGGTCGGCCGCCAGGTAGTGCCGGGCGGCCGCCGACCCACCGGCGTAGACCTTCATTCCGCCGTGCAATTACCAATCCCACCCAACGATGTCCAACATGTCACCCCAATAAGCACTTACGGGCCCCGCGAAGCGGAGCCCGGACTACCTATCTTGATAGCATACGTGCCGTTCTTTAGTGAAGGCCTGGCGATCTTCAGTGAAGACCTGTGCACTTACGGGAGTGATTGGGTCTCACGGGCGGAAAATCGTACGAAGTGCCATCTCGTTGGTCATTTATGGCGATTGTCGACTGCAAGCAGGATGCCGTCTTCCCCGGGTGACCGATGCGATGGCGATAAGCTCCGCGATGCACCGGTACGCGTCACACAGCAGCCTCTTGCGACACGGTGGCGTGGGTGTCGAGCGGCTGGCGGAGAACGCGGCTCTGCCAGCCAGCAGGGTGTCCCGGTAGTCCTCCCCGTGCGGAAAGGTTCACCGGGCGGGTCTTACGGGACAGCGGCCTATGGGCACATGCTCTGTCCTGCGGTGTTCCCGGTTGAGGTTCCGCCACTGAGAACCGGCGACGACGAGCAACGGTGTCCACGCTCGCTCATGCCGATGAGCGGTCACTCGGCGCGCTCGAGGCGTGCATCCGCTCACGGCTGATCGGAATGGTCCGCAACGATCGGGCGGGGGGCGGCCCAGGCGCCGGAGACTGGTACCTGGAAGGAGGCCCGATGCTCGCCGCACTGAATCGCCTGGTGGACGCTGTCGAGGAGGCTGCCGGCAATGAGGTGGACGTCGCCGCGGTGGCGGCGGAGCACGGCACGACCGAGCACCACCTGCGACGGATGTTCTCGTCGCTGGCGGGCATGCCGGTGTCGGAGTACGTACGCCGGCGCCGCATGTCGCTCGCAGCGGCTGATGTCGCGAAGTCGTCCGATGACCTGCTGATGATCGCCGTCAGATACGGCTACGGCTCGACCGAGGCCTTCGGCCGCGCGTTCCGCGCCGTGCACGGGGTCGGCCTGACCGACGCACGCCGGAACGGTGGCCCCTTCCGCAGTCAACAGCAACTCAGGTTCCGCCTGACCGTCGAAGGGAACACCCCCATGCAGGTCCGCATCACCGACCGAGCAGCCATTCGTCTGGCGGGCCACGCGACCCGCGTGCCACTCATCTATGAAGGCGTCAACCCGCACATCCAGGCCCACGTCGCGGCCATCCCCATGGCGGAACACCTGCGGCTGAAGAAGCTCAGCAATGCGTCGCCCGGCGGCCTGCTCCAGATCTTTGACGAGCTGGAACCGGAGGGGACTGAGGGTAGCGAACTGACCTACATGCACGGAGTGGCGGTCACCGACGACACGTCGACTCCCGACGATCTGGAGAGCATCGCCGTATCTGCCGGGACCTGGGCGGTGTTCACCAGTGAGGGACCGCACCCGCAGGCGCTGCAGGAGACGTGGGCGGCGACCGCAGCCGAGTGGTTTCCCTCGAACGCCTGGCGGCTGCGACCCGGACCGTCGATCGTGGCCGTCCTCGAGCACAACGAGGACTTCACGACCGCCACGTGTGAACTCTGGCAACCCGTCGAGCGCACCTGACACAGGATCCCACTGCGGCACACCGTGGGGACGACCGTGGCCCAATTTGGTCTGCCGATCCTCGTTCGGCTTTCGGAGCGCCTTCCTTGCGAAGCTGCAGAGCCGGCACTAGTGGACGTGAGGCAGTCTTACCGCACGGTGCGCAACGACAGCGCAGGTAGCAATGGCGGCGAGCGAGCAGACTCCGCCCGCTGCCGCTGACCACGCGAAGAAGGCGTCGGAGCGCAAGACTCCGGTAGCCGCCCAGGCGAAGTTGGAGGCAGCGAGCAACCACCAGGTCAAAGTTGACACACCGGGGGCGGAACCGGCCCGCAAATGGCCTGGACCTGCGCCAGCCGGATAGCCACGGAGGCCACAGCGGCCGCCACCAGGCACCAACCCGGCCCGACTGTCGTGTAGGCGAGGCAGATTGCGGCGAAAGACCCGAGTGAGTGCACGTAGTCGTAGCCGAGCTTGCTGCTGCGGTTTCGGGTGGTCTCCCGAGCCGCGCGGCCCAGTGCCCGCCAACCGCCGCCGTCTGGGATGCGCCCGAGCTTCTTCACGTCCATGTGCACCAGCTCGCCGGGCCGGGACCGCTCGTAGCGGGTCGCCGTCGCCTTCGGGGACCGGATGACGTGCCCGGTCATCGGGTCCAGGGTGCACAGCCGGGGCTGTCCCCGGCGGACCAGCACCCGGGAGACCGTGCGGGCCGGCACGCCCAGCTCGGCGCCGAGCCAGGCCGGGCCGCGGCGCTCACGGCGGCGCAACTCGATGATGCGGTCTTCCACCTCGGCCGGGGTCCGCGTCGGGCTGGTGAGCGGGCGGCTGGACCGATCGGCCAGCCCAGCCTCTCCCTCGGCGGCGTAGCGGAAGATCCAGGTCCGCACACACTTGCGTGAGATCCCCATCGCGGTGGCGATGTGCGCCTTCCGCCAGCCCGCCCGGTACCGGGCGACGATCAGCTTGCGGCCGTGGACGGTCGTGCGGGCATTACGGTGGGACACCGGGAACCTCCGAGCGGATGTGGGCCTTCGACAAGCCACACCCCACTCGGAGGTTCTCCGGCGTTCAAGCAGGCCCGCCCGTCACCAACGTCCTGGCCGGGTACACCTAGGCGGGCTCACGCCCCCGGCCCGGCCGGCGGGCGCTGGCCGGGGCAGGCCGTGCCCACCCCGATCGTGACCCGCTGCACCATGCCGGCGACCCGCAGCGTCACCGGCAGGCACAGCGGCTGGTCGACCCAGTAACCGCCGGCGAAGACCAGCCAGCCGGTGCCCTTTCCGTCGGGGCACGGCGGGACGACGAAGCGCCGGCTCGGCTGGGAGGGCCAGCCGCCCCAGCCGATGCCCAGGCGGTTGCCGGTCGGGGCTCCGACCTGGAGCTCGACGGCCTGACCCGCGCGGACCAGCAGCCCGGCTTTGGCGAACAACCGAGTCGCCCCGCCGCCGCTGTCGGCGGCGCCGATGGCCCGGCTCACGGAGCTGGTGGGCAGCGCCACGGCCCCCAGGATGACCTCGTAGTCGGCCGGCGGCGGGCCCCCGTCGATGGGGTGGGCGCAGGAGAGGGTCTGTGTGTCGGCGACGCCCGCGACCGCCGTCGACGGCGCAGACGACCGATCCGCCGACGTCGCCGGCGCGGTCGCCATCGGCCGCGAGGGGGTCGAGGAGCACCCCGCGAGCAGGACGGCCGCCACGGTGGCCCGGAGCAGCTGTCGTCGCACGTCGCCATTCAAGCGCCTGCGCCGTCCGGCGTCGATCAGCGCACCGTCGGGATCCAGTCGGCGAGCGCCCGGCCGATCTCGTGCGGCGAGTCCTCGGGCACGAAGTGCGAACCCGGGACGGTCACCTCGGTGAGCGCCGGGCCGAGCTCGACGCCGCGGTCGCCGAGGCGTTCACCAAGGCGCGTGGGCTGCACGGCTCGCCGCGTCTGCATGACGACCTGCGGGAGGTCGGCTGGGCGGTGTCCGAGAAGACGGTGGCCGACTCGATGCGCCGCCAGGGCCGGGTCGCGCGGCGGATCCGTCGGCGGAGCGGGCTGACCCGCCAGGACAGGACCGCGCCGAAGTTTCCCTGACCTGCTCCGCCGGGACTTCACCGCCTCCGCGCCGAACAGCCGCTGGGTGGGGGACATGACCGAGATCCCGACCGCGGCGGGCAAGCTCTACCTGGCCACGGTGATCGACCTGTACTCCCGCCGGCTGCTCGGCGCGGCCATTTCGCCCCCACCGCAGCCCGGTGTAGCCGAGCACCAGGACGAGAAGCCGGTACGGCCCGCATCTCTTGGCCAGGTCGTCGAGCTGGCCGTGGGTCAGGTAGCGCCGTTCCGTCGTGGGCAGACGCTTCGCAGTCGTCTCCCGAATATCACGCCCGACGAGATCCAGAACGAGGTCGGCGCCTGCGCGCCTGCCTGAGGTGCAGATCTCGGGCAGCGGCCTCGTCGGGGACCTGAAGCTCCGGCAGCACCTGACCCGTGGCCCGACGCAGGACGAAATCGGCGAGTGTCGGGTTCCGCGCTAGAACCGGGCCGTGCAGGTAGGTGCCGACAGCGCTGGCCGTGAGCACCCCGTCGGTGCCGTCGCCGTTACCTGTCCCGACGAGCACCCGACCGAGCGGAGTCGCATCGGCGCCCAGGCAGGTGTGCCCACTGTGGTTCTCGAAACCGGTCAGGGTCTGGACGTCGCCATCTGTGCAGTCGGCGACGACTTCACCCACGGCACGCAGGCGTCCGGAGGTCGTGGTCAGATCCAGCACTGAAGCGCCGGCAACCCGCCGGCCGCCGGAGTCCTCCATCCAGTCACCGAGCACTTGCATGCCGGCACAGACTGCGAGCACCTCCGTGGTCTGCAGAGCGGTCAACAGCGCTGGCTGATCGACCAGCCACTGGACGGCGAAGGCCTGCGCCGCGTCCTCACCGCCGCCGATAACGTAGACGTCGCAGGAGGTGGGGGCGGCCGTCTCCGCCGACACGGGAATGACCTGTGCGGGTATTCCGCGCAGACGGAGCCGCTGGGCCAGCACGATGGCGTTGCCTCGGTCGGAGTACGTGCCCAGGACATCGGGCAGCAACAGGGCGATGCGGACCACCGATTCCTCTGTCATCGGCCGCCTGTTCTGCTCAAGGCCTGGTACAGGCCGGCGAAGGAGGTGTAGTTGGCGACGACGGCCACCTCACCGGACGGCAACCGCTGCAGGGCTGCATCAAAATCAGCGACGGTGTCGTGCGCGATGCCGGCATAGAACAACCGCAATCCGAGGTCGGGGGCAGCGTCCCCGGTCGCGACCGTCGGGCGTAGTGCCAACTCTTCGAACGGGATGTCCCACAGCCAGGAGGTGTCCCGGCCATCGGCCTCGCGCGCGTTGACTGCAAGCAGCAGTCCATCGGCCTGCTCCAGCAGCGGCAGGGTCTCCCGCCAGCTCGCCGGGTTCTTCGCCAGGAGCAGGGTCAGCCGCTGCCCCTCCCGCTCGACCACGGCGTAGCGGTGAGCCACCGATCGAACGGCCGAGATGGCCGCGGCGGCCGGTGCAGGGGCCACACCCAGCGCCGTCGCCGCGGCCATGGCCGCTGCGGCGTTACCCCGGTTGTGCTCACCCGGTAGCTGTAGCGCAAGAGGAACCGTCGACTCCGGACCCTCGATGACGCCGTCTCCCAAGCGCCACTGCGCTTCGGGCCGTCGGAGACCGCATGAAGAGCAGGACCAGTCGGTGCCTTTCCGAGACAGCCGTTCACCACAGCGGGGACACAAGGTCGCGTCGTCGAGCCAGTTGCCGCCCAACGCCACCCATCCGACTCGCTGCTGCCCGTCGACCACGGCTACGACCACCGGATCGTCACAGTTGGCGATCACCAGGGCATCCGGCTGCGCCTGCAGCGCCTCCCGGATCGATGCGGCCACCACCGCCACCTCGCTGCTGCGGTCCAATTGGTCCCGGGTGAGGTTGAGCAGCACGATCACGGTAGGGGAGACGGCGGCCGCCACCTGAGCCAGGTGGAGCTCGTCGACTTCCAGGACCGCGAACGGGGCGTCCGGGCGCGCCACGAGCGCGGCGACTGCTCCATCGAGCATGTTCGCGCCGGTGTCGTTGTGCGCCACCGCACCCGCCGTCCGCAGTGCCGCCGCCAGCAAGTGTGCGGTGGTGGTCTTCCCGTTAGTCCCCGTCACCAGGACCACCCGCCGACCGCCCGCCAGCCTCCGCAGAGCCTCGCTATCCACCGCCAGCGTCACCCGGCCACCGATCACCGCGCCATCACCCAGACCCAGTCGGCGCGACAGCAAACCGGCCATGCGGCCCGCACCGACCGCGATCCGAGTCCGCACCTTGCCCAGCCGGGGCTGGGGCCCGGCCTGTAACGACTCCGACCCGGACGCGAGACCCGGCTGTCTCAGCATGTGCACCTCCGCCGCTCGGATGGTTCGCCATCCGCGGGGGGACGTCGGGCCGGAACAACACGAACGACGGTTCTGATTCGGAGGTCGGTCGGCGGCTGCACCTCGCGGCGGAAGCGCACCAGGCGAGTCGCCGTCCGCACCCTCCGGACCGTCGGCTCGTGAGGCCCGGTCAGTTGCCGAGTCGACGACTCCCACTGGCCCCCCGGCAGCAAGAGTCGCGGCCACACCGCACCGAGCCGGCTGGTCGCGCTGGGACTCATCAGCGTTTCGCGGTTGACGGTGGCGCGGCTACTCCCCATCGTCATCACCGTTCCCCGGGTCGAACGCACGCGTCCGTGCGGTCACGAGGGCTCCGCGCTGCGCGCTCGTTGACTTGCAGGGTGGTCACGTGGAACCGGACGGGCTGTTGGCTGGTGACCGCGACGCCGCAGTCGTGCCGCCCACAGCGCTCATCAAGGGCGCCCGGGGTCGGGACAAGGTCCCCCACCCAGGTGACTCGGTCGCTCACCGTTCCGATCCCTTCCCTACGTTGCCGTGGCGTAGACCGAGGACGCTAGGCAGCGAATATTTATGGACGATGAGATGGATGTCCCTCGACGTCGCCGGGCTGCCATCACGGGTTCAGGAGCACCATCAGGGCCGTGCCGACGAAGGCGGTCGATCAGCCGGACGTCGTCTCGCTGACAGCGACTCCAACTCTTGTCGGGGACGGTCATTCGGCAGTCCGTCAGCATCCGGCCGCGACGCCGCGACTACCGTTTCCGGAGTGCGGCTGCTGATCGTCGAGGACGAGGTGCGGATGGCTGCGCTCCTCAAGCGGGGGCTGGAGGAGGACGGATATGTCGTGGACATCGCCCGCACCGGTCCCGAAGCGCTGTGGCGAGCAACGGAGTTCCCCTACGACGCTGTCGTGCTCGACCGGATGCTGCCGGGGCTGGACGGCGTCGAGGTGTGCCGCGAGTTGAGGGCCGGCCGCCGTTGGATGCCCATTCTCATGCTGACCGCGCGGAATTCCGTCAACGATCGTGTCGTGGGGTTGGACGCCGGCGCCGACGATTACCTGACCAAGCCGTTCTCTTTCGTCGAGCTGTCGGCACGCCTGCGGGCGTTGATCCGGCGCGGCAGCAGCGAGCGGGCGACCGATCTGGCGCTGGCCGACCTGAGGCTGGACCCCGCGACGCGGCGGGTGTGGCGCGGGGATGTCGAGGTCGAGCTGTCAGTCAAGGAATTTGCACTGCTGGAGGTCTTTCTGCGGAATCCGGATCAGGTGCTGACCCGCGTCCAGATCCTGGAGAACGTCTGGGACTTCGGATACGAGGCGGGTTCCAACGTCGTCGACCAGTACGTGCTGTACCTGCGGCGAAAGATCGACCGACCCTTCGGCGTCCGCCAGTTGGAGACCGTGCGTGGGGTGGGCTACCGGCTCCTTCCCCAGCCCGTGTCAGAGGCTGCTGTGAGCCAAGCCGGCGAACGCTAGCTAGGTCACGGTGTCCCTGCGCGTCCGCCTGGCGCTGCTGTTCGCGGCCTGCGCCGCCGTGGCGATAGCCGTGGCCGGAGTGGCCTTCGTCGTTCAGCTGCGGGCCAGTGTCGACGCGTCCCTCGACCCAGGACTTCGCAGCCGCGTCCGGGCGATCGCCGACGAGCTGGCTACCGGCGACGCCGTCCGGGCCGGTCCGGGAGACCAGATCCTCCAGGTGATCGCCGGGGACGGTCGCGTCGTCGCCGCGTCGCCCGGCGTCGCGGACCTGACGCTGCTCGATCGCGCCCAGCAGCGGCAGGCAGCAGCCGGAGAGGTTTCCTTTGTCGCCACCGTGGCGGGTGACCGGAGCCGCTTGCTGGCGACCACCATCACGTCCTCGGGTCAGCGGCTGCTGATCATCGTCGGAACGGGAACCGATGTGTCGGACGCGGCGGTGGCGCGGGCTCGATCCGCGTTGCTGCTCGGTGGCCCACCTGCTGTGGCGCTGGTCGGTGTCGGCGCCTGGCTATTGGCCGGGGCGGCGCTGCGGCCGGTCGAGCGGATGCGGCGCGAGGCGGCGGAGATCAGCGACCGGGACACCGGCCGGCGGCTGCCCATCCCGGGCACCCAGGACGAGATCGCCGCGCTCGCCGTGACCTTCAACGCGCTGCTCGGCCGACTGCAGGGCGCGCTCGAGCGCGAGCGGGCATTCGTCGCCGACGCCGGGCACGAGCTGAGGACACCACTGACGATTCTGCGCGGTGAGTTGGAGCTCGCGGCGCGGCCCGGGCGGACGGCAGAGTCACTCCGGTCGGCGGTGGGGCGCGCGGCCGAGGACACCGACCGGCTGATCCGGATCGCCGAGGACTTGCTCCTGCTCGCGCGTGCAGACAGCGGCCAGCCCTTCCTCGACCGGAAGGAGTTCAGGCTGGAGAGTCTCTTGACCGCGGCGGCACGGGGAGCCAGAGCCCTGGCCGCGCCCCACAGTGTCACGGTGGCCGTGGACTGCCCCCCGGACCTCACCGTGCGGGCTGATCCGGACCGGGTGCGCCAGGTGGTCGACAACCTCTTGGAGAACGCCACCCGCCACTCGACGCCCGGTGGTCAGGTGACGGTCGCGGCCACCGTCACGCCGCGCGGTCCCGTGCTGCTGGAGGTCCGCGACCAGGGCACGGGGTTCCCCGGCGCTTTTCTCCCGCTGGCCTTCGAGCGCTTCCAGCGGGCCGACGCCGGGCGGCCACGCGACAGCGGAGGGACGGGGCTCGGCCTGGCGATCGTCGCGGCCATCGTGCGCGCGCACGGCGGCCGGGTCACCGCCGTGAACGTCCCCCCCGGCGGCGCGGTCGTCAGCGTCGAGCTGCCACCTGGCCGGGCCCCCGAGCCATCGACCTCCGGCGCGGGACAGGGGACGGTGTCACAGTTCCCGGAGCACGCTGGTCGGAGGGCGCCTGGCCAGTCGGACCGTGTTCCAGGCAGCCAGGCCCAGGGCCGCGAGCGTGGCGAGGGCCGTGCCGAGGACGTACCCCCACGGGACGGTGAGGGATGACGGCGGCGGATCGAACACCCCGGTGAGGACCGAGACGAGGATCTTGGAGATCAACCACGCCATCCCCGCGCCGGCGAGCAGCCCGCCGAGGGTGACCACCGAGATCTCGGCAGTGACCAGGCCACGGAGCTGCCGGCCGGTCGCGCCGAGCGCCGTCGTGATCGCGAACGTGCGCCGTCGTTCGGCGAGCCCGAGCGCGAGCACCAGACCGCCCGCGGCCGCGGCCAGCACGAGGGCGAACCCCAGCTCGACCCGTGTGAGCCCGGCCAGGTCGACGGCGGTCAGGCTCGATCCGACCGCTGAGCGCGTGTGCTGGAGGTCGGTGACCGTGGCCGACGTGCCCACGACGTGCCTGATCCTGGCGGCGACAGCAGCGCTGTCGTGGCCGCCGGTGTCGACGAGGAATGCGCCGACCGCGTCGCTGCCCGTCTGCGCGGCCACGTAGGACGCGTTCGTGATGAAGAAGCTGTCCTTCGGGGCAGTGGGGAACTCCGACACGATCCCGATGTAATGGAAGGGCACCGTTCGGAGCGCACTGCTCCCGGGAACCGGCAACCGCAAGCGCAGCAGGGCACCGGGGAGCAGCTGATAGTCCTTCACTGTCTCGGCGCTGACCAGGATCGAATCGGGGTGCGCCGCCAGCCGGGCCATGAGCTCGCGTGCCGTTCCGCCCCGGAAGTAGGTGTCCTGCAGGGCCGTCGTGTCGGTGATCGTGGCCGGGCGAACCCCGTACAGGTCCTGCAGGTCGGCTCCGATGTAGGCGAAGCGGTGCTGCAGCGGCTCCACCCTCCGCACCCCGGGGACCCGGGCGATCGGGGCCGCGGCAGCCACGCCGACCGATCCGCCGGGCGGTTCGGTGACGGTCACGTCCGCGCCGTTGGTCAGTTGCGCGTCGGCGACGGCCTGCGCGCCGTAGGTCGCGTTGAACGTCGCCGTCGAGACGGCGAATCCGACAGCCAGTGCCAGCAGCACCAGGGAGCGCGCCAGTGGTCTGCGGCGGCGGCCCATCATGGCCGCGGCGGGAGCAGCCAGCCGGCGTCCGGTCATCGGGCTCAGCGCGCGCGCGACGACGCGCCGCCCCCGCCCCAGGACGAGGTCGGCCAGCCGCCAGGTGAGCAGCGCGGTCCCCGCCCAGAGCAGTGCCGGCCCGGCGAACGCCCAGTAGGAGACCGAGATGGTCGCCACCCCCTCCGGCGCCAGCACGAGCTGGTAACCGTTGCGGCTGGTGGCCCACACGATCAGGCCGCCCGCGGCCAGCAGCAGCAGATCCAACCCGTAACGAGCCCACGCCGGGCCCCGCTGCCGCCCGACCTCCCGGCGGGCGGTGGCGACGGTCGAGGTGCGCAGATCCCGGTACGCAGGCACGAGCACGGCCAGCGCCGCGATGATCAGGCCCACGACAGCTGCGCCACCCGACCACAGCAGGCTTCCGGTCGTCGTCGACCCGAACCGGAACGAGCCGAACGCCAGCCGGCCGACCAACGCGGCGACGCCGAGCCCGGCCGCGGCACCGATCAGGCCGACGCTCGCCGCCTCGGCCGAGGCCAGCCGGACCAGCTGGCCGGTGCTGGCCCCGCGCAGCCGCAGTAACGCCTGCTCCCGGCGCCGGCGCACGGCGCCCGAGGCACTGATCGCCCCGGTGAGCAGGCCGGCGAGCACGGCGCCGGGCAGCCCGAGGAACAGGAAGAGGACCTGCGCATACGCGGCGTCCTCACGGGCCGCGCCGAGGGATGCGCCCAGATTGTCCCCGATGACGAGGGCGCCCGAGGACTGCGCCTCCAGGTGGTGGGCCGCACCGGTCACCTCGGTGTAGGCCGCGGCCGGGTCGGCCGGCAGGGCGTGTGACCGCGCGGCGTGGATCTGGGTACGGATCAGATCCGGACGGACGGCCGTGAGCGGATCGAAGATCGAGTGCCACTGGGTCTCGGGCAGTAGGACGACGTTGTCCGGTGGCGCTGTCGGTTGTGCTCCGGCCGGCGCTCCGACCGTCTGGAACAGCGAGTTGGCCTGCGGAAGGTCGACCACGCCGTCGACCTTGACCGAGACCGGCCCGAGCCCGGCGCGGCTGATCTGCACGCTGTTCCCGGGCGCGACGTGCAGGTTGGCCGCCGTCTGCTGGGCGAGCAGGACACCCGTGCCTGCCCCGGCAAGGGTGCGGAGTTGACCGGGGAAGAGGGCGCGGTAGTTCGCGGGGATGCCCAGGGCGACGCCCTCCCCGATGGTCTGTTTGGTGCCGCCGCCGGTGGCCGACATCCCCGCGGTGGTCGCGAAGCCCACGGGTACGGCGGCGCGGGTTCCCGGGTCGGTCCGGACGGTGGCCAGGGCGGACGCTGGGTCGGCACCCGATTGCACGAGCGCCTGCCAGTCCACCGCGACGTTCTGGACCGCGCGGGTCGCCATCGTCGCCTTCGACGCGGCCAGGAAACCGCCCAGCGAGGCCAGCAGTGCCACGGCGACGGCGATCCCGGCGACCGCGGCCGCCAGCCGTCCGCCTCGGCGTCGCCACAGGCCGGCCAGCCACAGTCGGGTCAGCATGTCCGGTCTCCGTCCACGAGCCTGCCGTCGGCCATCCGCCAGTGGTCTGCGAAGCGTTCGGCGACCACCGGATCGTGCGTCGTCACCACGAGAGCTGCATTCAGCGCGGCTGCCGTCTCGAGGAGCACCTCGATCACGTGGGCACCGGTCTCGTGGTCCAGCTGACCAGTCGGTTCGTCGGCCAGGATCAGCCGCGGCCGGCTCGCCAGGACGCGCGCTACTGCCACGCGCTGGGCCTGCCCGCCGGAGATCTCCTCCGGCAGCTTCGCCGCCAACCCGTGCACGTTCAGCCGCTCCAGGGCGGTGCGGGCACGACGGACCGCGTCGGCCGCACCGACGCCGGCGAGCAGCAGGGGGAGGGTCACGTTCTCCAGCACGTCGAGCGCGGGCACCAGGCTCGGCCCCTGGAACACCAGGCCGACGACGCCGGCCCGGCCCGTGAGGGAGCCACCGAGGCCCGGCCATTGCACGCTGCCGCTGCTGGGCGACTCCAGCCCGGCCATCAGATGGAGCAGGGTCGACTTCCCGGAGCCGGAGGGACCCGTGAGCGCCACCAGCATGCCCGGGGCCACCGTGACGCTCACGTCCTGGACGGCAGGCACCGCGACGGGACCGCGTCCAAAGATCCGGCTCACCGCTGTGCAGACGACCAGAGATGTCTGGTCTGCGGGGGCCACGTCGACGGCACCAGCGGCCATGCGCTCTCCGGCGGTCACGCGAGCACCTGCCCGTCAAGCAGCCGCACGTGCCGCCCGGCCGCGGCGGTCACCGCGGGGCTGTGACTGGCCACCAGCACCGCTACTCCTCGTCGCGTGGCGGCGAGCAGCAAGTCCAGTACGCCGGCCTCGGTCGCATGGTCCAGTTCGCCGGTCGGCTCGTCGGCGAGGATCACGGCGGGATCGTTGGCCAGCGCCACGGCCAGCCCGGCGCGGGCGCCCTCCCCGCCGGAGAGCTGGCTCGGTCGGGCCTGCGCCCGGCCGGCGAGGCCGACCGAGGCCAGCAGCTCCTCGACGTTCCCGTTGCTCCGGGCGTGTGTCAGGGATCGGGCGAGCCGCACATTGCCCTCCACGGTCAGGTGCTCAAGCAGATTGTTCGACTGGGCGAGGACGCCGATCCGTTGCGCCCGGAGCCGGGCGCGCACGGGCTCGGGGCGATGACTCATCCGCTCGCCGTCCACCAGCACGCTGCCGCCGTCGGGATCGTCCAGTCCGGCGAGGCAACCGAGCAGCGTCGACTTGCCGGAGCCCGACGGGCCCGCCACGGCGACGAACTCACCCGGCGCCACCGACATCGACACCCCGCGCAGGGCGAGCGTCTCCTCGTCTCCGGCCCGGAAGAACCGGTACAGCGAGCGCGCTTCGAGCGCCGGGACGACCTCGAGGGAGTTGGTCGGTGAACTCACTGCAGCCACCGGAAGGAGTCGGAGATCTTCTTCCAGGGGTCGACGTTGTCAGCACCCTTGGCGCCCGACAGCGTCAGGGTGACCTCGCGACCGTTGCGGGCGAAGTCGTAGCGTTCGACCGCCAGGGCCGCGGTAGCACCGGTGACCGCGTTGGGCGCGGACGTGGCGGCGTAGGTGATCCGCACCGCGGGCCCGCTGCTCGTGGTCACCGCGCGCACGTCACCGAGGACGAACCCTGGTACCGAGGAGTGCAGCTTCGGCACTTCGTTCGCCTTGACCGTGGCGACGTCGAGAGCCGGGGGCGCTGCCGCCGTCCCGATCGTGACGCTGTTGAATTTGTCGGTGAAGACGGGGGAGCCGGCAACGGTCGACTGCGCCCACCCCTGCGGAACCGATACCGAGTAGCCAGCGCCCGGGGGGCTGAACGGCACGTAGATCTGGTTGTCCGGGATATCACCGGCCGCGACGGTCTCGGGGGCATTCGGGTTCGGACCACCGGACGCCGTCGTCCCCGAGGAGTTGCTCGCACCCGACGTTGTCGACGCGCCTGACGAGGTCACCGGCGCGCTGCCGCAGCCGCTGACCAACGCGACCAAACAGATGGCGGGGACCCCCACTGACGACCACCAACGGGGACGGATCACGTATCCCAGAAGACTCATACCGCTCACTCGACCCGAGCCAGATGAGAGAGCGATGAGAAGGTTGCAACTCGGGGCCTGAAGCCACCTCTCGCCATCCCACTACGGACGACGACGACGGCATCCGCGGGCCGGTGGAGGCGCTCGGAGACTGGAGCTACGGCACCCGGGCCGCACTGGCGGTAGCACACGGCAGTAGCTCCGGTTCGAGCTGTCTCTTGAGTGCGACGTAGCCCGAGCGATCAGCCAGCGGATCCGGGGCCAGGAGCCGCTGACCGCGCCGTTGGTCGAGGTTGGGATCGACAAGCATCCGACCGGGGTCGAGTCGACCAGCCCAACAGCAGCGGCCCGCAGGTCGGTGTCCCGCGGCTAGCACCCGGATCAGCCGCTGGATCAGTGGCAGCGCGGCACGCGGCCGCTCGTCGTAGTCAGACTGCCCGCCAGATCCGGGAACATGCCCGGATGTGCGGCCGGGACGAGCCGCAGCCGGCGGGAGTGGCGACGACGAGCGCCCACTCCCGCCGGGTCGGGCGGCTACTCGGTCCCGTCGAACTGGTGGTCGACGTTGCCAGCCGGGTCCGCGTGGCCGCCGGGGCCGTCTGACGGGGCGCCGCTCTCAGCTGCGCCGGCCGTCTCGGCCGATTCGGAACCGGTCTCAGGCGTGGACGCCTCGGCCGGTGCCTCCTTCTGCGCACCGCCGGCCGGGGCCGTTACTGCGGTGGAGGAGGCCGCCGGCGACGCCGGCGACGCCATGGCGACTCCGGTCCCGATGGCACCGAGGGAGACCGCCGCCCCGGTTGCCAGGAGAAGTCCGCGGATGGTCTTCGACATGGTGAAACTCCATTCTGAGAGCAACACCGGTGGCGTTCCACCGGATGTGCACCACCGTGGACGGCGGTGACTGAAGCGACGCTGAATGACCCTGAAGACCTTTCAGTCCACCGCCCATGCAACCGACCTTCAGGCAAGCTTCAGCTGCGCTGCCTACCGTGGAAGCGGTGGACGAGGTGCCGTGTCCAGAGTGCTGATCGTCGACGACGAGCCCGCGATCACCGATGCGCTGCGCCGCGGGATGGCTGCTGAGGGGTTCGCCGTCGACGTGGCTTCCGGAGGTCCGGAGGGGCTGCTCAAGGCGACAGTCGGGGACTACGACGTGATCGTTCTCGACGTCATGCTGCCCGGCTTCTCCGGCTACGAGGTGCTCAAGCGCCTCCGTGTCGCTCACGTGTGGACACCAGTGCTGATGCTCACGGCCAAGGACGGGGACTACGACATCGCCGATGCCCTCGATCTCGGCGCCGACGACCACCTGGCCAAACCCTTCGGGTTCGTCGTCCTCGTCGCGCGGGTCCGGGCACTGCAACGCCGAGGCGCTCGCCAGCGTCCCGCCAAGCACGTGCTGGGCGACCTCGTACTGGACCCCGCGCGACGGAGATGTTTTCGGGCAGGCACGGAAGTGCGCCTGACCGCCCGCGAGTTCGCCGTCCTTGAATGCCTCATCGCCCGACCAGGCGACGTCGTGAGCAAGACGCAGATCCTGCACCAGGTGTGGGACGAGAACTATGACGGTGACCCCAACATCGTGGAGGTCTACGTCGGCTTTCTCCGCCGGAAGGTCGACACTCCCTTCGGGCGGCGGACCATCGCCACCGTGCGGGGCGCCGGCTACCGGCTGGATGTCGACTGACCGATGGGCGCCAAGCGGAGACCATGGTCGTTGCGGGCACGGCTGACCGCGGCAGGGACGCTCGCGGTTGCGGTTCTGCTCGCCGGGGCCGGCGCCCTCCTGGTCTGGCGTCTCCACACGGGCATGCTGGCCGACCTGGACACCAGGGCCGTTCAGAGTGCTCTGGCCGTGGAGACCGCGGCACACGGCCCGGGTGGTCCCACAGTGCCGCCGCGCCCCGGGCAGAGCCTGGTCGCCCAGGTCCTCGACGGCTCAGGCCGGGTTGTCGCCTCCTCGGACGACGTGCACGGCGAACCACGGATCTTCCGGTCGGCCGCCCCCGCGCCCGGTGCGGCGCCGGTCCTCTGGACCGACCACGCGGATCCACTCGGCGGATCGGCCTACCGCGTAGCGGCACTGACCACCACGGCGCAGCCGCACTACCGCATCTACGTCGGACTACCGCTAGGAGCCTGCTGAATAAGGGGGCAGGGCGCCTCGCGGCAGTCTCGCTGCAGTGAGGTCAGCACCCGAGGGTGCGACAGAGAGGTCGCCCTGCCCGTCATCCACGGTGGTCCGGGTGGGTGGTGC
>JAODNN010000182.1 GCA_025465355.1 Blastococcus sp. | reverse complement strand
GAGACGTGGACGCTGGCCGTCTTCGGGCTGATGAACAGGGCGGTGGCGATCTGCCCGTTGGAGCGCCCGGCGGCGACGAGGGTCAGCACCTCCCGCTCCCGGTCGGTGAGCCCGAAGGGCGTGGCATCGCCCGGTACCGGGGGCGCCTCCTCGGCCTGGTCGTCCAGCGAGATGCGGGCGCGCCGGCCCAGCGCGACGGCCTCGTCCACCAGCGGCTGCGCGCCCATGCGCCGGGCGGCGCCGACCGCCTCACGCAACGGCTCGACGGCCGCCTCCCGCAGGCCCAGGGCGCAGCGTGCCTCGGCGAGACGGTAGAGCGAGTAGGCCAGTGGCCAGGTCTCTCCGGCGTCCCGCCAGGCCCCGACCGCCGCCTCCCAGGCAGGCACCCCTGGCTCGCCGGCCGCGCGTGCCTGCTCGGCGAGCGCCGTGGCCCGGTACCCGACCGAGGCCGGGAAGGACGTGGCCACGAACAGGTCCAGGCCGTGGTCGGCAGCGGAGGTCGGCTCGGGCGCCGCCGCCTGCCGGTCACGGGCGCTGGTGGCGGCATCGGCCGCGACGCGCGCGCCGAGCCAGCTGAGTGGCCAGGCGTAGCGCGCCGACCAGGCGTTCCCCTCGGCGAGCCCGTCCGCCACCAGCCGGGCCGCCTCGTCGAGCCGGCCGCGGGCCCGGCCGACCTCGGCCTCGATGAACACCAGCGCCTGGAGGAACTGCTGTTCGCGGCTGTCCCCGAGTTGACGGCGTGCCTCGCGGACGTGCCCGAGGGCCTTCTCCGCGCGGCCGGTCTGGGCGGCCAGGTAACCGAGCAGCTCGTGCAGGGAGGCCGCGAAGACGCCGATCAGCCCTGCCTCCAGGGTCTCCGTGCCCAGTTGCTCGGCCTCTTCCCATTCGCCGAGGCGCACCAGCGGCTCGGCGAGGTTGCCGGCCAGGAAGGCTCCGAAGCTGCGGGTCAGCCCGACGCGCGAGGCGAGCTCCATGCCCTGACGCGCGCAGTCGGCCGCCTCGCGGTGCCGTCCCTGGGACTCGAGGACGTCGGACAGGTTCACGAACCCGCGGAGCGCGCTCTCGTGGTCGTCGGCGTCGACCGCGACCCGCAGTCCGTCCCGGAGGGCCCGCTCACCTTCGACCGGGTCGGTGAGGTAGCTGAGCGCGGAGCCCAGCGTCACGAGCGCGCTCGCCTCCAGGGGCCGTGCGCCGACGGCGCGGGCGGCGGCCAGCGCGGTCCTGGCCAGCTCCGGCGTGTGGTCGGTCGTGTTCAACCGCATGAGCGCGTTGGCCATGGAGGCGAGCACAGCGGCCCGGGCCAGGGTCGGGGGCTCCTCGGGCAGCCGGGCGAGCGCGCGCTCGAGATCGTTCAGACCGGTGACGTCCTCACCGAGGGACCGGAGGGTCGACGCGCGCTGCTCGATGACCAGGCCCGCGCGCTCGGGGTCCGGCTCCGGCCCGAGCAGCTCCTCGGCACGCCGGAGCAGCGGGAGCGCGCGCTCGGGATCCCCGGCGTTGTACGCGGCCCGTGCCGCGAGCTGCAGCACCTCGACCTGGTCGGTCCCGGCCCGTTCCTCCGCATCGGGAACGCTCCGCCACACCTCGAGCGCCCGCTCCAGGTGGCGGCGCGCCTCGGAGGGCGCGAACGCCGCCATCGCCTGCCGGCCCGCCCGCACCGACGCCGACAGCGCGCGGGGCAGGTCGTGGGCGGCGTACCAGTGCACCGCCAGGGTCGCTGCCACCGACCCGTCGTCCCCGGCCAGACCCGGGTCGCGGTCGAGGGTCTCCGCGTACGCGGTGTGCAGCTCCGCCCGCTCACCGGGGAGCAGTTCCTCGTAGACGGCGTCGCGGGTCAGGGCGTGCCGGAAGGAGTAGCCGCGGCCGGTCCGGTCCACGACGAGCAGCGACGCGTCGACGGCCTCGCGCAGGGCCTCGTACAACTCGGTGGGGGAGACCGCGGCGACCACCGCGAGCAGCCGCTCCGGAACCCAGCGACCAGCCACCGCCGCGGTCCGCAGGAGGCGCTGTGCCGGCCCCGACAACCGCTCCGCCCTGGTCAGCAGGACGTCGCGCAGGGACGGCGGGAGCTCGTGCTCCGACGCGCCGTCCCGCACGGTCCGGACGAGTTCCTCGACGAAGAACGCGTTGCCCTCGGACCGGTCGAAGATCTGGTCGACCAGCGCCGGTTTCGCCGTGGTCCCGAGGATCGCGGTCACCTGGGCGGCGACCTCGGCGCGGGCGAAGCGGTCCAGGTGCAGGCGCTCGACCCCCCGCAACCGTTCCCAGCTGCTGAGCAGGGGCCGCAGCGGCGAACGCCGGTCCACCTCATCGGAGCGGTAGGTGAGGACGAGCAGCACCCGGATGTTGCGCAGGGCGCGGACGAGGAAGGCGACGAGGTCGAGGGTGGACCGGTCCGCCCAGTGCAGGTCCTCGATGACGAGCACCAGGGGCCGGCTCCGGCCGAGCCGGCCGAGCACGCCCAGGACGAGCTCGAACAGCTGGGCGGTGCTGCCCCCGACGGGGGGTGAGGCGTCGAGGTCGGGGGCGAGCTCCGGCAGCAGCCGGGCCAGTTCGCGCCGGGCGGGGCCGAGCAGCCGATCCAGCTCGTCCGCCGGCGTGGTGAGGGTCAAGGTCCGGAGTGCCTCGACGAGCGGGACGAACGGCAGCCCCTCTCCGCCCAGCTCGATGCAGCCGCCGGTGAGCACCTGCACGCCGTCCTGCCCGGACTGTTCCAGGGCGGCCTCGAGCAGCCGGCTCTTGCCGACGCCGGCCTCCCCGCTGACCAGCACCACGCCCGGCTGACCGGCCACGGTGCGGGCCACAGCCCCCCGCAGGCGGCCCAGCTCGGCCTCGCGACCCACGAGAACGGGGCTGACGACGTCCGGCACGCCCGCATGCTGACACGGCGCGAGGGCCTTCGGACACCCCCACGTGCCGTGCCGCTCCTGAGGTGCCTCAGCGAGCGTGGCGCGGTTCCCAGGGACGCCGAGCCGGAACGGGCCGTCCGTCTGAGGCGCCGTCCGACGGATCTGAGGTAGCCGGGCGCCGGCGACGGTGCCGGTCGCCCGATCCGGGTGGGTCACCGGACCGACAGGCTCGTTCCAGCGCGCCGGACCAGGCGCACCGGAATCAGGGAGGGGTCAGCGATGACCGAGATCCTCGACATCGTCTGCAAGGGCACCGTCGTGATCGGCCCGCGGCACGCCGCGACGACCGGTTCGGACGTCGCGCTGTGACCGCCCCGACCGGGAGCATCCGCAGCTCCCTGCGCCACCGCTCTTTCCGCCGCCTGCTCGTCGCGCTCGCGGTCTCCCAGGCCGGGGACTGGCTCTACAACGTCGCGCTGCTCGCCTTCGTCTACGAGCGCACGCACAGCGCGGGGTGGGTCGCGGTCACCACCGCGGTCCGGGTGGTGCCCGTCGTCCTGCTCGGACCGATCGGCGGCGTGCTCGCCGACCGCTTCGACCGCCGCCGGCTGATGGTGCTCTCGGACCTCGCCCGGGTCGCCTGCATGCTCGGCCTCACCGCGGTGGCAGCGGCCGGGCTGCCGATCCTCCTCGCCCCGCTCCTCGCGGCCCTGTCGACCGCCGCCAGCGCCGCGTATCCGGCCAGCGCCGCCGCCACGACGCCCCGGCTCGTCCCGGACGCCGACCTGCCCGGTGCCAACGCCGCGCGCTCGGCCGTGGGGATGGCAGCCGTCGCCGGTGGCCCCGTCGTCGGCGCCGTCCTGCTGCTGCTCGGCTCGCCCGGCGTCGCCTTCCTGGCCAACGCGGGCACCTTCGCGATCTCGGCGCTCGCCGTCCTCTCCATCCCGGCCGGCCCTGCCTTCTGCCCGGCCCGCTCCGGTGAGCGCGGCAGCGTCGTGGCCGACGTCGTCCTCGGGGCCCGCGCGCTCCGCGCCCACCCGGCCGCGCTGCGGCTGGTCGGTGCCGACATCATGTGCAGCGTCGTCTACGGCATGCAGACCGTGCTGCTCCTGCTGCTGAGCCGGGCGCTGGGGTTCGGCGACGCCGGTTACGGCTACGTGCTGGCCGGCATGGGCATCGGCGGCATCCTGGGCACCGCGCTGACCTCCCGCGCCGCGCGCAGCACGCACCCGCGCCGGGTCCTGGTGCTGGCCCTCCTCGGCGTGGCGGCGCCGGCCGCCCTGATGGCCGCCACCCCCTGCCTGACCGGCCTGCTCTGCTGGGCGGTGCTCGGCGGGGCCGGCGCCGTCCTGGTCGAGGTGCTGTGCGAGACCTCGCTGCAGCGGGACCTCGACGAGCACGTCTTCGCCCGCGCCTACGGCATCGCCTTCCCCGCCGCGATCGCCGGCATCGTGGGCGGCTCGCTGGTGGCCGCGCCGCTGGTCTCCGCCGTCGGCCTGACCGGCGCGCTCGTCGCCACCGGCGTCCTCACCGCCGCCTACGCCCTCGTGGTCGCAGTGCCGCGCCGGGCCGGTGGCCGGCACCGCGCCGCTCGGCTGCCGCAGCCGGCGGCGCTCCTCCCCGAGCCGCAGGAGGACGTCCGGCCGGCCGAGCCGGTCGCCGTCTGAGGAGGACCTCAGCCGCCCGCCTCGATGGGGAAGACCAGCAGCGAACTCGACGCCGTGGCCACCAGCCGGCCCGCGGCGTCGAGCACCTGTCCCTCCGCGAAGGCGACCCGGCGCCCGGGTTTCGCGACGGTGCCGACCGCGGTCAGCGGCCCGCTGTCGGCACGGACGGCCCGCAGGTAGCTCACCTTGAGCTCGATCGAGGTGTAGCCCCACCCCCGCGGCAGGGTCGTGTGGACCGCGCAGCCGGCGACGGTGTCCAGCAGGCTGCACAGCAGTCCCCCGTGCACGAGGCCGAGCGGGTTGTAGACCGACTCGTCCAGGTCGCAGCGGAACTCGACCCGGCCTTCCTCCAGCGCGACCGGGACCATCTGCATCAGCCGGGTGATCGGCGGCGGGGGCAGCAGGCCGTCCCGCATTGCCTGCAGGGCCGCCAGCCCCGACAGGTCCCGTACTCCCGCCGCGGTGACCAGCGGGTCGTGCCAGGTGACGGTGCGGGATCGCGTGGGTCCCCAGCCCTCTGGTGCGGGTGCCGGCGCGGTGTCAGCGGTCATGGTCGTCGGCCTCCACGGGCAGGCCCACGAGCCGGTGGCCGGCCGGGGTGAGCACCCGCTCGACCGGCGATCCGGCCACGGGCTCGCCGCAGGTCCGGCAGGTCCACTCGCCGTCGACCTCGTGGCCGGCACGCTCGCCGGGGGCGTGGTGCAGCACCACCGGGGGTTCGTCGGTCAGCCACCGGTTGCCCCACTGGAGCAGCCCCTGCAGGACGGGCAGGATGTCCCGGCCGGCATCGGTGAGGTGGTAGCCCGAGCGCGGCGGGCTCGTGCTGTACGGACGACGCTCCAGCACGCCGGCCGTCACCAGCGCTGAGAGCCGGGCGGACAGGCGGTCCCGCGGGGCCCCGGTTCCCTGGGCGATCTCGCTGAACCGGTGGTTGCCGAGCGAGACCTCGCGGATCACCAGCAGCGACCAGCGCTCACCCACGAGCTCGAGCGAGGCCGCGATCGGGCAGGGCCGGCCGGGCAGGTCCTGGAACGGGAAGGGCTGCATCACGAGCATAGGTTTGCATATCAAACCGACTCGCCGCCAGTGCGCCACCCGGCCCCTGCGCGAAAGGACCTGTCCGGGTTGCCGGACAGGTCCTTTCGCGCGCACCCGCCGAAGGGCGCGGAGATCAGCTCTTCGGGCGAGCGCCCGCGCGCAGGGCGCCGAGCAGGTCGTGGTTGAGCCGGGAGATGGTCTCCATCGAGATGCCCTTGGGACAGGAGGCCGCGCACTCGCCGATGTTGGTGCAGCCGCCGAAGCCCTCGGCGTCCTGCTGGGCCACCATGTTGATCACCCGGTCGTTGCGCTCCGGCTGCCCCTGCGGGAGCAGTCCGAGGTGGGTGACCTTGGCGGCGGTGAAGAGCATCGACGAGGCGTTGGGGCAGGCCGCGACGCACGCGCCGCAGCCGATGCAGGTCGCCGCGTCGAAGGCGGCGTCGGAGTCCTTCTTCGCCACGAGCATCGAGTGCGCCTCGGGCGCGGTGCCGGTCGGGGCGCTGATGTATCCGCCGGCCTGGATGATCCGGTCGAACGCGCGCCGGTCGACGGCGAGGTCCTTGATCACCGGGAACGGGCTGGCTCGCCACGGCTCGACGTCGATCGTGTCGCCGTCCTTGAACGACCGCATGTGCAGCTGGCACGTGGTGGTCTGCTGCGGACCGTGCGCCTGGCCGTTGATCATGACGCCGCACATGCCGCAGATGCCCTCGCGGCAGTCGTGGTCGAAGGCGACAGGGTCGTCCCCGTCCATGATCAGCTGCTCGTTGAGCACGTCGAGCATCTCGAGGAAGGACATGTCCGGGGAGATGTCACTGACCTTGTAGGTCACCATCTTGCCCTTGACCGACGGGTCTTTCTGCCGCCAGATCCGCAGGGTCAGGTTCATTACTTGTAGCTCCGCTGGGCGAGGTGGACGTACTCGTACTCGAGGGCTTCCCGGTGCAGCGTCGGAGGCTGGCCCTCCGGCGTCCACTCCCAGGCGGCGGCGTAGGCGAAGTTGTCGTCGTCGCGCAGCGCCTCACCCTCGGGGGTCTGGCTCTCCGCACGGAAGTGCCCGCCGCAGCTCTCGTTCCGGTGCAGGGCGTCGATACACATCAGCTCGGCGAGCTCGATGAAGTCGGCGACCCGCCCGGCGTGCTCGAGGGTCTGGTTGAACGAGTGCCAGTCACCCGACACCTTGACGTTGGTCCAGAACTCCTGGCGGATCTCCGGGATGCGGTCGAGGGCCTTGCGCAGGCTCTCCTCGGAGCGCTCCATGCCGCAGAGGTCCCACATCAGCCGGCCGAGCTCCCGGTGGAAGGACGCCGGGCTGCGGGTGCCGTTGATGTTGAGGAGCTTCTGCACCTGGGCCTGCACACCCTGCATCGCCTCGACGGCGGCGGGGTGGTTGTCGTCGACCTTCTCGAAGGGGCCGTCGGCCAGGTACTCGGTGATGGTCGCCGGCAGCACGAAGTAGCCGTCCGCGAGGCCCTGCATCAGCGCGCTGGCGCCGAGCCGGTTCGCGCCGTGGTCGGAGAAGTTGGCCTCACCGATCACGAACATGCCCGGGATGGAGGACTGCAGGTCGTAGTCGACCCACAGGCCGCCCATCGTGTAGTGCACTGCCGGGTAGATCCGCATCGGGACCGAGTAGGGGTCCTCGCCGGTGATCTGGGCGTACATGTCGAAGAGGTTCCCGTACTTGGCCTCGACGGCCTTGCGGCCGAGCCGCTCGATCGCCTCGGCGAAGTCGAGGTAGACACCGAGCCCGCCGGGGCCGACGCCTCGGCCCTCGTCGCAGACGTTCTTGGCCTGTCGTGACGCGATGTCGCGGGGCACCAGGTTGCCGAACGCCGGGTAGATGCGCTCGAGGTAGTAGTCGCGCTCGTCCTCGGGGATCTCCCGCGGGTCGCGGTCGTCGCCACGCTCCTTGGGCACCCACACGCGGCCGTCGTTGCGCAGCGACTCGCTCATCAGCGTGAGCTTGGACTGGTAGTCGCCCTTGACCGGGATGCAGGTCGGGTGGATCTGCGTGTAGCAAGGGTTGGCGAAGTACGCGCCCTTCTTGTGCGCCCGCCAGATCGCCGTGGCGTTGGAGCCCTTGGCGTTCGTGGAGAGGTAGAAGACGTTGCCGTACCCACCGGTGGCCAGGACGACGGCGTCGGCGAAGTGGGTGCTGATCTCGCCGGTCACCAGGTCGCGGGCGACGATGCCCCGCGCGCGGCCGTCGACGATGATCAGGTCGAGCATCTCGGTGCGCGCGTGCTGCTCGACGTTGCCGGCCGCGATCTGCCGCTCGAGGGCCTGGTAGGCGCCGTACAGCAGCTGCTGGCCCGTCTGGCCGCGGGCGTAGAAGGTGCGCGACACCTGGGTGCCACCGAAGGACCGGTTGTCGAGCAGGCCGCCGTACTCGCGCGCGAACGGAACGCCCTGGGCGACGCACTGGTCGATGATGTTGACGCTGACCTCGGCCAGGCGGTGCACGTTGTTCTCGCGGGAGCGGAAGTCGCCGCCCTTGACCGTGTCGTAGAACAGCCGGTGCACGCTGTCGCCGTCGTTGCGGTAGTTCTTGGCGGCGTTGATCCCGCCCTGCGCCGCGACGCTGTGTGCCCGGCGGGGGCTGTCCTGGTACCAGAAGGACTTGACCTTGTAGCCGGCTTCACCGAGCGTCGCGGCGGCCGAGCCGCCGGCCAGGCCGGTTCCCACGACGATCACCGTCATCTTCCGGCGGTTGGCCGGGTTGACCAGGCGGCCGCGGAACTTGCGCTCGCTCCAGCGTTCGCCGATCGGGACGTCCGTGGGGGCCTTGGTGTCGGCGATCGGTTCGCCGACATTGAAGAGATCGAGAGGCATGGGTGGTGAATTCCTGTCCTTAGTCCACAAGCCCGAAGACGACGGCTGCCGGGACGACGAGGTACCCGGCAATGAGAAGGGTCGCGAAGGCGATGGCGAAGGCGTTGACCGACTTCTGCCTGCGCCGGTTGCTCTGGCCCAGGGTCTGCGTTGCACTCCAGATGCCGTGCCGGAGGTGCATCCCGAGCAGGACCAGCGCGACCACGTAGACCGTGGTGGCGATCGGGTTCTGGAAGCTCGCGACCAGCCGGGAGTAGGGGGTGGAGTCGGTGCCGGCCGGGTTCACGGCGCCGAAGGTGAGGTCGAGGATGTGGTAGACGATGAACAGCGCGATGATCACGCCGCCCCACCGCATGGTGCGCGATGCGTACGTCTGCACGACGGACTTCTTGGTCACGTACCCCTCGGGCCGCGCTCGCTTGGCCTGACGCCACAGCGAGATCGCCGCCCACATGTGGGCGAGCACGGACACGCTCAACACGATCTCGATGACGGTCAGGAGGGTGCGGGGCGGCAATGCCGGCTCCCCGACCGTCCGGAGCCACTCCGAGTAGCTGTTGAACGAGGCCGCGCCCTGGAACACATGCAGGTTGCCGATCATGTGCGCGATCAGGAAGAGCAGCATCAGGATGCCGCTGATCGCCATCACGAACTTCTTGAAGACCGAGTTGGTCTTGGCTGCCTTCGGCGTCCTGCGCTGGGCCGAATCCGTCACCGTCACCACAAGGTCCAAGCTAGGTCCACTGACAGTTTACGGCCAGGTAGACACGGGGTGACTCGTCTCATGTAAGGCTACCCTCACCTGCGCCGTCCGCTCATCGAGGCCGCCTCGTGGGGCCCGGTGCCGTTGACGTTCCCGCTCCGGCGCGAGGACCATCTCCCGGGCCATGGTGCGCCCTGATCGGCTTCTCGGTGAGCGTGACCGCAGGGGGAGTGACCGACATGACACGTGCGACCAGAGGTTTTCTCGGCCGCCAGCGAGGCCGGGACCCGCGGCTGCCGCCCGGGCAGTACGACGTCGGTCACGACTGGCCGGTGCTGACCGCCGAGCCGACGCCACGGATCACCCCCGAGACGTGGAGCATCACCGTCGACGGCCGGGTCGAGCGGCCGACGACCTGGACCTGGGACGAGGCGCACCGGCTGCCGCCCTCGGAATACCGCGGCGACATCCACTGCGTCACCACCTGGTCGAAGTTCGACACCCGCTTCTCCGGCGTCAGCGTCGACACCCTGCTCGAGGCGGCCCGCCCGACGCCCGAGGCGCACTTCGTGATGGAGACGTCGAAGACGGGGTACACGACCAACCTGCCCCTGGAGCACGTGACCGGCGGGAAGGCCTGGATCGTGTGGGAGTTCGACGGGAAGCCCCTGCCGACCGAGCACGGCGGACCGGTCCGGATGCTCGTGCCGCATCTGTACTTCTGGAAGAGCGCCAAGTGGATCAGCCGGATCACTCTCATGACGCGCGACCAGCCGGGCTTCTGGGAGCAGAACGGGTACCACGACCTCGGCGACCCGTGGCGCCAGCAGCGGTACCAGGGTGACTGAAAGAGGACCTCGCTGCCCCCCACCGCTCGCAAGCTCGCGGCGGGACCCTGCACCGAGGCCGAACGGAGTGCTCGAATGACGGAGGTGCTCGGGCCCGGTGTGGCCGATGCGCCGAGCGGTGGCTGGCGGACGTCGACCGTCGCGGGTGTGCGCCGCCCGATCCAGCGCTCGGTGCAGTTGCGGCTGGACGTGGCCGACCGCATCGAGCACCTGCCGGGCCAGCACTACGTCGTCCGGCTGACTGCCGAGGACGGCTATACCGCGCAGCGTTCCTACTCCGTCGCTTCCGCGCCGGGCGATCCGCTGATCGAGCTGTTCGTGGAACGGCTGGACGACGGCGAGGTCTCCACCTACCTCGCCGACGTGGTCGAGCCGGGCGACGAGTTGGAGGTGCGCGGGCCGATCGGTGGCTGGTTCGTCTGGGACGGTGAGACACCGGCACTGCTGATCGCCGGGGGGTCCGGCGTCGTCCCCTTCGTCTCGATGCTCCGGCACGCCCGCTCCATCGGCCGGTCGGATCTGCTGCGGATCGTCGTCTCCAGCCGCACCCTGGCCGAGTTGCCGTACGCGGACGAGCTGAGGGACGCCGGCGCGCTCATCGTGCTCACTCGGGAGGCTCACGGCGACCGTCCGGCCGGCCGGCTGGCCGCCGCCGAGCTCGCGCCGCTGTGGGAGCCCGGCCGGACGGCGTACGTGTGCGGGTCGGCGTCCTTCGCCGAGGCCGCCTCCCAGCTGCTGATGGACACGGGGCTACCGGCGCACAGCATCCGGGTCGAGCGGTTCGGCCCCAGCGGCTGACGGCCCGGGCGAGCGCGGTGACGGAGCACTTCGGCCCGGTTCCCGCCGCTACCCTGCTGATGGCACGCCGACGGCTGGGGGACAGCTCATGGCCCAGGACAGCGAACTCCGTGGGGATCTGCTCGCGCGGATCGAGGCGCGGCGGACCGCGGTGCAGGCATTTCTCCGGGACAACCGGCCCCGGATCCGGCGCCGAGCCACCATCACTGCCGTGCTCAGCGCCCTGGCCGCGGTGTTCACCGCCGGCCCGGCGGTCGGGGGACAGACCTTCGCCGACTCGGTGCAGCAGCGGCTCGGGTTGAGCAGCGACTCGGTCGTCTGGCGGGTCCTGTGCCTGGCGGCCCTCGTGGTCTCCCTGGGCGCCGCCCTCCTGGCAACCATCGACAAGTCGCAGGACGCCGTCTCGCGACTCAGCACGGCCGAGGCGGCCAACGCGGAACTGGAGGGCCTGACGACGCTGCTCCAGTTCGGCACCCTCCCCGTGGAGGAGGCCGTGAAGCTCTACCAGCAGTACGCCGTCAAGATCTCGTTCGTCGAGGAGCTCCCCCTCCCGGCGCGCGGACCGGAGTACGGCCGGCAGCCCTAGGCACGCAGAGCCCGGAAGTCGCGCCCGTGCGGCAGCCCGGCGGCGACCTCCAGGAGCGCGTCGTGCAGGTCACCGTTGGCGGCCAGCACGCTGCCGTCCCCGTGCAGCACGTCCCGGCCGTGCAGGTCCGTGACCCGGCCGCCGGCCTCGCCGACGAGAACCGGTAGGACGACGAGGTCCTCGTAGCCCATCGGATAGCCGGCGATCACCAGCGCGTCGCAGCGACCGGACACCAGATCCAGGCTGCCCTTCTCCCACGGCAGCAGGAACGTCTCGCGGTGCAGGGCGAGCAGCAGCTCCTCCGACCAGGTGTGCGGGTTGAGCATCCCGACCAACGCACCCCGCAGACGCGTGGCGTCGTTGACCCGCACCTGCCGGGGCTCGGCGCCACCGATCTGGTGCCAGCAGCCCAGCCCGCGACCGGCGTAGAGCATCTCGTCGCTCATCGGGTAGCCGACGACGGCCGCGGCCGGGCCCTCCTCGTCCTCCACGGCGAGCAGCACGCTGAAGGTCGGCACGCGCTGGACGAACAGGGTGGTGCCGTTCAGCGGATCGAGCACCCACCGGCGCCCCGACGTCCCCTCGTGGAGGCCGGACTCCTCGCCGAGGACGGCGTCGTCAGGGAAGCGGGCGCCGATGCGGGCCCGCAGCAACTCCTCCAGCTCGACGTCGGCCCGGAGGTCGGCCCGGAGATCGGCTGCTCGGTCGGTGCGGCGGCGGGACCCGCCCACCCGCCGCCCGTGCGGTCCCGACTCCGCGAACCGCCGGGCGGCGATCCCGCCGGCCTCCTCCACCAGCTCGACGGCGAACTCCAGCAGGGCCTGGTCCATGGTCGTGATCTTGCGGCTCGCGGGCGGTGGCCGCTTGCTGGGATCAGGCCGACGGTGGCCTGAGGGAGGCGGTCAGCCGCGCCGCCTGGCCGGTTCGTCCGGTCGACCTCAGGTGTGGGGATCCGCCGTCCGCGGGTAGGCGCGCGGGGTGGATGAGGCACGCGCGGGACTGGGCCGCTCGAACGCGGCGGCCGAGGACGAGTTGTCCGTGGCCTTCGACCGGATCGTCAGTGAGGGCGCCCAGCGGCTGCACCGCACCTGGCGGGAGGTCCTGACCACCGGCCTGGCCGGCGGCCTGGAGGTCGCGACGGGGGTACTCGCGCTTCTCACGGTCTACGCCGAGACCGGCAGTCACCTGCTCGCCGGCATCGCCTTCAGCATCGGTTTCATCGCGCTTCTGCTGGCGCGCAGCGAGCTGTTCACCGAGGGCTTCCTCGTTCCGGTGACGGCCGTGGTCGCGGGCCGCGCGGCCCTGGGACAGCTCGGCAAGCTCTGGGCCGGCACCCTGGTGGCCAACCTCGCGGGTGGCTGGCTGGTGATGTGGCTGGTCGTGCACGCCCTGCCGTCGGTCGGGAAGACCGCGGTCGGGTCGGCGACCACGTTCGTGGACGCACCGCTGGACCTGCAGTCGGTCTGCCTGGCGTTCCTCGCCGGCAGCGTCATCACGCTGATGACGCGCATGCAGCACGGCGCCGAGACCGAGATCGCGAAGATCGTGGCTGCGGTGGCCGGGGCATTCCTCCTGGCCGGCCTGGTGCTCTTCCACTCCATCCTCGACTCGCTGATCATCTTCGCGGCGCTGCACACCGGCGCCCCGTTCGGCTACGCCGACTGGCTGGCCTGGTTCTGGTGGACCGCCCTGCTCAACATGGCCGGCGGCCTGCTGGTCGTCACGCTGCTTCGGCTGGTGCGGAGCAAGACGCTCATCGAGCAGGAGCGGGAAGAGGTCAGGCGCGGGAAGTGATCCCGGCCCGCGGCAGGCCGTCTACAACTGCTGGGCGATGACCTCGGCCGCCGGCGGCGGACCCGGGGGAGTCCCGTCGCCGAACGGCCGCCCCCCGAGGGCTTCCCGCCCGTGCGGGCTGGTCAGACCCGAGAGATCGGGGCCGAGCGGCACCACCTGCGTCGGGTTGATGTTCGTGTGCACCCGGTAGTAGTGCCGCTTGATGTGGTCGAAGTCGACCGTGTCGCCGAAGCCGGGGGTCTGGAACAGGTCACGGAGGTAGGCCCAGAGCACGGGCATCTCGGTGATCTTGTTCCGGTTGCACTTGAAGTGCCCGTGGTAGACCGCGTCGAAGCGGATCAGCGTGGTGAACAGGCGGATGTCGGCCTCGGTGATCGTGTCGCCGACGAGGTACCGCTGGCCGGCCAGCCGTTCCTCGAGCCAGTCCAGGGTGGCGAACACCCGGCGGTAGGCGTCGTCGTAGGCGTCCTGTGTGGTCGCGAAGCCCGCCTGGTAGACCGCCGCATTCAGGTCGGCGTAGACGCGGGCGTTCACCCTGTCGATCTCGCCGCGCTGCTCCTCCGGATAGAGGTCCGGTGCGCCGTCGCGCGCGAACGCATCCCACTCGGTGGCCAGGTCGAGGGTCACCTGGAAGACGTCGTTGGTGACGACGGCGCCGGTCGGGATGTCGACGATCGCCGGGACGCTGACGCCGCCGTTGTAGGTCGGGTCGGCCTTGGCGTACGCGTCGGCCAGGAATGCGATGCCCAGAACGGGGTCGACGTTGCCGGGATCGAGGGTGAACCGCCAGCTGCGGTCGTCCTGGATCGGATCGGCGACGGCGAGGCCCAGCACCTCCTCGAGCCCCATCAGCCGGCGGGTGATCAGCGCGCGGCTGGCCCACGGGCAGGCGAGGCTGACCACGAGGCGGTAGCGGTCGGCCTCCACGGGCCAGCCGTCACCCCCGCCGGAGGTGATCCGGTCGGTGAAGCGGAACGGCTGGCGCTGGTAGCGGCCGTCGTCGGTCGTCGGTGGTGCGCTGTTGGCCACGGTCCCAGTGTCCCCGGCCGGTCCGGCGGCTGCCCGGCGGTAGGGTCCCCGGCACTGTGCTCCCCGCCGTCACCGCCACCCGATACGTCACCCCGCTGCGCGAGGGCGGCTCGCTTCCTGGGCTCATGGAGGCCGACGACCTCGGCACGTACGTCGTCAAGTGGCGGGCCGCCGGGCAGGGCGTGAACGTGCTCGTCGCCGAGGTGATCGCCGGGGAACTGGCCCGTGCGCTCGGGCTCCCCGTCCCCGTGCTCGTGACGGTCGACGTCGCGCCCGAGCTGGCGGTGGGGGAGCCCGACGTCGAGGTGCAGGAGCTGTTGCAGCGCTCCGCCGGACGGAATCTGGGGCTGGACTACCTGCCCGGCGCGCTGGACTTCGACGCCGGTGCCGACGGCGTCGACCGCGAGCTCGCCGGCCGGGTGCTGTGGTTCGACGCGCTCGTCGGCAACGTCGACCGGTCCTGGCGCAACCCGAACATGCTGTTCTGGCACGGCCGCCTGGAGCTGATCGACCACGGTGCGGCGCTGACGTTCCACCACCACTGGCCGGGGGCGGCGGCGGCTGTTGCCCGCCCCTACGACGCGGCCGAGCACGCGCTCATCGAGTGTGGCCCGGACGTCGCCGCGGCGGACGCCGCGCTGGCTCCGTTGGTGACCGGTGAGCTGCTGGCCGAGGTGCTGGCGCAGGTGCCCGACGAGTGGCTGGCCGGTGACGACCGCGAGGTCACCGCCGACGCCGTGCGTGCGCGCTACGTCGAGCAGTTGCTGGCGCGGGTGGCGGCGCGGGAGGCCTGGCTGCCGGGCCTGGTCCAGGCGGCCGCGGCCGGCGGAGCGGGCCGGCGGCGCACGCGCCGTGGTGAGAACCGGCCGGCCTGGCTGGGACCGCCGCCGCCGGAAGGGGTGACACAGCGATGACCGCGGGCAGGGAGACCTTCGAGTACGCGGTGCTGCGCGTCGTCCCGCGGGTCGAGCGCGGCGAGGCGCTCAACGCCGGCGTCCTCGTGTACTGCCGCCAGCGCGACTACCTGGGCTCACGCGTGCATCTCGACGTCGAGCGCCTGCACGCCCTCGACCCGACAGCCGACGCCGAGGCGATCGGCTGGGCCCTGCAGGCGGCCGCCGATGTGTGCGCGGCGGAACCGGGGGCGGGGGCGGCGGCCCGGGAGAACCTGGGTTCGCGGTTCCGCTGGCTGACCGCCCCCCGGAGCACGGTCGTCCAGCCGGGGCCGGTGCACACCGGGCTCACCGGCGACCCGGATGCCGAGGCCGACCGCCTCCTTCGCCTGCTCGTCCTCCCCGTCCAGCCCTGACGTCCCGCTCCCCGGGCTATCTGGACGGAAACCGGAGGTCAGGCGGGCAGCAGGGCGTCGATGCGGCGGGCGAGCTGCAGGTCGAGGTCACTGACCCCGCCGGCGGAGTGACTGACCAGCGTCAGGTGGAGGGTGCGCCAGCGCAGGTCGACGTCCGGGTGGTGGTCCAGTTCCTCGGCGACGTCGGCGATCGCGACGATGGCGGCGACGGCGTCCCGGAAGCTCGGCAGCTGCACGGTCCGGTGCAGGCCGTCACCGTTCCCCGACCAGAGCGGCAGGCCGTGCAGCGCGGCGGAGATCTCGTCGGGTGAGAGGCGCGGCGGGCGTGGCACGGGCTGATCCTCGCCCCTACGGCCTCTTTCAGGTGTGGATGCCGCACTCCGTCTTGGTCCGGCCGGCCCACCGACCGGCGCGGGGGTCCTCGCCCGGGGCCACCGCGCGGGTGCAGGGCGCGCAGCCGATGGAGGCGAAGCCGATCTCGACCAGGGGGTTGACCGGGATCCCGTGCAGCCTGATGTAGGCGTCGACGTCGTCCTGGGTCCAGGCCGCCAGCGGGTTGATCTTCAGCATCCCGCGCTTCTCGTCCCAGTCCACGATCTTGGTGCCGGCTCTCGAGGCCGACTCGTCGCGTCGGACGCCGGAGCCCCAGGCGGTGTACCCGTCCAGCGCCTCGGCGAGGGGCTGCACCTTCCGTAGCGAGCAGCACAGGTCGGGGTCGCGGTCGTGCAACTTCGCGCCGTGGAGCGCGTCCTGCTCGGCGACGGTCTGTGCCGGCGTGACGTTGACCAGCGTGATGGGGAGGACGCCGGTGATCCAGTCACGGGTGCCGAGGGTCTCGGCGAAGTGATAACCGGTGTCGAGGAAGACGACGTGGACGCCGGGGATCGCCTCGCTTGCCAGGTGGGCCAGCAGGCCGTCGGCCATGGACGACGTGATCGCGAAGTCGTCACCGAACGTGTCGCCGGCCCAGCGCAGCACCGAGAGCGCCTGCTCGACCGGGTCGGCGATGCCGTCGAACCACGCGTCGGCGGCCTCGGCCAGCAGTGGCGTGGGACGGATGGCGGTCGTCATGCGGGCTGAACCCCCGTAGCGATCAGGCGGACGCTGAACGCCCGCAGACAAGATCGGCACAACCAGCTGTCGGCTGTGTCCCCATACGGGGTGATCTCCTCGTCCCCGCAGTACGGGCAGTGGAACGGCGGGAGCCGGCGAGTGCTTCCCGGTGTGTCCTCGGTCATAGCGGCCGCCGCACGGCGCCACTCACAACAACCACGCCTCGTCGGCACGGGCGACGTACGCGGCGAACCGCTCGCCGGGCTCGCGGTGGTCGAGGTAACCCCGGAGCACGCGCTCGCAGTAGTCAGCGGTCTCGGCCTTGGTCACCTTGTGGCCGCGGAACTTCCGCCCGAAGGCCGCCTCCACGCCGAGGTGCCCGCCCAGGTGCACCTGGAAGCCCTCGACCATCTCACCGGTGTCGTCGCGGACCATCGAGCCCTTGAAGCCGATGTCCGCGGTCTGGAACCGGGCACAGCTGTTGGGGCAGCCGTTGACGTTGATCGAGATGGGCTCGTCGAACTCCGGCAGCCGCTTCTCCAGCTCGGAGTAGAGATCCTGGGCGTGCTGCTTGGTCTCCACGATCGCGAGCTTGCAGAACTCCAGCCCGGTGCAGGCCATCGTGCCGCGGCGGAACGCGCTCGGCCGGACCTGCAGGTCGTGCTCGGCCAGTGCGGCGACGAGCTCTTCGACCTTCTCGTCGGGGACGTCCAGGATCACCAGCTTCTGCTGGACCGTCGTCCGGATGCGGCCGGCGCCGTACTGCTCGGCGAGCTCGGCCACCCGGGCCAGCAGGGTGCCGCTGACGCGGCCGGTCCGGAGGGCGAAGCCGAGTGCGTTGGCGCCGTCCTTCTGCTTCATGACGCCGACGTGGTCGCGCTGGTCGTGCTTGACCGGCGCCGGAGCCGGGCCGTCGGGCAGCGTCCGGTGCAGGTACTCGTCCTGCAGCACCTGCCGGAACTTCTCCGGGCCCCAGTCGGCCATCAGGAACTTCATCCGGGCGTGGTTGCGCTGCCGCCGGTAGCCGTAGTCGCGGAAGATCGACGTCGCCGCAGCCCAGACCTCGGTGACCTCGTCGGGGCGAACGAAGACGCCGATCCGCTGGGCGAGCTTGGGGTTCGTCGAGAGGCCGCCGCCCACCCACAGGTCATAGCCGGCCTCGCCGGTGTCGTTCGTGACCCCGACGAAGGAGACGTCGTTGATCTCGTGGCCGGTGCAGTGGTCGACGCAGCCGGACATCGAGGTCTTCCACTTGCGCGGCAGGTTGCTGAACGCCGGGTCGCCCACGTACTTCGCGACCGTCTCGGCGAGCACGCCGGTGGCGTCGATGATCTCGTCGTCGAGGATGCCGGCGAGCGGGCAGTTGAGCATGACGCGCGGGGTGTCACCGCAGGCCTCGGTCGTGCCGAGCCCGACCGCCTCGAGGCGCTCCCAGATCTCCGGCACGTCCTCGATGCGGATCCAGTGCAGCTGCACGTTCTGCCGGTCGGTGATGTCGGCGACGTCCCGTCCGAAGTCGGTGCTGATCCCGGCGATCGTCCGGAGCTGTGCACTGGAGAGCCGGCCGCCGTCGATGCGGACCCGCAGCATGAAGTAGGAGTCCTCGAGCTCCTCGGGCTCCAGCACGGCGGTCTTGCCGCCGGGGATGCCCTGGGCGCGCTGGGTGTAGAGGCCCATCCAGCGCATCCGGCCGCGCAGGTCGCCCGGGTCGATCGCGTCGAAGCCGGCCTTGGAGTAGATGTCGAGGATCCGCTGGCGCACCTCGAGGCCGTCGGAGTCCTTCTTCATCCGCTCGTTGGGGTTGAGCGGCTCGCGGTAGCCCAGCGCCCACTGGCCCTCCCCGCGCTGGGGACGGGTGCTGGTGCGGGGGGAGGTCACGGTCGAACTTCTTCCTGCGCTCTTCGCCCACGCAGCAACCAGCCGGGTGGGGGGTGCGCTGCCTGATCGGGGGCGCAGCGGACGCTGCGCGGGCGGGACCGGTGTGTCAGCGCGAAGCGCGACAGACGGCGCTGGAGACGAGCGCCAGGTCGATGTGCAGACGCGCGACGAGGAGTGAACCGCGGTCCGTCATGCCCCGATCCTGCCACACCCGGGGGCGGGGGGCCGAGTGTGGCAGCTCACTTCTGGGCTGCGCCGTCCATCGCCGCGCGGATCCGCGCGACCGACTCGGCCAGCGGGGTCACCGAGGTGTCGATGACGACCTCGGCGCGGGCGGGCGGCTCGTAGGGGTCGCTCACTCCCGTGAACTCGCCGATCTCGCCCGCACGGGCCTTCGCGTACAGGCCCTTGACGTCGCGCTGCTCGCAGACCTCGAGCGGCGTCGACACGTGTACGAGCACGAACCGGCCCTGCTTCTCGACCAGGGCGCGGGCCTCCTCGCGGGCGGCCTCGTACGGTGCGATCGCCGCGACCACGACGGTGCCGCCGTGCTTGACGACCTCACCGGCGACCCAGCCGATCCGGCGGATGTTGAGGTCGCGGTGCTCGCGGGAGAAGGTCAGTTCGCTGGACAGATGGGTGCGGACGACGTCGCCGTCCAGCACGGTGACCGGACGCCCCTCGGCCTCCAAGCCGGCGACGAGTGCGTCGGCGACGGTGGACTTGCCGGCGCCCGACAGGCCGGTCAGGAAGACGGTGACCCCGGTGCCGGGTGCAGCTGACATGCCGTGCAGTGTTCCGCAGCGCGGGCGTGGTGCCGACCGTGGGTGACCGAGGGTCACCCGCACGGAGGGGCTGTCAGCGGCCGGCGTCGTCCCCGAACGAGCGCCAGGCGTCCTCCAACTGGACCAGTTCGCCGACGTGCTCCGGCAGCTGACCGGAGACGACGTCGGCGAGGGTGACCTGTTCGAGAACCCGCCGGTAGGAGGCGCGGGCGGCGACCCACACGGTGCCGAGGGAGGCCGCCGCCCCGGGGTAGTCGACGTCCTCGGGGCGCTGACCGTGCACGTCGGCGAGGAAGCCCTGCTCCACCCGCATGACGCGGGCGATCGAGATCTCCGACGCCGGGAGGGCCAGCCGGTAGCCGCCCTCACGGCCGCGCTGGCTGCTCACGAGCCGGGCGTGCTGGAGGTCGCGGAGAATCGCCTGGAGGAACCGCGCCGGGATGCCCTGCGCCGTCGCGATCTTCTCGCTGGTGAGCGCGCCGGGCGCCGCGGCGGCGAGTTCGAGGGCGGCGCGGACGGCGTAGTCGACGCGGGCAGTGATGCGCACACGGCCCATCCTGCCGGGTCTGGGAAAGTGAGGCCGTGTTTCAGCTGCGTTTCACCACTCTGGTGGATGCGCCGCTGACCGTCGCGTTCGACGTGGCCCGCACCTTGGGCCGCCCCTGGGGTGCGCCGTTGGACGAGGTCGTCTCGCTGCGGCCCGTGCGGGACGTCTACGTCGTCGGCCAGGGCCGCGGCTGGCGCTGGCTGACCCATTCGCGGCGGTTCACCGCCACCGGGGCCGGAACGCTGGTCGACGAGCAGATCGACTGGGACACCGGGCTCCCCGGCCCGTTGGGGGGCCTCGTGGACCAGGTGGTGCTGCGCCGGCGGATCCTCCGGTCGATGCAGGCCCACCTGGACGCCTACTCCGCGGCCGCAGCCCGGCGTGCGCTGGACGTGGTGCAGGTCGTCGGCGCCGCGGTCGTCGAGGGCGGCCGGGTGCTGATGGCGCAACGCTCCGGTGGCCCCTACGACGGGTGCTGGGAGTTTCCCGGAGGCAAGGTGGAGGCGGGGGAGTCGGACCTGTCGGCGCTCGTCCGAGAGATCCAGGAGGAGCTCGCGGTGTCGGTCGAGCCGCAGGCCTTCCTCGGCGAGGTGGTGCTGGACGGAGTCGTCGGCGGGGGGCGCCCCGGAGACTCGACCCTGCGGGTGTGGTGGGTGCGCCTCGCCGGCGGCGTGCCTGAGGCGCGCGAGCACGCGCAGCTCCGGTGGGTGGGTGCCGACGAGCTCGAGGAGCTCGACCTGATCGCCGCGGACCGCCCCCTCATCCCCGCCGTCCGAGCCCTCCTCACCCGCCTCTGACCCGCAGTTCCGGGGTGTGCGACCCGGTCACGGCGCTCCCTGAACGACGGAGAGCGCCGCCCCGGAACGGGGGGCGACGCTCTCGATTGCCGACCGTCGGGCTCACCGGCGGTGTTGGCTCACGCGAACGGGCTCACTTGAACGCGTCCTTCACCTTCTCGCCGGCCTGCTTGAGGTTGCCGGCCATCTTGTCCTTCTCGCCCTCGGCCTGCAGGTCACGGTTGTCGGTGGCGTCGCCGACGGACTCCTTGCCCTCGCCGGCCAGTTCCTGCGCCTTGTTCTTCATCTTGTCCACGCCGCTCATCAGGACCTCCTCAGGTGTGTGGTGGGGAGCGCTTACCCGCCCGGCGTGGCGGTACACACGGGAGGCACCGCGAGGTGGAAGCTGTGCGGAACCGGACCGGCTAGACCGGAAGTCATCTCGCCATACCACCGTGATTAGTGTGAAACACGTTGCATTCGTGACCATCGGGAGAACAGGTCACAAATCGATGACGGGCGTGGACTGCCCTTGTGGCACGTGCCTAGGGTCCACCCCGTCACGCCGAGCAGGCGCCTGGCCGTCGGACCCGGGGTCGCTGATCGAAGGCGAGTCGGAGGTCCCGCGGGCGGCGCCCGCAGCGGCGCCTCCCAGCAAAGCAATGCTCGGATTGATGACCAACCAGCTCCCGGTGCCTGACGGGAGTAGGTCCGGAAATACCCAACCGGGGCTCGGGTTGAGCCCCAGTACTTCGAGGAGACGCAGCATGACTGCCTCAACCCGTGTGACCCGTGGCCTAGTGGCCGCGGCCGCGGCCGCACTGCTACTTACCGCGTGTTCGGGCAACAGCAGCAGCTCGAGCTCCGGCGGCAGTGGGAGCAATGCCGCCGGCAAGGGGATCGTGACGGCCAACTCCAGCGAGCCGCAGAACCCGCTGATCCCCTCCAACACGAACGAGGAGGGCGGCACCAAGATCATCAACTCGATCTTCTCCGGCCTTGTCTACTACGACGCGAAGGGTGCGCCGCACAACGACCTGGCGGAGTCGATCACGCCCTCGGACCCGACCGACTACACGATCACGCTCAAGAGCGGTCAGAAGTGGTCGGACGGCACGGCCGTGACGGCGAAGAACTTCGTCGACGCCTGGAACTACGGCGCGCTGTCGACCAACGCGCAGCTGCTCAGCTCCTTCTATGCGCCCATCGCGGGCTACGACGCGGTCTCGGCCACGCCGCCCACCGCGAAGACGCTGTCCGGCCTCAAGGTCGTCGACGACACGCACTTCACCGTGAAGCTCTCCCGTCCCCAGGCCGACTTCCCGCTCCAGCTCGGCTACATCGCGTTCTTCCCGTTGCCGGACAAGGCCTTCACCGACATCAAGGCGTTCGGCCAGAACCCGGTCGGCGACGGTCCGTACATGCTGAAGTCGCCGACCGCCTGGCAGCACAACGTCAAGATCGACCTGGTGCCGAACCCCAAGTACACCGGTCCCCGGAAGCCGCAGAACGGCGGCCTGACGCTGAGCTTCTACCAGTCGCAGGAGGCCGCGTACAACGACCTGCTGGCCGGTTCGCTCGACGTCCTCGACGCGGTGCCGCCGAGCGCGCTGGGCACTTTCCAGAAGGACCTGGGCGACCGCGCCGTCAACCAGCCGGCCGCGATCTTCCAGTCCTTCACGATCCCGGAGAAGCTCGCCCACTTCAGCGGGGCTGAGGGCGCGCTGCGTCGGCAGGCGATCTCGTACGCCATCGACCGTCCGACGATCACCAAGGCGATCTTCAAGGGCACTCGCACTCCGGCCAAGGACTTCACGTCGCCCACCATCGCCGGCTACTCCGGCGACCTCCCGGGCAACACCGTGCTGAGCTACGACCCCAGCAAGGCCAAGCAGCTGTGGGCCCAGGCGGACGCCATGTCGCCGTGGAGCGGGACGTTCACCCTTGCCTACAACGCCGACGGCGGTCACCAGGAATGGGTGGACGCGGTGGCCAACGGCCTCAAGAACACCCTGGGCATCCAGGCGCAGGGCAAGCCCTACCCGACCTTCGCCGCGCTGCGCAAGGACGTCACGGACCGAACGATGACCGGCGCCTTCCGCAGCGGCTGGCAGGCCGACTACCCCGGCCTGTACGACTTCATCCAGCCGCTGTACTACACGAAGGCCAGCTCCAACGACGGCGACTACTCCAACCCGCAGCTGGACAAGTTGATCGACGAGGCTGCTGCGGCGAAGACGCTGAACGAGTCCAACCAGTTGCTGAACCAGGCCCAGGCCACCCTGTTCAAGGATCTGCCGGCCATCCCGCTCTGGTACGCGAACATCAGCGGTGGCTCCAGCCAGAACGTGTCGAACGTTCAGGTCGGCTGGGACTCGATCCCGCTGTTCTACGCGATCAACAAGCAGTAACGGCCTGACCTGCGATTGGCCACGTTGCGGGGTGGGGTCCTCCGGGCCCCACCCCGCACCCGTCATCGCCGGTCCTCGATCCGGCGGGCCGCCGGTGTCGGAACGCGTCGTAGATTCGAAGCGGGCGAGCCGGCACGACGAGCCGCGCACGACGAGCGCGCACGACGAGCGCGCACAACAAGGAGGTCTTTGGTGGCGTGGTACGTGGGACGCCGCGTCCTGCAGATGATCCCGGTGTTCTTCGGCGCGACCTTGCTGGTGTACGCGCTGGTCTTCCTGCTGCCGGGTGACCCCATCGCGGCGCTGGGCGGAAACCGGCCCCTGGCCCCGGGGGTTGCCGCCCAGTTGCGGCACCAGTACCACCTCGACGAGTCGTTCTTCCAGCAGTACCTGACCTATCTCAAGGGCATCCTCACCCTGGACTTCGGAACGTCGTACTCCGGGCGCCCGGTCACCGAGGTCATGGCCCAGGCCTTTCCGGTCACCATCCGGCTGGCACTCCTGGCACTGTTGTTCGAGGGCGTCTTCGGCATCGGCGCCGGGTTGATCGCCGGGCTGCGTCGGGGCGGCGTCTTCGACGCCACGCTGCTCGTCGCGAGCCTCGTCGTCATCGCCGTCCCGATCTTCGTCATCGGGTTCGTCGTCCAGATCGTGTTCGGCGTCAAGCTCGGCTGGATCAACCCCACGGTGGGGCCGGAGGCTTCGTGGGGACAGTTGGTCGTGCCGGCCCTCGTGCTCGGCTCGATCTCCTTCGCCTATGTGCTGCGGCTGACCCGGGACTCGGTCACCGAGAACCTGAGCGCTGACTGGGTACGCACCGCGACGGCCAAGGGGCTCTCCCGGCGGCGCGTCGTCAGCACCCACGTGCTCCGCAACTCGCTGATCCCGGTGGTGACCTTCCTGGGTGCCGACCTCGGGGCGCTGATGGCGGGAGCGATCGTCACCGAAGGCATCTTCAACATCCCCGGTGTCGGGCACGCCCTCTACCAGGCGATCATCCGCGGTGAGGGCCCGACGGTCGTCTCGATCGTCACCGTGCTGGTGGTCATCTACATCCTCACCAGCCTATTCGTCGACCTCTTGTACGCCGTCCTGGACCCGAGGATCCGCTATGTCTGAGACAGCGCTCCGGGCCGCCCAGACCCGATTCGTCGCCGACCTGGAGGAGACGCCGCTCGCGACGACCGATCAGGTCGACGAGTCCACTCCGCCCGGCGGTCTCTGGCTGGAGGCCTGGCGCACGCTCCGCCGGCGCCCACTGTTCATCATCTCGTCGGTGATCATCCTGTTCCTGATCGTGCTGGCCTTGTTCCCGGGGCTGTTCGCCACCCAGGACCCGACCCACTGCGAGCTGCAGAACAGCCTCCTGGGGAGCACGTCGGGCCATCCGTTCGGCTTCGACGTCCAGGGGTGCGACATCTACTCCCGGGTCGTCTACGGCGCGCGGGCGTCGGTGAGCGTCGGTGTCCTGAGCACCGCGATCACCGTGCTGGTCGGTGGCGTCATCGGCGCGCTCGCCGGCTTCTACGGCGGCTGGCTGGACGCGGTCCTCGCGCGCCTCACCGACATCTTCTTCTCCGTCCCCCTGCTGCTCGGGGCGATCACCTGCATGCAGGCATTCCCGGACAAGACGGTGTGGGTCGTCGCGCTCGTGCTGGCCGTCTTCGGCTGGCCACAGGTCGCGCGCATCATGCGCGGCTCGGTCCTCTCGGTCCGTAACGCGGAGTACGTGACCGCGGCCACCGCACTGGGTGCCTCCCGGGCGAAGAATCTGCTGCGCCACGTGCTGCCGAATGCGATCGCGCCGGTCATCGTCATCGCGACGGTCTCGCTGGGGGCGTTCATCGGCGCAGAGGCCACGCTGTCGTTCCTCGGTATCGGGCTGAACCCGGCGACGACGGTGTCCTGGGGCGGCGACATCAACCAGGCGCAGAACGTGCTGCGCTCCAACCCGTCCGTTCTGCTCTACCCGGCCGCGGCGCTGTCCCTGACCGTCCTGAGCTTCATCATGCTGGGCGACGCCGTGCGTGAGGCCCTCGACCCGAAGTCACGGAAGAGATGAGCGAGATCATTTCCTCGACCCGCCAGGAGTTCGTCGACCCGAACTCGCCGCTGCTGGAGATCATCGACCTCGACGTCGCGTTCAAGTCGGCGCAGGGCCGGGACGTGCCTGCCGTCCGCAAGGCGAACCTCGTGGTCTATCCCGGACAGACCGTGGCGATCGTGGGGGAGTCCGGTTCCGGGAAGTCGACGACGGCGCACGCGATCATCGACCTTCTCCCTGGTACCGGCCGGGTGACCGGAGGGCAGATCCTGTTCGAGGGTCGCGACCTCACCAAGCTGCCCGCCAAGGAGTTCGTGGGGATCCGAGGCGACGCCATCGGGCTGGTGCCACAGGATCCGATGTCCAACCTCAATCCGGTGTGGAAGATCGGGTACCAGGTCGCCGAGGCGCTGAAAGCCAACGGTCGCGCCAAGGGCGCCGAGGCCAAGCGGCAGGCTGCCCAGCTGCTGACCGAGGCCGGCCTCGGCGATGCCGAGCGCCGGCTCAAGCAGTACCCGCACGAGTTCTCCGGCGGGATGCGGCAGCGCACGCTGATCGCCATCGGCCTGGCGGCGCGGCCCAAGCTCCTCATCGCCGACGAGCCCACGTCCGCCCTCGACGTCACCGTGCAGCGGCAGATCCTCGACCACCTCGAGACCCTGACCACGGAGCTGGGCACCGCCGTGCTGCTCATCACCCATGACCTCGGCCTCGCTGCCGAGCGGGCCGAGCACCTGGTCGTGATGTACCGGGGGCAGGTCGTGGAGTCCGGGCCGGCCCGCGAGATCCTGCGCGACCCGCAGCACCCCTACACCCGCCGCCTGGTCGCCTCGGCGCCGTCGCTGGCCTCCCGGCGAGCGGACACGGCCGCGGCCCGGGCCGAGGTGGTCGAGCGGGCCGAGCAGGTGGCCGATGCTGCTGCCCAGGAGGGCGGCACCCTCGCGGCCGAGGCGGCGTCGGGGCCGGCCGCCGCCGCCGTGACCGACGACGTCCTCACCATCGAGAACCTCACCAAGGTCTACAAGATCCGTGGTGCCGGTCCCCGCGCAGCGGAGTTCAAGGCGGTGGACGACGTCTCGTTCACTGTCCGCCGGGGGACCACCACCGCCGTCGTCGGCGAATCGGGGTCGGGCAAGTCCACGCTCGCCCAGATGGTGCTGCGGTTGCAGACGCCCACCGCCGGACGGGTGCTCTTCGACGGCGTGGACGTGAACGGTTTCGACCGCAAGGCGCAGTTCGCCTTCCGCCGTCGGGTCCAGCCCATCTTCCAGAACCCGTACGGCTCCCTGGACCCGACATACAGCATCTACCGCACCATCGAAGAGCCGCTGCGGCTGCATCGCGTGGGGGACAAGCGCTCCCGCGAGGCGACCGTGCGGGAGATGCTGGACCGGGTCTCGCTGCCGTCCTCGGTGATGCGCCGCTATCCCAACGAGCTGTCCGGCGGCCAGCGTCAGCGCGTTGCCATCGCCCGTGCCCTGGCCCTGCGGCCCGAGGTCGTCGTGTGTGACGAGGCGGTCTCCGCCCTCGACGTGCTGGTGCAGGCGCAGATTCTGGCCCTCCTCTCCGAGCTGCAGGCCGAGCTCGGGCTCACCTACCTGTTCATCACCCATGACCTGGCCGTGGTCCGGCAGATCGCCGACCGGGTGTGCGTGATGCAGAGCGGCACGTTGGTGGAGCACGCCGACACCGAGACAGTGTTCGAGCACCCGCAGCAGGAGTACACGCAGGCGCTGCTGAACGCCATTCCCGGAGCCGGCCTCGTGCTCTCCGGTGACCGGTAGCCCGGTCCCGCCTGTCTGTAGTGACCATGAGCGTTGTTGACAGCGCAGCAGGCTGATCCAACGAGGAGACCTCCGGGCGAAGGTGTGGGTGCTGACGCCACGCCTGAGTGCCCGGAGGTCCTGTGTCCCACGCTAATGCCCGTCTGACCGTCCACGGCCGCGCCGAGTTGGTCCGCCGCGTCGTCGACCTCGGCCGACCGGTCGCCCACGTCGTGATCGAGCTCAATGTCTCCCGGGCCACCGGCTACAAGTGGCTCGCCCGCTGGCGGGCCGAAGGGCCGACAGGTCTTCTCGACCGGCCGAGCCGGGCTCACCGGTTGCCGGGCAAGACGTCGGCCGCGCTCGAGGCCGAGGTCCTGGCGCTACGGGCCGCCCGCAAGCTCGGTCCGGCGCGGATCGGCCCGCTACTCGGGCTGGCGCCCTCCACGGTGCACGCCGTGCTCCGCCGGCACGGCATGCACCGCCTCGCCTGGCTGGACCGCCCGACCGGGCAGCTGGTCCGCCGCTACGAACGCGCCCGACCCGGCGAGCTCGTGCACGTCGACGTCAAGAAGCTCGGCGCCATCCGACCCGGCGGCGGCTGGTGGGCCCACGGCCAAGGATCCGCAGCACAGAACCACACCCGCAGCGAGAACCGGGCCGGGCGCCGAGTCGGCTACGACTACGTGCACTGCGCGATCGACGACCACAGCCGACTGGCCTACGCCGAGATTCACCCCGACGAGACCGCGGCGACCTGCGCCGACTTCCTACGAGCGGCCGTCGCTTGGTTCGCCGGACAGGGCATCGGCCACATCGAACGGGTGATGACCGACAACGCCAAGGCCTACCGGGTCAGCCACGCCTGGCGGCAGGCACTGGCCGACACCGGCGCTCAGGCCCGGTTCACCCGCGTCTACCGACCGCAGACCAACGGCAAGGCGGAGCGGTTCAACCGCACCCTGGCCGAGGAATGGGCCTACGTCCGGCCCTTCGACAACTCAGCCGAGCGGGCCGCGGCCTTGCCCGACTGGCTGCACCTCTACAACCATCACCGCACCCACACCGCGCTCGGTGGACACCCACCGATCAGCCGGGTCACCGTCAACAACGGTGCTGGTCAATACACTGTCGGACGGGTACCGATGCCGACATCGGTGAGACTGTGCGCGCACGGGGGTGCCGACGGACGTGGGCTGACCGCCCACGGGACAGCCGTTTCCCCGCGGGACACAATGGCCCGGCTTCCCCGGCCGGGACTTCCCGGCTCCTGAGTTCCACCGAGCGGAGGTATCCGTGGGGCGGTTCCTGCTCAAGCGTCTGGCGAACTACGCGGTGCTCATCGTCGTCGCGACGACCATGGCCTACATGATCGCGTCGTTGGCGCTGCATCCCCGGGCGCGGTACGAGGGGCGCAACCCGCCGCCCCCGGCGGCCGTCGTCGACTCGACGCTGACCGCGTACGGAGTGAACGACAAGGACCCGCTTGTGGGGCGGTACGTGCACTGGATCGGCGGCGTCCTGCACGGCGACTTCGGCAAGACCGTCACTGGCGGCAGCATCAACGCCGAGCTCGGCGCGCGCGCCCTCGTGAGCCTGCGCCTGCTGCTGATCGGCTCGATCCTCGGCGCGGTGCTCGGCGTCCTCGTCGGGGTGGTCAGCGCGGTGAAGCAGTATCGCCTCACCGATAGGTTCTTCACCGCCTTCTCCTTCTTCTTCATCGCCACGCCGGTGTTCTTCACCGCGGTGCTGCTGAAGTTCGGGGCGCTCACGGTCAACGACGCGGCCGGCACCACGCTGCTCAACTACGTGGGCTACGCGACGCCCGGACTCGACGCCGGCTTCCTGGGCTCCGCGTGGGACCAGGTCAACCACCTCGTCCTGCCCACCCTCTCGATCGCGCTCGCCCAGATCGCCTACTTCTCCCGGTACCAGCGCAACTCGATGCTCGACGTGATGGGCAGCGACTTCCTGCGGACGGCCCAGGCGAAGGGCCTCACCCGACGACGAGCGCTGTTCAAACACGGGCTGCGGACCGCGCTCATCCCGATGGCGACGCTGCTCGCCTACTCGTTCGGCACGTTGGTCGTGGGGGCCACGTTCACCGAGAAGATCTTCGCCTGGCACGGCATGGGTGAGTGGCTGGTCGACTCCATCACGAACAACGACATCAACGTCACCGCGACGGTCGCCATGTTCACGGCCGTCTTCATCCTCTTGTCCGGCTTCTTGTCCGACGTGATCTATGCCGTCCTGGACCCGCGCGTGCGGGTTTCGTGAGCGGCCGGGGAAGGAACTGACATGTCGCTGCCTGCAGACCCCCTGCTGATCGCCGACGACGTCTCGATGTCCGACCTCCCGGGCGAGGTCCCCGAGGGGCCGGACGTCGTCGTCCGGGGACGCCGCCAGCTCGTGCTCCGCCGGCTGCGGCGCAACCGCGCCGCGATGGCGGCGCTGGTCGTCCTCCTGCTGTTGTTCGTGAGCGCCTTCCTCGGCCCGACCGTCTACAAGGCGATCACCGGCTGGGACTACGAGGGCCAGGACTTCACCTCTTTCCTGTCACCGCCGTCGGCGACCCACTGGTTCGGCACCACCCAGATCGGCGGCGACGTCTTCGCGCAGACCATGCGCGGGCTGCAGAAGTCGCTGCTGATCGGCCTGCTGGTCGCGCTGATCTCCACCGGACTCGCGGCCGTCGTGGGTTCCGTCGCCGGCTACTTCGGCGGCTGGGTCGACCGCGCGCTCATGTGGATCGTGGACCTGCTGCTGGTCATCCCGTCGTTCCTGATCATCGCGATCATGATGCGCAACGTGAAGGACGCCGGCTGGATCGTGCTGGTGCTGCTGATCGCGTTGTTCGGCTGGATGATCACCGCCCGCATCATCCGGGGCATGACGCTGAGCCTGCGGGAGCGGGAGTTCGTGCTCGCGGCCCGTTACTCCGGGGTCTCCTCGGCCGGGATCATCTTCCGGCACCTGATCCCGAACATGTCCTCGCTGCTGATCATCGACGCCACCATCGCCGTCGCGACCGCGATCATCGCCGAGTCGGGGCTGTCCTACTTCGGCTTCGGCGTCAAGCCACCGGACGTCTCGCTCGGGACGCTGATCGCCGACGGGACGCAGTCGGCCTTCACCTTCCCGTGGCTGTTCATGTTCTCCGGCGGATTGCTGGTGCTGACCACCCTGGCGGTGAGCGTGTTCGGCGACGGCCTGCGGGACGCGCTCGACCCGTCGTCCAAGCGCGCAGGAGGCGGCCGGTGACCACCCAGGCACAGTCGACGACCGAACGGGCGGGCGCCGACGCGCCGCTGCTCGAGGTTCGCGACCTCACCGTCGAGTTCCAGGGGGAGGACGGTCCCGTCCCCGCCGTCCGCGGAGTGAGCTATGCGCTGACGCCTGGCGAGGTGCTGGGCATCGTTGGTGAGTCGGGTTCGGGCAAGTCGGTCTCGTCGTTGGCCGTGATGGGCCTGCTGCCGGCGACGGCACGGGTGACCGGCTCGGTGCGCCTGCGCGGGCGGGACCTGCTCGGACTGTCCGACCGGGAGCTCGCCAGGATCCGCGGGCGAAAGATCGCGATGATCTTCCAGGACCCGTTGTCCGCGCTCACCCCGGTGTACTCGATCGGCGACCAGATCGCCGAGACGGTGATGATCCACCAGGGGGCGTCGAAGGCGGACGCGTTCACGCGCGCGGTCGAGCTGCTGGACGCGGTCGGCATCCCGAACGCGGCCCAGCGGGCCAAGGCGTACCCGCACGAGTTCTCCGGCGGCATGCGGCAGCGGGTCATGATCGCGATGTCCATCGCCAACGACCCCGACGTCCTGATCGCCGACGAGCCGACGACCGCACTCGACGTGACCATCCAGGCGCAGGTGCTGGAGCTGCTCGACACGGCGCGCGAGATCACCAACGCGGCGACCATCATGATCACCCACGACCTGGGCGTGGTCGCCGGGATCGCCGACCGGATCCTGGTGATGTACGCCGGCAAGGCCGTGGAGAGCGGGCGGGTCGAACCGGTGTACGCCGACCCGCGGATGCCCTACACGATCGGGCTGCTGGGCTCGGTCCCCCGGCTGGACCGGCCCGGCCAGCCGCTCACCCCGATCGAGGGCTCGCCCCCGAACGTCGCCCGGCTGCCGAAGGGCTGCCCGTTCGTGGCGCGCTGTCCGGTCCGGATCTCGCTCTGCGAGACGGTCGAGCCCGACCTCGAGCCGACCGCCGGCGGCGGCAGGTGGGCGGCCTGTCACCGGAGCGAGGAGATCGAGCTCGGCCGCATCCACGGCGCCCCGGTCTTCCCGCTCCCGGAGATCGCCACCCTCCGCGAGGAGCTGCCCCGCGAGCAGCGGACGGCGGTGCTCCAGGTCGACAACCTGGCCAAGCGGTACGCCATCACCAAGGGCGCCGTCCTGCGCCGCAAGATCGGCACGATCACCGCCGTCGACGGGATCAGCTTCGACATCCGTGAGGGCGAGGCGCTCGGGCTGGTCGGCGAGTCCGGGTGCGGCAAGACGACGACGATCATGCAGATCCTCGAGCTCACTCCGCCCGAACAGGGGTCGGTCGTCGTCCTCGGGCAGGACGTGGGCTCGCTCAACAGCCAGCAGCGCAAGCAACTGCGCCGGGACGTGCAGGTCGTCTTCCAGGACCCGATGGCTTCGCTGGACCCCCGGCTCCCGGTCGGGGACCTCATCGACGAGCCGCTGCGGTCCTTCGGGGTCCCGGCGGACAAGCGGCGGGCGCGGGTGCGGGAGCTGCTGTCGCTCGTCGGGCTGAGCCCGGAGCATGCCAACCGATACCCGGCCGACTTCTCCGGCGGGCAGCGGCAGCGGATCGGCATCGCGCGCGCGCTCGCGCTCGAACCGAAGCTGCTGGTGCTCGACGAGCCGGTGTCAGCGCTGGACGTGTCGATCCAGGCCGGTGTGCTGAACCTGCTGGAGGACCTCAAGGTCCGCCTCGGCCTGTCGTACCTGTTCGTGGCGCACGACCTGTCCGTCGTCCGGCACATCGCCGACCGCGTGGCGGTGATGTACCTCGGCCGGCTGGTGGAGGTCGGTGCCGCCGGGCACGTCTTCGAGCGGCCCACGCACCCCTATACCCAGGCCCTGCTGTCCGCCGTCCCCATTCCCGACCCGGTCGCCGAGCGGCAGCGCACCCGCATCCTGGTCCACGGGGACCTGCCCAGCCCTGCCAACCTGCCGTCGGGCTGCCGGTTCCGGTCCCGCTGCCCGCTCTTTGCCGAACTGCCGTCGGACCAGCAGCAGCTCTGCATCGACGTCGATCCGCAGCTGGAATCCCGAGGTGGAGATCTTGCGTCGGCTTGCCACTGGGCGCGGGAACGACAAGTTCTGCCGGGTGCATAGTTCGATTTGGTCAGCGATCGTTATAGGTGCGTGACAACAATTCGTACGTCACGTGCCTACTCTCCGAAAGTCCGAGGCAATCGGCCGCTCGCCTCATGATCCGGGGCGCCGCCACACACCATGGAGCAACCTCTTGAGACGACTTCGCCCACTCAGTGCAGCCGCCGCGCTCACTGCGACCGCAGCCCTGGTGCTGACCGGTTGCGGTGGCGGTTCCGGCTCCAACGACGGCGGTAAGGGAACTGTCGCGTCAGCCACGACGAACCAGATCAACCCGGTCGACCGGTCGAAGCTGACGCAGGGCGGTGACCTGCGCTGGGCGGTCGGCCAGCTGCCGGCGAACTACAACTACAACGAGCTCGACGGCACGCTCCAGGACAACTTCCAGATCGTGAGCGCGCTGCTGCCCGCCGCCTTCGACTCCACGGCCGACGCGTCGCTGAAGGTCAACACGGACTACTTCACCAAGATCGAGCTCACCAGCAAGAGCCCGCAGACCGTCACGTACGACATCAACCCCAAGGCGGCCTGGTCCGACGGCAAGCCGATCACCGCCGATGACCTCATCGCGCAGTGGAAGGCCCTCAACGGCACCAACAAGGCGTACAACGTCTCCTCGATCACCGGGTACGACCAGGTCGCCTCGGTGGCGCAGGGCAGCAGTGCCAAGCAGGCCGTCGTGACCTTCAAGAACCCGTACGCCGACTGGCAGGCGCTGTTCAGCCCGCTGTACCCGGCGTCGACCAACAACGACCCGAACGTCTTCAACAAGGGCTGGATCGACAAGCCCCTGCAGACGGCCGGCCCGTTCATGGTCCAGGCGGTCGACACGACCGCGAAGACGATCACGCTCGCCCGCGACCCCAAGTGGTGGGGCGACAAGGCCGTCCTCGACCGGATCATCTACCGCGCCATCGATCTCGACGCGCAGATCGACGCCCTGGCCAACGGCGAGGTCGACTTCATCGACGTCGGCCCCAACGTCAACAACCTCAAGCGAGCCGAGGGCATCGCCAACGTCGACATCCGGCGCGCGGGTGGGCCGAACTTCCGGCACATCACGTTCAACGGCAGCTCGCCGGTGCTCAGTGATGTCAATGTGCGCCAGGCGATCGCGAAGGCGATCGATCGGCAGACCATCGCCGACGCCATGGTCGGTCCGCTGGGTGGCGACCACACCAAGCTGGACAACCACATCTTCATGCGCAATCAGCAGGGCTACCAGGACAACGCGGGCGCCCTGTCCAAGCCGGACGTCAAGGCCGCCAACGACCAGCTCCAGGCTGCCGGCTGGACCCGGACGGGCGACACCGGAACGCGCACCAAGGCCGGCAAGCCCCTCGAGATCAACTTCGTCATCCCGTCGGGCGTCGCCACGAGCGCCCAGGAGTCCCAGCTGGTGCAGGGCATGCTGGCGAAGGTCGGCGTCAAGGTCAACATCCAGACGGTCCCGACCGACGGCTTCTTCGACAAGTACGTGAGCCCCGGCAACTTCGACCTGACGGTCTTCTCGTGGATCGGCACGCCGTTCCCGATCAGTTCCTCCTCGTCGATCTACGCCGAGCCCAAGGGCGCCGAGATCCAGCAGAACTACGCCCGCGTCGGTTCCGCGCAGATCGACAAGCTGTTCGACGACGCCGCGCACGAGCTGGACCCGGCGAAGGCGCGTGACCTGGCCAACCAGGCCGACAAGCTGATCTGGGACGAGGTCCACTCGATCACCCTCTACCAGCGTCCCGACATCGTCGCGAGCAAGAAGACGCTGGCGAACTACGGTGCGCTGGGCTTCGCCTCGGTGAAGTACCAGGACATCGGCTTCACCAAGTAACACCGCACGCAGAGCGGGGGGTCGGCGATCGCCGGCCCCCCGTTCTGTGTGTGCCGGGTGCCGGTCCGGGTGTCCTGGCTCACCGGAACGCGTCCTGGCTCAGCGCCGACCGTGAGGTAGGAACCACCATGATCAGGTCAGCTGATCATCGGTGGGCGGCACCGGGACGGGTGCGGTGGGCGTGTTTCCCGGGAGGGGAGAATGTCCTGGTGACATCCTCGCGACGACTGCTGCTCGTGCATGCCCACCCTGATGACGAGACGATCAACAACGGGGCCACGATGGCTCGCTACGTCGCCGAGGGTGCCGACGTCACGCTGCTCACCTGCACGCTGGGTGAGGAGGGCGAGATCCTCGTGCCCGAGCTGGCTCAGCTGGCCGCCGACCAGGCCGACCAGCTCGGCGGTTACCGGATCGGAGAGCTCCGGGCCGCGATGGCCGCGCTCGGCGTGACCGACTTCCGCTTCCTCGGCGGTCCGGGCCGCTACCGGGACTCCGGGATGATGGGGACGCCGGCCAACGGGCACCCGCGCGCCTTCTGGAACGCCGACCTCGACGAGGCGGTCGCCGCGGCGGTCGCCGTCGTCCGTGAGGTCCGCCCGCAGGTGCTGGTCACCTACGACGAGAACGGCGGCTACGGCCACCCCGACCACATCCAGGCCCACCGCGTGGCCATGGGCGCGGCGGCCGCTGCCGCGGACCCGGCCTACCGGCCCGAGCTGGGCCCGGCGTGGGACGTGGCGAAGGTGTACTGGTGCTGCGTCCCCCGCTCGGTGCTTCAGCGCGGCATCGACGCGCTCGCGGCGACCGGGGAGTCATTCTTCGAGGGCGTCACGAGTGCCGACGACATCCCCTTCGCCGTGTCCGACGAGGACGTCGCGGCCGCGGTCGACGGCCGGGCCTTCGTGGCCGGCAAGGACGCGGCGATGCGCGCCTATCCGACCCAGATCACCGTCGACGGGCCGTTCTTCGCGCTGTCGAACAATCTGGGCCAGGAAGTGCTCGGCACCGAGTACTACCGGCTGGTCGCCGGCGAGCGCGGGCCGGCCGGCCCTGGCCCGGAGGGCTGGGAGGACGACCTCTTCGCGGGGCTCTCCGGATGAGCCGGTGGCGGCCCTGGCGGACGGCGGTCTGGGCCGTACTCGGCGTGCTGGCGGCGGGCTGGCTGGCGCTGGTCGAGGTCTTCTGGCTGCCGCTGCGCGTGGCCGGGGTCCTCGTGCCGCTCTCGGTCCTCGCCGGCGTCGTCGGCAACCTGCTGATCGTGGGGGCCGTCCGCCGGCTCACCGGATCGGGCGCACTGGCCGTCCTGCCCGCCGTGGCCTGGTTGGTCGTCGTCGTCCCGGCGATGATCCGCCGTCCCGAGGGCGACCTGATCATCGCCGGCGGCGGGGACACCGGGGTCGTGAACCTCGGCTTCCTCCTGCTGGGCGTGGTGGCCGCGGCGTACGCCGTCGGCCGGGCCCTGAGCGGGCCCCGCCGTCCGCCGGTCAGCCGATCCGGTAGTGGTACCGGTGGTGCTCGGTGAACCCGAGCCTGCGGTAGAGCGCCAGCGCCGGGCCGTTCGAGGACGCGACCTGCAGCACGCAGGAGTGCCCGCCGTCCGCCCGGGCCCACGAGCCGAGCCCGGCCATCACCGCGGTCGCCAGCCCCCGGCGGCGGTACCGCTCGTCGACGGTGACCGCCGTGACGCACAGCCAGCCGTCCACCAGCACGCCGCGGGCCACGGCCGCGAGGGGCGCCGGTGCGGGGTCCAGGCGCAGCGAGGCGAAGACCGGTCCGTCTGCGTTGACGAGCACGTCGTACGCGGCCGGCGGCAGGGGAGTGCCGCGGTAGCGATAGCCGGCCAGCCACGCGTCGTCCGGCGTGGGGGCGAGGTCGACCGGGACGTGCGGGTCCGCCCATCCGTCCACCGGGGCGGTCAGGACGAGCACGTCCTCGTCCCGTGTCCAGCCGGCGGCGGTCAGCGCTTCGTCGGCGGCCTCGCCGCCCGGAATCGGGACCTGTGCGCGGGGCGGAAGCCCGCGGGCGGCGTACCACGCGGTCACCGTCGCCACGGCATCCGGCAGCGGCTCCGGTGGCCTGCCCAGGACGAGCGCCGAGTTGGCCCGCCCGGTGAACCCACCACCCGCGCGCAGCACCCAGTCGCCGTGGCATTCCTCCTCGAGACCACGCCAACTACGGGCGGCCAGCCGTTCGAGGTGGTGGACGGCGAGCGGTGATGGGGTGGAGCCGGCGGCCATGCCCCGACGTTAGGGGCGGCGTCCCGCGGGGCTGCCGACGGGGGAGCGGGGGGCGGGCACCGCGGGTGCGGTCGGTTCCGCGGCGGGGACGGCCGGCGCAGCCGGAGGCTGGTCAGCCAGCCAGCCGGGGAACTGCTCCCCGGGCATCGGGCGGGCGATGTGGTAACCCTGCGCGATGTCGCACCCCCACACCCGGAGCGCGCGGAGCGTGGCGGCGTCCTCCACCCCTTCGACCACCATGCTCATGCCCAGATCCCGGCTGAGCTGCAGGGTGCTGCGGACGATGGCGGCGGCCCGCCCGTCGGTCGTCAGCGAGCTGACGAAGCTGCGGTCGAGCTTGAGCTCGTCGACGGGGAGAGCCCTCAGATAGGACAGCGACGAGTACCCCGTGCCGTAGTCATCGATCGACAGCCCGACGCCCAGCCGCCGCAGCGCCGCCATGACCTGCTGGCTTCGTGCCGCGTCGGCCATGAGCACGTCCTCGGTGATCTCCAGGATCAGCGATTCGGCGGGGACGGCGAAGGACGCCAGCAGCATCGCGACCTGGTCGGGCAGTGCCACGTCCTGCAGGTTGGAGACCGACAGGTTCACGGCGACCGTGAGGTCGTGCCCGGCGGTCCGCCACTCCTGCAGGTCGCGCAGGGACAGCTCCAGGACGCGCAGGGCCACCCGACGCATGAGGCCGGCCTGCTCGGCGAGCGGGAGGAAGACGTCGGGGTAGAGCAGACCTCGGGTCGGGTGCTCCCAGCGCACGAGCGCCTCGACCCCGATGACCCGTCCGGTCCTCAGGTCGAGCTTGGGCTGGTAATGGGTGACCAGCTGATCGCTGTCCAGCGCCGTGCGCAGCTGCTCCAGGGTCTCGAGCCGGTCCCGGGAGGCCGGGGTGCCGTCCGGGGCCCAGATCTCGTAGCCGTGGCGACCGCGCTTCGCCACGTACATCGCCGTGTCGGCGCGGGCCAGCAGCAGCGACCGGTCCCGCCCGTGCTCCGGGCAGAGGGCGATGCCGATGCTGGCGTCGATGTGCAGCGGCATGCCGTCGAGTTCGAAGGCGTCGCGGAGCGAGGCAACGAGGCGGTCGGCGACCTCCCGGGCGCGGGGGGCGTCGGCGTCGGGCAGCAGGACGGCGAACTCGTCGCCGCCCATACGGGCCAGCAGGTCGCCGGGCCGGAGGGCCTGCTGCAGCCGGGGGCCGACCAGGCAGAGCAGGTCGTCACCCACGCTGTGACCGAAGCTGTCGTTGATCTCCTTGAACCGGTCGAGGTCGATCATCAGGACCGCGCAGCTGCGCTCGCCGGGGCCGTAGACGGCCGCCTCGAGCTCCTCGATGAGCCGTCGGCGGTTGGCCAGGCCGGTCAGCGGATCGTGGTGCGCCTCGGTCGCGAGCTGGCGGAGACGCAGCTGCTCCACCGCGCGGAGTTCGGCGTTCTCGACGACGAGCGCACCCTCGAGGGTCACCTGGCGCACGGCGTCCCGGACCGACGGCGACCACTCCCGGTGGCGGGCCACCGACCCGGTGACGATGACACCGAGCAGCCGGTCGCCGGAGAGCAACGGGACGCTGATGTAGGAAGCCAGGTTCAGCGCGCGCACCAGCCGATGGTCGAGCAGGTCGCTGGTCGCGGTGTCCTCCACGAACACCGGGAGTTTTTCCGTCGTCGTCAGCCGCCACAGCGGCACATCCGTGGCCGGGCGGCCGACGAGCTGCCGCTGGATGACCTCCTTGTGCGCGTCCGCCCAGTCCACGTGTCGCACCGCACCGATGCGGCCGTCGCCGTCCAACAGGTAGGCCGCGCTGCGTTCGGTCCCGGCGAGCCGCTGGACCGCCCGGGCGAGCACCTCGGCGGCTTCGGCCACACCGGTGGCACCCGCGCCGTCGACGAGCAGCTGGCGCACGACCCCTGCGGTGTTCAGGGAGGTCGCGCGGGCCTGGCTGGTGCGTGCCTGCTCGATGACGCCGCCCAGGTGTGCACCGGCCGCGAACGCCAGGCGTCGCACGTCCTCGGAGAACGGACGCAGCACGGTGCTGTCCAGGGTGAGCACTCCGGCCAGGTTCGGCGTCCGACCGAGGGGCACGGCCAGGGCCGAGGCGATGTGGAAGGAGTCGACCCACCAGCCGGACAGAAGATCGGAGTCGCGGTCGGCCGCCATCGGCTCACCGGTGTCCAGCACCGTCTCGGCCAACCGCAGGCCGACCGGCGCGTTGGTGAACTGCCGCCAGGTGGTCAGGTCGCGCCGGCCGTCGGCGTAGCTGGCCATCCGGGGGACCAGGCGACCGTCCTCGACGAGGAAGACGCAGGCACGCTCGACCTCACCGAGCTCGGCGAGCTGGCGGCAGGCGGCGCCGAGGAGCTGGTCGAAGGACTGGGCCTTGGCGGCGGACTCGATGAGGCCCAGCAGGACCTCGGATTGTGCCGTCCGGCGCTTCTCCGACCTGCGGGTCCACGCCTCGGAGACGGCCAGGGCGAGCTTCGGGGCGGCCTGCCGGAGCAGGTGCGCACTGCCGGCGGCGGCCGGTTCCAGGGCGAGCACGCCGATCACCTCACCGTCGAGGATCAGCGGTTCCCCGTGGGCGGACCCGATGCGGCGCTCGTGCAGCTCGCGGTCGGGCGCCCGGCGCCCGTCGGCGCGGGCGATGACCGGGCGCCGGGTGCCGATGACCGTGGACAGGAAAGGTGAGCCGGACCGAGCGAGGGCGGTGCGTACCCGGGGCGGTTCGTCGTCGGCCGTGCCGGAGTCGCGGACCGACTGGCGGTAGGGGACCACCATGTCCGTCGTCGCCTCGTAGACCCACACCGAGACGCGGGTTGCTCCGGCGGCCGCGCGCAGGCGGGCGAGCAGGTGCTCGACGGACGCCTCGGCGTCGTACGGCGACGCCGGCGGTGGCACCAGCCGCGAGACGGCTCCGCGGCGTGGCTGTACCTGTGACACGTCGTCAAGATCGGCACCGGGCCTCAGTGCTTGAGCGAGGCGCCGACGCCCACCCCTTCGGGGGGAACCACGCCGGGCGGTGGGCCCGTGGCGCTCGGCCCTGGAGGGCGGGTGATACTAGGGGCGAGAAGATCCACCCTGGCGTTGCCAGCGGTGACCACCCCGCGCGCCCCCAGGAGGGAAGCACCGTGACCTACGTGATCACACAAGCCTGCGTCGACGTCCTCGACAAGGCGTGCATCGACGAGTGTCCGGTGGACTGCATCTACGAGGGTGACCGGATGCTCTACATCCACCCCGACGAGTGCGTCGACTGCGGTGCCTGTGAGCCGGTCTGCCCGGTGGAGGCCATCTACTACGAGGACGACGTCCCGGACAAGTGGAAGGACTTCTACAACGCCAACGTGGAGTTCTTCTCGGACCTGGGCAGCCCGGGTGGCGCAGCCAAGACCGGGAAGATCGGCAAGGACCACCCGCTGGTCGCGGCGCTGCCGCCGCAGGGGGAAGACAACTGACGACCGCGGTCCCGGGGACGTCCCGCGCGCTGCCCGACTTCCCCTGGGACTCCCTCGCCGCGGCGCGGGCGCGAGCTGCCCAGCACCCGGGCGGGGTGATCGACCTGTCGATCGGCACTCCCGTCGACGACACCCCCGCCGTCCTCGCCGAGGCGCTCGCGGCCGCCGGGAACGCACCGGGCTACCCGGCCGCGCTCGGTACCGCCGCGCTACGGACGGCGGCGGCCCGCTGGCTGCACCGCCGGCTCGGCGTAGAGGTGGCCGATCCGCTCGGCGCCGACCCGTCGATCGTGCCGACCGTGGGGTCCAAGGAACTCGTCGCCCTGCTGCCGACCTTCCTCGGCCTGCCCAGCGGCGGGACGGTGATCATCCCGGAGGTCGCCTACCCGACCTACGAGGTCGGCGCCGTGCTCGCCGGGCTGGCGGTCCGGCGCACCGACACCCCGCCGGCGGATGCCGTCGGAGTGGTGCTGGTCTGGCTGAACTCTCCCGGTAATCCGCACGGCCGGGTGCTCGATGACGACCAGTTGCGGGCCTGGGTGGCCTGGGGCCGCGCACACGGCGTGCCGGTCGTGGCCGACGAGTGCTACGTCACGCTCGGCTGGGACGTCGAACCACGCTCGCTGCTGCATCCGGCAGTGGCGGGTGAGGACCACGCCGGGCTGCTCGCCGTCCATTCGTTGTCCAAGCAGTCCAGCGCCGCCGGCTACCGGGCCGGCCTGCTCTCCGGTGACCCGGCGCTGGTACGCCGGGTGTGGGAGGTCCGCCGGCACCTCGGGCTGCTCGTGCCCGGTCCGGTGCAGGCGGCGATGGTCGCGGCCCTGGACGACGACGCGCACGTCGACGCGCAACGCGAGCGGTACCGCGCCCGCCGCGAGGTGCTGGCGGCCGCCGTGCGGGCCACGGGGGCGCGGATCGACCACTCCGAGGCCGGCCTGTACCTGTGGGTGACCCGCGACGAGGACTGCTGGACGACCATCGACTGGCTCGCGGGACTCGGCATCGTCGGCGCCCCCGGCAGCTTCTACGGTCCCGCCGGCGCCCAGCACGTGCGGCTGGCGCTGACCGCCACGGACGAGCGGATCGCCGCCGCGGTCGGGCGCCTGAGCGCCCGCTGAGTTCTCGTCCTCCCGGTCGGGGGACGGCGACCTCAGCGGCAGGTGAGCCGCGGCGATCCCGGCCGTACGGCCTTGGCCAGGGCCGTCGCCATCGGCTCCCACTTCTGGTAGGCCTCCGGGAAGCCGCTGCGCTGAACGGTCTGCGCGACGTCGGTGAGCCGGCGGCTGTGCCAGCCGGGCACCTGCATGAGGTGGTCGAAGAACTTGCCCGCGGCGTAGACCGGGTCCTGCACCTGGGCGGCCGTGCCCCAGCCCTGGGACGGTCGCTGCTGGAACAGCCCGAGCGAGTCACGGTCGCCGTAGTCGAGGTTGCGCAGCCCCGATTCCTGCTGGGCGGTCGCCAGCGCGATGACGAGGGCGCGCGGAGGCAACCCGCGGGCGTGGGCCACGTCCGCGATGATCGCGGCGTTGCCCGCCTGCTCCGTGGTGACGACCAGGGCGGACCCGGGGAGCGCGCAACGGCCCGGCACGGTCGGGATGCCCCGGCTGTCGCTGTTCCAGGCCACCCCGATGAGGACGGCGGCGGCGACGAGGAGGCCCGGCCACCACTGACGGATACCGGTGCGTCCCCGGCGGGGGATGCGGCGGCCGCTCGGGGCCGACCGACGGGAGGCCGACCGGCGGGCGGCCGGCCGGCGGCGGGTGGCGGTGCGCCGGCGGGCGGCCCGCCGGGCGGGCGCACTGCGGTTGCCGACCGTGCCACTCCGGGTACCCGGGGAGCGAGGCGGCGCGGTCATCGGTGCGACTGTAGGTGGGCAAGGCGAGGGTGCGGCACACCCCAGCGTGCCTCGGCGGGCCGGGGCGCTGTCGCGGGATTGCGCCCGTCGCTACCGTGAGCGGCCAGTTCCCAGCCACAGGAGCATCCATGGTCGACGTCCTGCTGCCCGGCATCACCGCGACGAGGGTGGCCACGCCACGGCTGACCCAGTCCGTGCTCCACCCGGACGGCATCGACCCCGCGGGGCCCGGCGAGGCCGTCCTGTTCGTGCACGGCAACGTCAGCTCGGCGCTGTTCTGGCAGCAGTCGCTGCTGGCCCTGGCCGGGACCGGTCGGCACCGCGTGCTCGCGGTCGACCTGCGCAGTTACGGCGATACCGACCCGCTGCCGCTCGACGCGACGCGCGGTGCCCGCGACTGGTCCGACGACCTGGCCGCGCTGATCGAGACGCTGGGTCTGAGCCGGGTACACCTGGTCGGCTGGAGCATGGGCGCAGGGGTCGTGCTGCAGTACCTGCTCGACGCGCCGGAGCGGGTCTCGTCGGTGGCGCTGGTGGCGCCGATCTCGCCGTACGGGTTCGGTGGCACGGTCGGCGCCGACGGAGTGCTGGTGCACCCCGACGGCACCGGCTCCGGTGGCGGTGGGGCCAACCCGGACTTCGTCGCGGCACTCGCGGCCGGGGACACCGGCGTCGACAACCCGACGGGTCCGCGCGCCGTCCTCCGGTCGTTCTACGTGGCACCCGGCTCGCTGCCCCTGGACCCGCGGCTGGAGGACGTGTTCGTCGCCTCGATGATCAGCACCCGCACCGGTGCCGGCCACTACCCGGGGGACGCCGTGACGGTGGACGCCTGGCCGGGCCTCGCCCCGGGGACGCGGGGGGTGCTCAACACGATGGCGCCGACCTTCTTCGACGTCTCCGGCATCGTCGACCTGACCGACAAGCCGCCGGTGCTCTGGATCCGAGGGGACGCCGACCAGATCGTCTCCGACACGTCGGTGTTCGACCTGGCGTTCCTGGGATCTGTCGGCGCGGTGCCGGGCTGGCCGGGTGCCGGCGATTTCGCCCCGCAGCCGATGGTCACCCAGACGCGGTCGGTGCTGGACCGGTACGCGGCGACCGGCGGCGCCTACCGGGAGGTCGTGCTGCCCGACGTCGGCCACTCGCCGCACGTCGAGCGGCCGCACGAGTTCGCCGTTGCGCTGCTGGAGCACCTCGACGTCCCCGCCGAGGCCCCCGCCAACCTCCGCTGACCGGCCCCGTCCGGAGGCTCGCCCCGAGCTTGCGAGGGGTGAGTGGGACGGGGTCCTCTTTCAGTTGGCGTGGAGGTCGGCGTTGAGGGCGCCCCAGGTGCCTTCGCGCGGGAGGGCCTCCAGCGCGCCGCTCACGCTGTTGCGACGGAACAGCAGCCCGTCGCGGCCGGAGAGCTCCCGGGCCTTCACCACCGAGCCGTCGGGCAGGGTCACCCGCGAGCCGCCGGTCACGTAGCAGCCGGCCTCGACGACGCAGCCGTCGCCGAGCGAGACGCCGATGCCGGAGTTGGCCCCGAGCAGGCACCCGCTGCCGATCGAGATCACCTCGGTGCCGCCGCCGGACAGGGTGCCCATGATCGAGGCGCCGCCACCGATGTCGCTGTCGGCCCCGACGACGACGCCGGCGCTGATCCGGCCCTCGACCATCGATGGCCCGAGCGTGCCGGCGTTGTAGTTGACGAAGCCCTCGTGCATGACCGTCGTGCCCTCGGCCAGATGCGCGCCGAGCCGCACCCGGTCGCCGTCGGCGATGCGGACGCCGGAGGGGATGACGTAGTCGACCATCCGCGGGAACTTGTCGACGCCGAACACGGTCACCTGCCCGACGGAGGCGCGCAGCCGGTGGACGTTGAACCCGGCCGCCTCGACCGGGCCCGCGCTGGTCCAGGCAACGTTGGTGAGCAGTCCGAAGATGCCGGTGAGATTGGCACCGTGGGGCCGGATGAGCCGGTGCGAGAGCAGATGCAGACGCAGCCACACGTCGTGCGTGTCGACCGGCGGCGCGGACAGGTCCGGGATCACGGTGCGGACGGCGATGATCTCCACGCCGCGCGCCTCGTCCCGGCGGACCAGGCCGCCGTAGTCGGGGCCCAGCTCGCCGGAGAGCTCGAGTGCGCCGAGCCGCGTCGTCCCCGGCCGCGCGCCCTCGGGCGCCCCGAGCGTGGGCTGGGGGTACCAGGTGTCGAGGACGGTGCCCGACGGGCTGATGGTCGCGAGTCCCGCGGCGACGGCGGAGACGGGCGCGGTGGCGGGCACGGTGGCGGGCGCATCGGCAGTCACGGCGAGGACGCTACCGAGGGTGGGTCGCGCCGGGGCGGCCGGTGGCGGGGGCGCCCCCTAGGCTCGGGACCCGTGAGTAATCCGCCGCAGCTCGACCTCTCCGCCGACGTGCTCGCGCTCACGCGCACCCTGGTCGACACACCGTCGGTGTCGGGCAGCGAGGAGCGGCTCGCGGACGCCGTCGAGACGGCGCTGCGCGGGCTCGGCGGCCTCGAGGTGGAGCGCATCGGACATGCGGTGCTGGCCCGGACCAACCTCGGTCGACCCACCCGCGTCGTCCTCGCCGGGCATCTGGACACCGTGCCGATCGCCGACAACGTGCCCAGCCGGCTCGACGAGGAGGCCGGCCTGCTCTACGGCTGCGGCACCACTGACATGAAGTCGGGTGACGCGGTCATGCTGCGGCTGGCCGGCCGGTTCGGTGTCCCCGGCGCGGAACCGGGGCACGACCTCACCTTCGTCTTCTACGACAACGAGGAGGTCGAGCACGCGAAGAACGGGCTCGGCCGGGTGGCGCGGGAGCGGCGTGGCTGGCTCTACGGCGACCTCGCGATCTTGATGGAGCCGACGGACGGCGAGATCGAGGCCGGGTGCCAGGGCACCCTGCGGGCCGTGCTCGAGACCAAGGGGCGGAGGGCGCACAGCGCTCGCAGCTGGCTGGGGGTCAACGCGATCCACGGCCAGGCGGACGTGCTGACCACGCTGGCCGGCTACCGGCCGAGGGAGATCGAGATCGACGGCTGCCTGTACCGGGAGGGGCTCAACGCCGTCGGCATCTCCGGCGGCGTCGCGGGCAACGTGATCCCCGACGAGTCCTCGGTGACGATCAACTTCCGCTACGCGCCCGACCGCGACGAGGACGCCGCTGAGGCCCATATCCGCGAGGTCTTCGCCGATGCACTGGCCGCCGGGGCGACCCTCACCGTCACCGACAATGCCGGCGGAGCACTGCCAGGGCTCTCCGAGCCGGCCGCGGCGGAGTTCATCGCCGCCGTCGGCCGGCCGGCCCGGGCCAAGCTGGGGTGGACCGACGTCGCCCGGTTCGCCGCGTTCGGCATCCCGGCGGTCAACTACGGCCCCGGAGATCCCCAGTTGGCACACACCCGCGAGGAACACGTCCTGGTCGACCGGTTGGCGCCCGTCGAGGACGCCCTGACCGCCTACCTCTCCCGGAGCAGCGCATGACCACCGAGCAGGACGACCGTCGTCCCCGTCCCACCCGGCACCGCGGCCCGGTGGTGCTCCGCGGGGGCGAGCCGAGCGCGCAGGTCCAAGGGTCCACCACCGACCAGCGGCTGCTCGACCGGCGGGGCCCCAGCGACTGGGTGCACACCGATCCGTGGCGGGTGCTCCGGATCCAGAGTGAGTTCGTGGAGGGCTTCGGGCTGCTCGCCGAGCTTCCGCGGGCGGTCAGCGTCTTCGGCAGTGCCCGCACCCCGCGGGACCACCCGCACTACACCGCGGGGGTGCAGATCGGCGCGGCGCTCGCGAGGAACGGCTACGCGGTCATCACCGGCGGCGGTCCGGGCGCGATGGAGGCGGCCAACCGCGGCGCGAGCGAGGCCGGCGGCATGTCGGTCGGCCTGGGCATCGAGCTGCCGTTCGAGCAGGACCTCAACGAGTGGGTCGACGTCGGCATCGCCTTCCGGTACTTCTTCGTGCGCAAGACGATGTTCGTGAAGTACGCCCAGGCCTTCGTCATCCTCCCCGGCGGTTTCGGCACCCTCGACGAGCTGTTCGAGGCGCTGACGCTGGTGCAGACGCGCAAGGTCACCCGGTTCCCGGTCATCCTCTTCGGCACCGAGTACTGGTCGGGGCTGGTGGACTGGATCCGTTCGACGATGGCCACCACCGGGACGATCAACGAGTCCGACCTCGAGCTGTTCACCGTCACTGACGACATCGACGAGGTCATGGCGGTGATCCAGGCAGCTGATGCCGCTCGCCAGGCCGGTGAGGGTGGCGGCGGGATGCAGTACGTCCCGCCGGGGCAGGGTCCGATCGAAGCCTGATGCTCGCCTTCCTCGGCGTCGTCGTCGGCGTCCTCGTCGTCAGCGGGGTGTTGTTCCTCGGGGCGTCTGTGCTGCTCGGGCGCGGTGAGACCCAGCCGCCGGCCGAGTTGGACCGGTCGCCGGTGGAGCTGCCCGAGGATCGCCCGGTCGACGCGGACGACGTCCGGGCCCTGCGGATCTCGGTGGCCCTCCGCGGGTACCGCATGACCGAGGTCGACTGGCTGCTCGAGCAGTTCGCGGAGACCCTCGACCAGCGGGACGAGCAGATCGCCGCCCTGCGGGCACGGCTGTGTGAGCGCGAGGCCCCTCCGGCTGATCCGCAGAAGGCCGGCCACGAGACCGAGGACGACGAACGAGGGGACCGGCATGCCTGACGTGGTGGAGCGCATCGACGTCGACGCCCCACCCGAGCGGGTGTGGGAGGTCCTCACCGACTGGGCCGGGCAGGGCGACTGGATGCTGGCGACCGATGTCCGGACCGTGGACGGACCGGCTCAGGGGGTGGGTGGCCGGCTGGCCGCGCGCACCGGTCTGCCGCTGCCGGGCGGCCGGCGCATCGGCCTGCTCGACACCATGGTGATCACGAAGTGGGACCCGCCGCGGCTGGTGGAGGTCCAGCACACGGGCCGGCTGATCCGAGGGCCCGGGATCTTCGAGATCGAGCCACGCGGGGAGTTCGCCACCTTCGTCTGGACCGAGCGCCTGTACCTGCCGTGGGGGCCACTCGGCCTGCTCGCGCAGGCGGGGTGGGTGCTGGTCCGACCGTTCGTGCTCTTCGGCATCCGGCGTTCGCTGACGCGGTTCGCCCGCGTCGCCGCCGGCCGCACCGACTGAGCTCCCGAGTCCCGGCGGGAGCCGGTAGCCGGTGCGCCAGAATGACCGGGTGACGACAAGGATCCACGCCGCGGGACGACGGACGTGAGCCGGCGCGGGTGGATGCTCTTCCTGGTGATGTCGGTGATCTGGGGCATCCCGTACCTGCTGATCAAGGTCGCCGTGGGCGAGGTGTCGCCGATCGTCGTCGTGTTCGGTCGCTGCGTCGTCGGCGCCGCGATCCTGCTGCCGTGGACGATCGCCCGCGGCCAGCTGCGGCCGGTGCTGCGGCACTGGCGGGCGCTGCTCCTGTTCGCGGTTCTGGAGATGACGGCGCCCTGGTTGCTGCTCCCCTACGCCGAGCAGTCCCTGTCCAGCTCGCTGACCGGGCTGCTCGTGGCGACGGTGCCCTTCGTGGCCGCGCTCGCCGCCCGCTGGTCCGGCGAGCCGGAGCGGCTGACGCCGGTCCGGCTGCTGGGTATGGGGCTGGGTGTGGTCGGCATCGCCGCCCTGCTCGGACTGGACGTCGGCGGTGCGCAGCTGCTGCCCATCGTCGCGGTGGCCATCACGGTCATCTGCTACGCCACCGGGCCGATGGTCGTCACCCGGGCGTTGCCCGACGTGCCCGGGGTGGCGGCCAGTGCTGTCGCGCTCGTGGTTACGGCGGTCGTCTACGCACCGTTCGCCATCCCCGAGCTGCACAGGCTGCCGACGGCGTCATCGTCCGCGCTGCTGTCGCTCGTCGCGCTGGGGGCGATCTGCACCGCGGCGGCACTGGCGCTGTTCTTCGCGCTCATCCGGGAGGTCGGGCCGCAGCGCGCACTCGTGATCACGTTCGTCAACCCGGCGGTCGCGGTGCTGCTCGGCGTCCTGCTGCTGAACGAGCCGTTCACCCTGGGCATCGCCGTCGGCCTGCCGCTCGTGCTGGTGGGATGCGTGCTCGCCACCCGGCGCAGCTCCGTCGCGACGGAGCCCTCCGAGCTCTCCGACCTCGACGCCGCCGTGCCCTGACCCCGGGGCGAAGGTCACGGTGACGGCGTCCGGGACTGTCAGGGGTGGCCGTTACCGTCGGCACTGTGGATCAGGAGCGGTGCGCGTGGGCGAACAGTGCCCCGGAGTACGTCGTCTACCACGACGAGGAGTGGGGCACGCCCCTGCACGGGGACGACGAGCTGTTCGAGCGGCTCAGCCTCGAGGCCTTCCAATCGGGGCTGTCGTGGATCACCATCCTGCGCAAGCGTCCGGCGTTCCGCGCCGCCTTCGCCGGCTTCTCGATCGACGCGGTGGCTGAGTTCACCGACGTGGACGAGGCCCGTCTCATGGCCGACGCCGGCATCGTGCGCAACCGGGCCAAGATCAGCGCCGTCGTCCGCAACGCGCGTGCCGCCCAGCAGCTGCCCGACGGGCTGTCGTCCCTGCTGTGGTCCTTCGCGCCGGGCGGGCCCCGTCAGCGGCCGGCCACCTCCGCCGAGGTGCCGGCCACGAGCCCGGAGGCCACGGCGATGGCCAAGGAGCTGAAGCGGCGTGGCTTCGTGTTCGTCGGCCCGACGACCGCCTACGCGCTGATGCAGGCCACCGGAATGGTGGACGACCACGTCGCCGGCTGCTTCCGGGCACGGGCCGACACAGGCCCGACAGGGGCTGATGTTGGACCTGAGCCGCTCATACGGGATCATTGAGTCCGGAGCGCACAGCATCGACACATGCCGCATCACCTCTTGCTACGGCAGGAGTGCTGCGGCCGGCGAAGGAGGCACGCATGGCGGCCATGAAGCCGCGCACGGGTGAAGGTCCCCTCGAGGTCACCAAGGAGGGGCGCGGCCTGGTGATGCGGGTGCCGCTCGAAGGGGGCGGTCGCCTGGTCGTCGAGCTGTCACCCGACGAGGCGGCGGCGCTGTCCGAGGCACTGAAGGGCGCAACCAGCTGAACACCCCCGCGAGCCTGCCTCCGGGCAGCCCCGCGCAGGACGACACGGCCCCGGCCACCGGCAGATTGCCGGCGGCCGGGGCCGCGCCGTTCCCGCGGGTCGACGTCCTGGCAGACCTGCCGGTGCTGGGACCGGACGACGTCCTCGCCGTGCCGGTCGGCAGCGGGAGCGAACTGCCCGCGTGGCTCACCGCGCCGGCTCCGCCGGTCAGTCCCGAGCTCCTCAGCGGCGCCCTGGCCGACACGGGGAACACCGGCCGGGTCGGCACCGTCACCAACGTCCCCATCCCGGGCCGCCGACCGCGCAGCGTGGTCGCCGTCGGCATCGGCGAGGGTGGGCTCCCCGACCTGCGCACCTACGTCGCGACCGCGGTGCGCCGGGCGCAGACCCTGGCCGAGCACGGCGCCCGCCGCCTGGTCCTGCCGCTGGACAGCGCGGCGGCGCCCGCCGGGGCCGACGAGATCCGCGCCGCGGTCGAGGCGGTGCTGCTGGCCGGCTATCGGTTCCGCATGACGTCGAAGCCGCCTCCGCCGCGGCTGGACTCCGTCGCGGTGGTCGTCGCCGATGCCGGGGATCCGGCCGTGACCTCGGCGGCCCGCGCCGGGCGGGTCAGCGCCGAGGCCGTCGCGTGGGCCCGCGACCTGGTCAACATGCCGAGCAACGTCAAGAACCCGGCGTGGCTGGCGCAGCAGGCAGTCGACCGGCTCGCCGAGCACCCGCACGTCACCGTCACGGTGCTCGGCCCGGACGATCTCCGCGCGGGAGGCTTCGGCGGTGTGCTGGCGGTCGGTGGCGGCTCGGCGACCCCGCCGCGGCTCATCGTCGCCAGCTACCGGCCTCCGACGACGGGCGCGGCGCACCCCGTGCTCGTCGGGAAGGGCATCACGTTCGACACCGGCGGGATCTCGATCAAGCCCAACGCCGGCATGCGGGAGATGAAGACCGACATGGCCGGTGGCGCCGCGGTGCTCGCCACGGTCGACGCCGCAGCCCGACTGGGGCTGCCGGTCGCGGTCACGGCCGTCGTCCCCGCGGCCGAGAACGCCGTGAGCGGCTCCTCCTACCGCCCCTCGGACGTCGTCCGGCATGTGGGCGGCCGGACGACGGAGGTGCTCAACACCGACGCCGAGGGTCGCATGGTGCTCGCCGACGGCCTGGCCTACGCCCGGCTGGAGCTCGGTGCGACCGTCCTCGTGGACGTCGCGACACTCACCGGGGCGATGAAGGTCGCGCTGGGGACGAAGAATGCCGGGCTGTTCGCCACGTCCGACGGCCTGGCCGACGCGCTGCGGACGGCCGGAGCGCACGCCGGTGAACCGTTGTGGCGGATGCCGCTCGCCGAGGAGTACGGGGACCTGCTGGAGAGCACGGTCGCCGACGCGAACAACGCGCCGGGCAACCCGGGCGGGACGACGGCGGCCCTGTTCCTGCGGCCGTTCGCCGGCGACCTGCCCTGGGCGCATCTCGACGTCGCCGGCCCGGCGCGCGCCGGTTCCGACGACGCAGAGATCGTGAAGGGCGGCACCGGATTCGGTGCCCGCACCCTGCTGCGCTGGCTGGAAGCCGGCGCGCCGGTGGAGGGGCCGGCCACCGTCCTCGACTGAGCTGGTCGGGTGTGCCGGTGGTTCCCGAGGACGCGTTCCGCGACCCGCTCATCCTGACCGGCGAGCGGGTCGGCCTCCAACCGCTGCCCTGACACGCCTCACTCGCCGACGGTGCCGTCGACCGCCTCCCGCAGCAGATCCGCGTGCCCCGCGTGGCGGGCGGTCTCCTCGATGAGGTGGAGCAGCACCCAGCGCAGGTCGAAGTGCTCGCCGTTCCTCTGCTTCGCCACCGAGAGCTGATCGAGGCTGTCGGCCGCGGTGACCACCTCCCGGCTGCGGGCGCAGGTTTCGCGGTAGCGCCGGCGCAGCTCGTCGGGGGCCAGCTCTGCTGCGGTGCGGAACTCGTGGTCGGGGTCGGCGTCCCAGTCGATTCCGGCCCACGGTTCGTCGTCCGGCAGTCCGGCGAACCTGACCCGGAACCAGGAGTCCTCGACCAGGGCCAGGTGGTTGAGCAGGCCACCGAGAGTGAGGGACGACGGCGCAAGCGGCTGGGCCAGCTGCTCGGCGGAGAGCCCCTCGGTCTTCAGCAGCACGGTTTCCCGCTGGAAGTCGAGGAACGCGGCGAGCTGAGCGAGCTCGGGACCGGACGGCGAGGGTTCGATGCGCACGCCCCGACCCTGGCACCCGGGTATGACGACTTCGCCGGGGCACCCGGAACTGTCGTACCCCGTACGTATGTTCGACGCATGTTCCCGGGGTCCGCATTCGGTGTCGGCGTCACCGTTGCCGAGTTGTGCCCCCCGGTTCCAGACGTCGCACTGCCGCCGGGGGTGGCCGAGCGGCCGATGCGTCTGCACGAGATGCTGCCGGGAGAAGCGCTCACCGACGCGGAGCTCGCCCGGGAGATCCAGCGGACCACCCAGGTCGAGGCGGTGATCGCGGCGTACCGGGTCGAACGCGTCATGCAGCTGGCCGCCCGTCGCCCGGCCTCCCTCGATCGCCGGCGGGGGGAACCGGGTGCAGCTGCCGACGAGAACGAGCTTCTGGCCGTGGGGATCTCCGAGTTCTTCCCCGATGAGCTGGCGTCGATCATGAACTGCTCGCGGACCGCGGCGACGGTGCTGGCAGACACGGCCACCACCCTGCTCACTCGCCTGCCGGCCACCTGGGAGGCGCTGGCGGCGGGCGAGCTGGACTGGCCGAGGGCGCGCGCACTGGCGGCCGAACTCGGCTGGGCCGCCCGGGAGACCCCGCCGCCCATCGTGACCGCGGTGGAGGAGGCGGTGTTGCCGGGGGCGGCGGACATGTCCGTGCGGGCGTTACGTGCGGCAGCCCGCCGTGAACTGCTGGCTCGCGATGCCAGGGCCGCCGATCGTCGGAGGGAGCAGGCGGAGCGCCAGGCCGACGTCGTCCTGTGTCCGGGACCGGACGGCATGACCGAGCTGAGCGTCTTCTGTCCCCATCCACTCGCCGCCGCGATCCGGGAGACGATCGACACCTACGCGCGGCTGGCCAAGGACGCCGGTGATCAGCGGCGGCTCGGGCAGCTCCGGGTCGGGATGCTGGCCGACCTGGTGTTCCGCCCCTGGGACGCCTCCCGGCCGCCGGTCACGGCGTTGCTGACCGTGGTGGCGCCGTTGAGTGCGCTGCGGAATCCCACCGCAGGGGCCGGCGCATCGGAGCTCACGGGCGCACACCACGGGTCGGGGAAGCCCCAGCCGACCGCGGAGGTGAACGGGGAGCCGATCACGGCGGCCGGGTTGCGCGACCTGCTCGAGCAGGTTGACGCGCTGTGCCCGGGCGGCCTGAGGCCACCCACGGCCGGCAGCCTGAACATCGCCCTCGTCGATCCCCGGTCCGGGGAACTCCGGGCCACGGTGACGCGGAACGAACTCGAGCGGCTCGCTCGTCGGGGCTGCCCTGAGCATCCGGACGCGACCTGTACGTGCTCCGTGCTCGACCGGCCCCCGCCGGTCGACCGGTATGCACCTACGCCCGCCCAAAGGCGCTTCGTGACGACCCGGGATCGCACCTGCCGACATCCCGGCTGCCGCAACCGGTCGGGTTGGGCGGACCTGGACCATGTGCTCGCACACGCCGCCGGCGGTCCGACCGACTGTGCCAACCTGTGCTGCCTCTGCCGGCGGCACCACCGGCTGAAGACCCACGGCCGGAAGTGGTCCTTCGTCATGGGCTGCGACGGCGTCCTGACGGTGACCACGCCCAGTGGCGTCATCCGCACCACGCGGCCGCCCGGCCTGCGCCTGCTCGCCGAACATCAGCGGATGCGAGCAGCACCGCCCGAACCCGCTCCAGTCGAGGACGATCCGCCGCCGTTCTGAGCGGGCCGGATGGAGCTGCCGCACGCCGTCACGCTCGTCACCCAGCTCACCGCTGCCGGCCGGAGCCCGAGTGGCCACGCCGGACCGCACTCGGGATGACGCGTGGGATGACGCAGTCACAGGACCGCATACCGTCCGTTCGTGAACCGGTACCCCTTGTCGACATATCACCATGTCGTCACATCGGTTCCAGCTCGTTGCGAGAGACTGCCGCGGTGACCGCTCCCCGACGTCGGATCGACCTCAACTCGGACATGGGTGAAGGGTTCGGCGTCTGGCGGCT
>JAODNN010000162.1 GCA_025465355.1 Blastococcus sp. | reverse complement strand
CGCGCGTCGGGCAGGCCCGGCAGGGCGGTGAGGAAGGGGCCGACCAGTCGGTCCGCGGACTCGGCGGCGACGGCGATCTCCACCTCGCCGGCGTCGGGCAGACAGAACCGCAGGGCCACCGGTCGGGGCCCCAGCCCGCGCACCTGATCCGGCTCCAGTGACTGGAGCGTCACGTCACCGGCGACGCCGACCGGAAGCGGGGAAAGCCAGAGTCGCAGGATGCCGGACCGGAGCAGGAGCACGTTGTCGACCCAGGCCGCGCGGGTGTACCGGACGCGCCACCGCCTGCGGCTCCTACGCCACCGCGAGGTCGGCGGGCCGACCCGGCAGCGGAAGGACGGCAGCCGGCGGGCGTAACGGACCCGGCCCCACGCGGTCAGCGCGACCACCGTCGCCGAGACGAGAAGGACGGCGAACAGCCCTGTCAGGATCGGGGACATCGGGCATCACGCTCCCCTGAGGCGCGGACCGGTCAGGACGTGGGTAGGACGGCGGGCGTCCGGAGGCTCGGGGGACCTCCGGAGGCTAAGGCGGCCCGGCGTCGGACGGCTCCGGGCCGGTCGTGCGGACCTCGAGCAGGTCCAGGCCCAGGCTTTGCAGCCGCTGCAGCATTCCGTGCAGGCCGGGCTGATCCGTCGGCTCGGTCCGCAGAATCGTCAGCGGCGGCTCCTCGCCGAAGTCCTCCGCACCGATCTCCTCGAGGATTTCGGCCGGGACCGGTCCACGCACTCGGAGTTCGTACACCCGACGTCCCATCTGCGCGCTCCCTCGGGCTCGGTCGGGCGGGCGCCTTTCGGAGCGGTGCCCACCTCCGGAGCCGATCAGCGAGCCGGACGACCACGGCGCCAAGCCTCCGGACGCCGGCCGTTCCGATCCGATTGCCGGAGCGTGGTACGCGGGAGCGCCGCCTGCCTCCTCCTCCATGGATGAGGCCGCCCGGTTGGCTCCGCGGCCTCCGCGCGGGCTCACGGACGGGAAGGGCGCGGTCATCCGAGCAGGACGATGGTCACCGGCGCCCCGGTGCCCATCCTGAGCCGGACAGCATTCCCTCCCGGAGGTGGACCATGATCTCGGCCGCCAACGACTACCCGCTGGCCAACCTGCTGTGGACCTTCGTCATCTTCTTCGCGCTGATGATGTACTTCTGGCTGATCATCACCGTCTTCGGTGACCTGTTCCGCCGGCAGGACGTCTCCGGCTGAGGCAAGACCGGCTGGATCGTCTTCGTCCTCGTCCTGCCGCTGATCGGCTCGCTCACCTACCTGATCACGCAGGGACGCGCCATGGGCGACCGCAACGTCCGGCAGGTCGAGCAGGCGAAGCAGGAGACCGACGCCTCCATCCGCTCGGTGGCCGCCCCCGGATACCGCGGCGTCGACGAGCTCGCCCACGGCAAGGAACTGCTGGACCGGGGGTCCATCACCCAGGAGGAGTTCGATCAGCTGAAGCGGCGCGTCCTCGTCTGAGGCTGACGGCCTCTCGCCCCGGCCCACGACACGCCCCCCGGACGGGAGGGCCACCCGATGGCCGCACCGAAGGACACCCCGATCCGCCGGTCGCTGCGCCGGTTCACCCTCGGCTCCGGGCCGCTCAAGCGCCGCTCGGACCGGGTCCAGGTGATCGGCCGGCTCGTCGTCGTGCTGTCCTTCCTCCCCGCCCCGCCGCTCGCCGTGGCCGCAGCGACTGCCGCGGCGGGTGACCTGCAGGGGGTGGCCGCGGCCGAGGCGGCGGATCGCTTCCGAACCCGCGCCGTCCTCGTCGAGAACGCGCCCGGCCCCCCGCGCGGCAGCAGCGACTACGCCGACGGCGCCTACATCACCGTGGGGGCGCGGGCCGTGTGGTCCCTGCCCCGTGGTGGGTCACGGGAAGGCCTCGTGGCCGTCCCGCCCCGCACCGCTGTCGGAACGGCGGTGCGGGTGTGGGTGGACCATGAGGGCACCCTCACCGGGGCGCCGCTCAACCGGGCCGGCATCCCGTCGTCGGCGGCGGCCATAGGCGTGTTGCCGCTGATCGGGGTGCCCCTGGCGACCTGGACCCTGTACTGGATGCTCTGCCGCGCCCTGGACGCCCACCGGGAACGCCGGTGGGCGCAGGACTGGGCGGCCGTCGAGCCGGACTGGAACTCCCGGCTGCTGTAGCCGGAAGCGGGCGGTCAGCCGACCGGCTCGGACGACGACGCGGGAAGGCCTCCCCCGTCATGCGGTCGGTCGGGCTACTCCGCACCAGGGACGACGACGGAGGCCCGCCGGAAGGCGGGCCTCCGTCGCTCGGGATCGCCGTCGTGGGTCACCCGTGGCCGTGATCAGCGGTAGTCCGCCTTGAGCTCGCGCCCGTGGACAATGATCGCGTAGATCACGATGACGTCGAGGGTGATCATGATGGTCGACCACACCGGGTAGGCCGAGATGAACGCCAGGTTCACCAGGGCGCTCAGGAAGGCCACGGCGATGCCGACCACACGGGCGGCCATGTTCCCCGCCAGGAGCCCCACGCCGGTGAGGATGGCGACGACCCCGATGATGGTGTGGACCCAGCCCCAGGTGTTGTAGTTCACGTCGACCACGAGGCCCTGCGGGCCGACGAGGTAGAACCCCTGGTGGAAGAGAGCCACGAGTCCTTCGATGATCTGGAACGCGCCCAGCATGATCATCATGACCCCGCCGAATACCACCCAGCCGGTCCACGCCGTCGGTTCCTCATACCGGGTGTCGGTCGCCGTGCGGTGCGAAGTGTCCGCCATGTCGTTGCCCTCCTAGGTCCGGCCTGCGGTCCCGGTCCGCCCGCGATCTGCGGACGGGACGGACGAGACCTGGTTGGTGTGCGTCACGAGAGTGGAGCCGGGGACGGCGGCGCGGCATCGTCCGCATCGAATGAACGCGGGCGCGCAGGGATGCCTCGGCCGCCTCGTGCACCTGAGGCGGCTCGCCTCAGCCGGCTGACGGCCCCCCCGTGGGGTCCGGCCCCGGCCGGCGTGGGGTCGGGCGGGCGCCCGGCGCGGGATCCGTTCCCGTCGGGCGGGGCCCGCCCGCAGCACGGAAGGCGACGACGACGCCGTCGGGATCGCTGACCGCCTGCCGGGCTGCCTCCTGCCGGACCGGCGCCGCCCCGCGGTCCGGGGACCGCGGCTCGGGGCACCGGCGGATCTCCAGGACCTGCACGTCGAGCTCGGTGAGCCGGTTGAGCACCTCGGAGAGGTCGCGGTCGGCGGGGACGCACAGCCGGTACGTCGTCTTCCGTGGCACGGCGGTCGGTCTCAGTGGGACCCGGAATGTGGCGAGCGCCTCCTGGCTGACCAGCGTCCGTACCCGGACCTCGTACCGGGTTCGAGCCAACTCCATGGCTACCGACCTCCGTGGTTCCCCACTCCGAGGTGGGGTTGTCTGCTGAAGTACGGAACGATGCCGGGACGGCGGGAGCCGTGCCTCGTCCACGGCGCAGGTGGTGCAGCGGGCCGTCAGAGCAGGCCGCGTTCCTTGGCCTTCCGGACCGCCTGGTTGCGCCGGCTCACTCCCAGCTTGCGGAGGATGCTGCGGATGTGCGTCCGTACGGTGTTCACCGAGATGAACATGGTTGCGGCGATCTCCGCCGTGGCGAGCATGTCTGCGACGAGGCGGAGCACCTCCATCTCCCGGTCGCTCAGCTCCTGCACGACCTCGGGGCCCGCGAGAGCCGCCGGGCCGCTGCTTCCGGCAGGGCGCGGCTGGGCCCCGCTCGACGGATTGAGCCATGTCCCGGGTGCCTGCAGCCGGGCGTGCGTGCGCAGCAGGCGACGCGCCTGAGGTGGGGTGTCGACGAACGGCCAGCGCTGCAGTTCCGGGCGCGCCAGTTCGAGCGCCGCCGCGAGTTCGTCGGCCGCGGCGGGAACGTGGCCGGCCTCCAGCAGTTGGCACGCCCGGATCACCGTCCACTCCACCGCCTCGGCGGGGGACGCCGAGGGCTCGGCCCCGGCCGGCACCTCCGTTGCGGGATCACCGGCGAGCAGGCCCACGGTCGCGCGCAGGCGCAGGGTCCACGGCTCGTCGTGGCTCCTGTCCATGAGGATGGACAGGCCCTCCTCGACGTGCCCGCAGGCCACCGCCAGCCGGACCACTTCGGTGATCACCTGTGCGGCGACCCACCGCGGCAGGCGCGGTCCCTGCAGGTGGGGACGGAGGATCTGCTCCGCCGACGCGTACTCGTGCCGCAGCCGTAGCTGCTGGCTCTGGAGCACGCCGTCCAGCGGGCCGGCCCACACCGCGTCGGGTCCGGGCGTCCGCTCCCGCGCCCGGGCCCGGGCCCGCCCCAGCCACTCCCACGCCTCGACCAGGGCGTATCGGCGCAGGTGGACCCACGCGAGCGCCGTCGCCGGGGCCGCCTCGCGCGCCGTCTCGCCCGTGCACTCCTCAGCGGCGATGGCCTCGGCCTCCCCCGCGAGCTGGGTGGCCCGGGTCAGGTGTCCCTCGAGCGCCTCCAGGAGAGCCATGTTGCCGAGCGCACGGCAACGGAGCCGGCGGGACCCCGCGGTCTGCGCCGCGGCCGCTGCGGCCCGCAGCACCGAGAGCAGCTGCCCGGTGGGGGCATCCGTTCTCAGGGTCGCGCGCGCACGCAGGTCGCTCAGCACCGCCGCGCACTCGCGCCTCGCCCGTCCCTCCTCGTCGGGGAGCTCGGCGACCAGGGCGGCGGCATCGTCGACCCGGGCGAGGAACGCAGCGGGCTCGACGTCGGTCTCCGCACCGGCCGTCAGGGCGGCCAGGGCGGCCGAGACGCGCAACGGGAGTCGGTCGCCCTCCTTCTGCGCCCGCATCGATGCCGCGAGGGAGGACGACGCCGGGTCGTGCCCAGCAGCCAGTGCGACGACCGTCCGGATGACCGCGGCGTCGGGAGCGCGGAGGCCGGGCGGAAGGGCCGGCATCCCGCGCAGGGCCGGGTCCGTCCCGTGGGCCAGCAGCCGGGCGACCAACAGGTCGTCGATGAGCAGGCGGCTGACGAAGCCCCAGTCCTCCGCGGCGACGGCGTGCCCGACCGCCTCCGGTACCCGGCCGGCCTCGGCGTACCACGTGGCGCAGTTCCGGTGCAGGCCGGCCAGCTCCCCCGGGTGCTGGTAGGCGAGCTGGGCCTGCAGCATCTCCCGGAACAGCGGGTGGATGCGGAATCCGCCGGGTGTGCCGGGAGACTCCTCGACGAAGGCGTTCGCGTGCGCCAGCCCCGCGAGCACACGCCGGACGTTCCTGCGGCCGCAGAGCCGGTCGACCAGGTCGGGCCACAGCTCCCCGGTCACGGTGGCCCGCAGCAGGACGCGTCGGATGCTGGCGGGCTGGCCCGCCAGGACCTCGGCGAACAGGTACTGGGCCACGCTGCCGTCGTCGTGCGCCAGGGAGGTGACCAGCCGCTCCGGCGGCACGCCCTGCTTCAAGGGGGCGGCGGCGAGCCGGAGACCGACCGCCCAGCCCTGCGTCTCCGCACACAGGGCGAACGCGACGTCCGGCGTCACCGGCACGCCCATGGCGGTGAGCAGATCGCGGGTCTCCTCCGGCGTGAAGCTCAGCTCGTCGGTGCGGATCTCCGCGAGCGTTCCGGCGAGCCGGTACCGGTGGAGCGGCAGGAGGGGGTCGGCCCGAGCGCACAGCACCAGCCGGAGCCGGCTGCCCGTGTTCTGCACCAGCAGATCCAGGCCGGCGATGATGGAACGGTCGGTGATGTGGTCGGCGTTGTCGACGATCAGCACGAGCGGCCGGGTGCACGAGGCGATGTCCGCGATCAGGCGGGGGATCAACCAGCCGGGCGGCGGCTCCCCCGGGACCAGTGCAGGCGCCTCGGACAGCGGCAAGCCGGCGCCGGACAGGGCCTCGACGACGTAGCCCCAGAACGTGGCCGCGTCATCGTCGTAGTCGTCGAGGGTCAGCCATCCGATCGACCGCCCCGCTGCTTGGTCCTGCCACCAGGAGGCCGCCAGCACGGTCTTGCCCGAACCGGCGGGGCCGCTGAGCAGAGTGACCGGGGACTCCTGCACGTACCGCGTCAGCAGGCCGATCAGGCGCTGCCGGGGCACGGTCGCGTGCGCCGGATTGGGCGGCGCGAGCTTCGACGCCAGTAAGGCCATGCCGTGCTGTTCGGCGGAAGCGGCCCCCGCGCCCATCGGTATATGGCCTTCCGCGGTGACCGGCTGTGCCATGCGATGCCCCCAGGGTGCGGCGTTGGATCGCGTTCGTGGGTTTCTCTCCGTTCGTCGCAGCCTCACGTCCGCCCAGACCAAGAATCACCAAGCAGCCGCGACCCGGTCAGGGGCGAAGGTCACGGCACGTCGAAATCAGAGCCGCAGGAGGGCCGAATCGGCTCCTCGGCGAGGATGGCCGGAGCGCTGGCGGACCGGCTCACCCGTTTCGGATGAGGGAGGACGCCCCTCGGCGGCCCGATCCTGACTGTTCCGACGGACCAGGGGGCCGCATGACGCGGGCAACGGAAGAGTCGTCACGGTGGCCGTGAGGCCGGTGGAGCCGGGGATCGACGAGCCGCCACCGATGGGCCCGTCGCGCACCGACGGCTCCAGCCCGTCAAGCCCGCTGCGGGCACACGGAGTGCGGCCGGACGGCCGCGCGTCAGGCGACACCGTGGAGGCGGCCTTCGCCGTCCTGGCGGTCACGGCGGCGCTCGCCCGGTACGTCGTGGAGAGAGCTGTCCGGACCCGTCGCAGCCCCCTCCCCCACGTGTCCGTGACGGGGCACGGACCGGTCCTGCGTCGGGTGCTTCCCCGACCGGTGGTGCGGGTGCTCGCGCGCCCGGCCTCGGCTGCCGTCCGGGCGCTGGCAATGGCGGCGGACGAGTTGGTGCCCGACGTGACCCGCGCTGTGCTCTCCCGCCTCGACATCCCGAGTCTCGTCCGCGACTTCGTGCCCTTGGACCGGTTGGCCGCACTCCTCGATGTGGACGCCGTGGTGGCGCGGGTCGACATCGACGCCGTGATCGACCGGGTCGATCTGGACGCCATCGCCGCCAGGCTCGACCTGGACGCCGTCGCCGCCCGGCTGAACCTGGACGTCCTGGTCGACAAGGTCGACGTCGCCCGGGTCGTCGACCGGGTGGACCTCGACGCGATCGTGGCCCGGGTGGACCTGGACGCGGTCGTGGACCGCGTCGACCTCGACCGCGCCGTGAACCGGGTCGACCTGGACGCCGTCGTCGACCGCGTCGACCTCGACCGCGCCGTCGACCGGGTGGACGTGGACCGGGTCATCGCCCGCACGGACGTCGCCGGCCTCGCCCGCTACGTCGTCGAGGAGATCGACCTGCCGGGTCTGCTCCGTGTCTCGACCGGCTCGGTGACCGCCGAGATGGTGCGCGGCGTGCGGGACGAAGGGGTGGACGCCGACCGCGCCGTCGAGCGGGTCGTCGACCGGCTGCTGCACCGGAGCGCGCGGCGGACGGCGACCGGGCTGGCGGACCGTCCCCCCGGCGGCACACCGTGACCCGCGTGACCCGCGTGACCCGCGCGACCGAGCCACCGGCGGGCACCGCGTACCCATGGCACGACGCCCCGCAGCCGACGATCGCGATGGACACGGCCCGGGCGGCGGTCCGTGGCCGCCGCGCCGGTGTGGTCACGCGCTGCCTGGCGAACGTCGTCGACGTCGCGACCGTCGCACTCACCCTGGCCGGTGGCTACGTCGTGTTCGCGGCGACCCGGTTCCTGCTGTCCCCGACACGGTTCCGGTTCCCCGCTCCCTCGTTGACGCCGCTGATCGTCGCGGGGCTGTGCGTGCTGACCGTCTACTTCGCCGTCACGTGGTCGGTGGTCGGCGGGACCTACGGCGACCGGATGCTCGGGCTGCGCGTGATCGACGACGGCTGCGCCCGCCTGGGCTGGGGCCGCGCGGTTGTACGAGCGGTGCTCTGCACAGTGTTCCTCCCGGGCGTCCTGTGGGTGCTGGTGAGCTGGGAGAACCGCTCGGTGCAGGACCTGCTGGTGCGTTCCTCCGTGGTCTACGACTGAGCGCTCTACTCACCCTCCCGAGGTGACGCCCGCAGTGTCGGCGACGCCCAGCCTGGACGGCATGGCCGACCACGAGAACCGAGGCCCACTTCCGCTGTGGCTCACCGTGGTGCTCGGGGTCGCCGGCAGCTCCGTGGCGCTCTGGGGCGTGCACGCGGCCTCGCCGATCCTCGGGCCCGTCCTCCTCGCCTTCGTTCTCACCGTCGTCGTCCACCCGCTGATCGGTGCACTGGTGCGGCGCGGGATGCGGAAGGGCCTGGCGGTCGCGATCGCCGTCGTGGTCGTGGACGGCGGGCTGATTCTCTTCGGCATCGCCCTCTTCGTCTCCGTCGGGCAGCTGGCGACCGTGCTGCCCGAGTACGCGAATCAGTGGCAGGCGGCGCTGGCCGGATTGCGGGACACCCTCAAGGGGCTGGGGTTCGGCCCGGAGCAGGTCGAGCAGGCCTTGCGCTCGGTCGAGCCGTCGACCGTCCTCTCCGCCCTCGCCGGCCTGTTGTCGCGCCTGGCCGGCACGATCGGCGCGCTCGTCCTGGTGCTGGCGACGGCCCTGTTCATGACCGCCGAGGCGGCCGGGGTGCCGGAGCGGCTGTCCGAGGTGCCGCGCACGGCGCACCTGCACGCGGCGCTGGCCGGCTTCGCGCGGAATACCCGCCGCTACCTGGTGGTGACGTCGGTCTTCGGCTTCGCCGTCGCCGTGGTGGACACCGTGGCGCTGGTCGTCATGGGAATTCCCCTGCCCTTGGTGTGGGGCCTGCTGTCGTTCCTCACCAACTACGTGCCGAACATCGGGTTCTTCCTCGGGCTGGCGCCACCCGCACTGCTGGGGTTCCTGGTCGGCGGCCCCGCACTTGGGCTGCTCGTGATCGTCGTCTACTCCGTGGTCAACTTCGTCCTGCAGTCGGTCGTGCAACCGGTGTTCGTCGGGGATGCCGTCAACCTCTCCGTCACTCTTTCGTTCCTGTCGGTCATCGCCTGGACCGTGGTCCTGGGCCCGATCGGCGCGATCCTCGCGGTCCCGATGACCCTGTTCGTCCACGCGATCCTCGTCGGACAGGACCCGGACCGCCGATGGGCGAGGGTCCTCCTCGCGGGCGCGTCCGGCGAAGCGACGACCGAGCGGCGAGCGGCGGGACGACGTCCGGGTGGGCGTCAGGCCGGACGCGCCCCCACGGCCCCCCTCCCGGAGAGCCAGAAGAGCCCGGAGAGCCCGGGGAGCCACTCGGCCTCCGGTACCAGCCAGGCCGGATGAGTGGCCGGTCCGCGCGTCCCGCCCCTCGGACGTCGTTCATTTCTGGGCGCGTGTGCGGTGCTCCCCGGCTCGGGTCGAGGGCCCGGTCGCGCAGTAGCTGTCCGCGGTTGGCTCCGGCGGGTTGCCCTCGCCGTCAAGCCTCTTGATACTTGCCGCCGAAGCACGTTCAGTTCAACGACGCGGAAGACGGCCGGTGTCCGGACCGCTGCGCAGCCGGCCCGGACCAGAGCGAGGGGTCGAGCAGGGACATGAGCACTATCGAGGATGTGACCGGGCTTCGGATCAGCGGGGCACCTCAGGACCGACAGGAGGAGGTCCTCACCGGGCCCGCTCTGGAGTTGGTCGCCCTTCTGCACCGCGAGCTCAACGGCCGTCGACTCGACCTGCTGGCGGCTCGGCAGGAGCGATTGCGCGCACTCGCCGCCGGTGACACGTTGCGCTTCCTCCCGGAGACCGCGCACATCCGCGACGACGACTCGTGGCGCGTGGCCGAACCCGCGCCCGGCCTGGTCGACCGGCGGGCGGAGATCACCGGGCCCACCGACCGGAAGATGACGATCAACGCGCTCAACTCCGGCGCCAAGGTGTGGCTGGCCGACCACGAGGACGCCAACACCCCGCTGTGGGAGAACGTGATCGGCGGCCAGCTCAACCTCAAGGACGCCCTCGACCGCACCATCGACTTCACCTCGCCGGAGGGCAAGAGCTACACGCTGCGGCCCGATGAGGAGTTGCCCACCATCGTCGTCCGGCCCCGCGGCTGGCACCTGCCGGAGAAGCACATCACCGTGGACGGCGAGCCGACGTCAGGCAGCCTGGTCGACTTCGCGCTCTACCTGGCCACTTCCGGTAAGAAGCAGATCGACCGCGGGCTCGGCCCGTACTTCTACCTGCCGAAGATGGAGAGCCACCTCGAGGCGCGGCTCTGGAACGACGCCTTCAACCTGGCCCAGGACTTCCTCGGCATCCCTCGCGGCACCATCCGCGCGACCGTGCTGATAGAGACCTACCCGGCCGCCTTCGAGATGGAGGAGATCCTCTACGAGCTGCGGGAGCACTCCGCCGGGCTCAACGCCGGGCGCTGGGACTACATGTTCAGCGTCATCAAGTCCTTCCGGACCCGCGGCGACGAGTTCCTCCTGCCCGACCGCAACTCGGTGACCATGACCGTGCCGTTCATGCGGGCCTACACCGAGCTGCTCGTGCGCACCTGCCACAAGCGCGGCGCCCACGCGATCGGCGGCATGGCCGCGTTCATCCCGTCCAAGGACCCCGAGGTCAACGAGCAGGCCTTCGCGAAGGTCCGGGCCGACAAGGAGCGCGAGGCGAACGACGGCTTCGACGGCTCGTGGGTCGCCCACCCCGGCATGGTGGAGCTCTGCACGGAGGTGTTCACCGGCGTCCTCGGTGACCGGCCGAACCAGCTGGACAGGAAGCGTGAGGACGTGCACGTCACCGCCGAGCAACTGCTCGACGTCCGGTCCACCCCGGGTGAGAAGACCGAGGCCGGGCTGCGCAGCAACATCAGCGTCGGCATCCAGTACCTGGAGTCGTGGCTGCGCGGCTCGGGGGCGGTCGGCATCAACAACCTCATGGAGGACGCCGCCACCGCCGAGATCTCCCGCAGCCAGGTGTGGCAGTGGCTGCACAACGACGTGCGTCTCTCGAACGGGGAGACGGTCACGCACGAGCTGGTCGATCGACTGGTCGACGAGGAGATGGCGGCGATCGCCGAGGCGCGAGGCGACGCGTTCGCCGGTGGTCGATGGGACGACGCGCGGGCACTGTTCACCGAGATGGCGCTGGCTGACGAGTACCCCGACTTCCTCACCCTGCCCGCCTACGAGCGGATGCCCTGACCGAACCGAGGCCCGCCGACCGGGAGGTGCGGACATGAGCGTCACGCACGGCACGCAGACGACGGCGGGACCGGTTCCCGGCCCCACCCCACCCGAGGCGACGGAGGCCACCGGGTCCCACCGGCCGGACCCCGCGGCCATGGCGGCGGTGATCGCGGCAGCCCGGACGGCGCTGCCACCGGGCGGGGTGGTCGACGACCACATCCGGCTGCGCACCTACGAGTGCGACGGCCTGACCAACTACAAGGTGACCCCCGCTCTGGTGGTGCTGCCCGAGACCGCCGAGCAGGTGGCGGCGGTCGTGCGCGCCTGCTCCGAGCACGGCGTGCCCTTCGTCGCCCGAGGTTCGGGCACGGGGCTGTCCGGCGGGGCCCTGCCCCGGGCCGACGGCGTCCTGATCGTCACCGCCAGGATGCGCGCCATCCGACAGGTGCGGCCCGAGGACCAGCGGGCCGTCGTCGAGCCCGGCGTCATCAATCTCGATGTCACCAGGGCCGCTACCCCGGCCGGCTACTACTACGCGCCCGATCCGAGCAGCCAGCAGATCTGCTCGATCGGGGGCAACCTCGCGGAGAACTCCGGCGGTGCGCACTGCCTCAAGTACGGGTTCACGACCAATCACGTGCTCGGGGCCGAGTTCGTCACGCCGCAGGGCGAGATCGTGCAGCTCGGCGGGTCTGCCCCGGACGCGCCGGGCTACGACCTGCTGGGGACCGTCGTCGGCTCCGAGGGAACCCTCGGGATCGCCACGGCGGTCACTGTCCGGCTGGTCCGGCTCCCGGAGGACGTGCGTACCCTGCTGGCCGGATTCGAGTCGACCGACCACGCCGGCGCGGCGACCTCGGCGATCATCGGCGCCGGCATCGTCCCCGCCGCGATCGAGATGATGGACGCGCTGGCCATCGAGGCGGCGGAGGCCGCGACGCACTGCGGCTACCCGGCGGGCGCGGGCGCGGTGCTGGTCATCGAGCTCGACGGTGCCCGTGCGGAGGTCGAGCACGAGCTGGCCGAGGTCGAGCGGTTGTGCCGGGACAACGGCGCGTTCGCGCTGCGGGTGGCCACCGATCCCGTGGAGCGGGCGCTGATCTGGAAGGGTCGCAAGTCGGCGTTCGCCGCGGTGGGCCGGATCAGCCCCGACTACATCGTGCAGGACGGCGTGATCCCGCGGACCGCACTGCCGGAGGTGTTGCGCGCCATCGCGGAGCTGTCGTCGTCCTCCGGCGTCCGGGTGGCCAACGTCTTCCACGCCGGCGACGGCAACTTGCATCCCCTCGTGCTGTTCGACGACTCCGTCGAGGGCGCGGGCGAGGCGGCCGAGAAGGTGAGCGGCGCCATCCTGGACCTCTGCATCTCCCACGGTGGCTCGATCACCGGGGAGCACGGGGTGGGCATCGACAAGGCCGCGTACATGCCACGGATGTTCTCCGACGCGGACCTCGACACCATGCAGTTGGTCCGCTGCGCCTTCGACCCCGGAGGTGTGGCCAACCCGGGCAAGATCTTCCCGACACCCCGTCTCTGCGGGGAGGTGCCTGGTCGCCGCAAGGGCGCCCACCCGCTCGTGGAGGCCGGCCTGGCGGAGGCGTTCTGATGGCCGCCCCCACGGCCGACGTCGACCTCGAAGGCGCCCGGTCCGCGCTCGCCTCGGTCTGCGACGACGTCGTCGAGGCCACGGCCGAGGACGGCGTGGACGGCGTGCAGCCGGCGCTGGTGGCCCGGCCGCGGTCCACGGCAGAGGTCGCCGAGGTGCTGCGGGCGGCGGCCGCCCACCACCTCGCCGTCATCCCCCGGGGCCGCGGTACCAAGCTGACCTGGGGGCGCCCGCCCGAGCGGGCCGACCTCGTGGTCGACCTCTCCCGCATGTCCACCGTTCTGGACCACGCCGCCGGCGACCTGATCGTCGACGTCGAGGCCGGGACGCCGCTGGCCGACGTGCAGCGCGCGGTCACCGGGGCCGGGCAGCGGCTGGCCATCGACGACCCGGTCGGCGCGTCCACCGTCGGCGGCGCTCTGGCCACCAACCTCAGCGGGCCGGGCCGCGTCATGAGCGGCACGGCCCGTGACCTGCTCATCGGCGTCACGGTCGTGCGGGCCGACGGCACCGTCGCGACCGCAGGCGGCCGGGTCGTGAAGAACGTCGCGGGCTACGACCTCGGCAAACTGGTGATCGGCTCGCTCGGGACGCTCGCCGTCGTGACACGGGCGGTGTTCCGCCTGCACCCCCTTCCGACGGCGCGCCGGTACGTCACTGCCTCCGCCGAGCGACCCGAGGACGCCCAGCGCCTGGTCCAGGCGGTGCTGCACGCACAGGTCGTCCCCGCCGCGCTGGAGGTCGACCGGCCGGCCGACGGCCCCGCAACAGTCGGCGTGTTGCTGGAGGGCACCCCGGCCGGGATCGAGGAGCGCACCGCCACTGCCCTCCGCCTGCTCGGTGACGGGGCCGTCGCGGCCGACCAGCCGCCGCCGGGCTGGGGGTATTTCCCGTGGGCAGACCTCGCGGCGCGGGCCGGCGACAGGCGCCCGACGGCGCTCAAGGTCACCTTCGCCCTCTCCGGGCTGGCGCGGGTGCTCGCCGTCGCCCGTACCGCGGTACAAGAGACCGGCGCCCGGCTGGATCTGCGCGGCTCGGCCGGTGCCGGCGTCCTCTACGGCGCGCTGCCGCCGGACACGGACCCCGCCGCGGTGCGCGCCGTGGTGGAGCGGGTCCGGCCGGTGTCCATCGAACTCGGGGGCGCACTGGTGGTCGTCGACGCGCCGGCCCAGGTCAAGGCGGCCGTGGACGTGTGGGGACCGGTACCGGCTCTGGACCTCATGCGCCGTGTGAAGGACCAGTTCGACCCCGAGCGCCGGTTGGCGCCCGGACGCTTCGTGGGAGGCATCTGATGACCACCACGCCGGAACGCACAGGTGTCGGGGCGGCGGTCCCGCTCGGCATGCCGGGGGCCTTCGACGACCACCGACCACCGTCGGCAGCGCTGGTGGGTGACTGCGTGCACTGCGGCTTCTGCCTGCCGACGTGTCCCACCTACACGCTGTGGGGCGAGGAGATGGATTCCCCGCGCGGGCGGATCTACCTGATGAAGTCGGGCCTCGAGGGCGAGCCGATGACCGCCCCGATGATCCAGCACTTCGACGCCTGCCTCGGCTGCATGGCCTGCGTGACCGCCTGCCCCTCCGGCGTCCAGTACGACAAGCTCATCGAGGCCACGCGGGCCCAGATCGAGCGCCGCGGCGATCGGACGCGGCGAGAGCACCTGCTCCGCGGCGCGATCTTCGCCCTCTTCCCGCACAAGCGCCGGCTCCGGCTGATGCGCGGTCCGCTGCGCGCCTACCAGGCCACCGGGCTGCAGCGCCTCGTGCGCCGTAGCGGCGTGCTCGAGCGAACCTCGCCCCGGCTGGCGGTCATGTCCGATCTCGCCCCGCGGCTGACCCGGCGGGAGCCACTGCCCGAGCGGGTGCCCGCCGTCGGCACGCGTCGGGCCGTCGTCGGGTTGCTGACCGGCTGCGTGCAGGGCGAGTTCTTCCCGGGGGTGAACGCGGCCACCGCCCGGGTGCTCGCCGCCGAGGGGTGCGACGTCATCGTGCCGCGGGCCCAGGGCTGCTGCGGCGCCCTGTCGGTGCACAACGGCCGCGAGCACGAGGCGCGGCGCTACGCCCGGCGCACCATCGACGCCTTCGAGGCCGCCGGGGTCGACGCGGTAGTGGTCAACGCGGCCGGGTGCGGGTCGAGCATGAAGGAGTACTCCGACCTGCTCCAGGACGACCCGGTGTACGCGGAGCGGGCCGCCCGGTTCGTGACGACGGTGCGCGACGTCGCCGAGTTCCTCGCCGAGCTCGGCAGCGTCGCGCCCCGGCACCCGCTGGAGGTGACCGTCGCCTATCACGACGCCTGCCACCTCGGGCATGCCCAAGGCGTCCGCAGCCAGCCCCGGTCGCTGCTGCGCGAGATACCCGGGCTGCAGCTCCGGGAGATCCCCGAGGCCGAGCTCTGCTGCGGCTCCGCTGGCATCTGGAACATCCTCTTTCCCGAGCCGGCCCGCGAGCTGGGCGACCGCAAGGCCCGCAACGTCACCTCCACCGGCGCGGACCTGCTGGTGACGGCGAATCCCGGCTGTCTCATGCAGGTCGCCTCGGCGATGCGGCGCCAGGGCACCCGGATCGCGATGGCGCACACGATCGAGGTGCTCGACGCCTCCATTCGCGGCCTTCCGGCCGGCGCCCTCGTCGCCCCCTGAACCCGCTCCCCCAGCCCGGTCCTCCGGCGGTCCACTCCCAGCCCCTCAGCAGCGAGGTGAGCACAGTGTTCAAGCAGGTACTCGACCCGGTCGGCGGATCCCTGGGGCTCTCGGCCCTCTGCGCGGCGATCCCGCTGGTCACCCTGTTCGTCCTCCTGGGCGTCCTCCGGGTCAAGGCGTGGATCTCCGGCCTCGTGTCCCTCGCGATCGCGATCGTCGTGGCGATCGCCGCCTTCGGCATGCCGGTGAGGCTGACCCTGCTGAGCGCGGCCGAGGGCGCGGCGTTCGGCTTCTTCCCCATCCTCTGGATCGTCATCAATGCGATCTGGGTCTACAACCTCACCGTCGAGTCCGGGCACTTCGACCTGCTGCGCCGCTCGTTCGAGAAGGTCAGCCCGGACCTGCGAGTGCAGGCGATCATCATCGCGTTCTGCTTCGGCGCCCTGCTGGAGGCGCTGGCAGGCTTCGGCACCCCGGTGGCGATCACCGTGGTCATGCTCATGACCGTGGGGTTCACGCCGCTGCGCTCCGCCGCGCTGGCGCTGATCGCGAACACCGCCCCGGTGGCCTTCGGCGCGCTGGCCGCGCCGATCACCGCGCTCGCCACCGTCACCTCCGGCGCCAATCCCGACGCGCGGCTCACCGTCGACACGCTCGGCGCGATGGTGGGCCGGCAGACGCCGATCCTGGCCGCCTTCGTGCCGCTGATCCTTGTCTTCGTGGCCGACGGCCGGCGGGGTCTGCGCGAGACGTGGGCTCCGGCCCTCGCCGCGGGGGTGAGCTTCGGGGCGGCCCAGTTCCTCGCGTCGAACTACGTCTCGGTGCCACTGACCGACATCATCGGCGCGCTGGTGTCGGCGGCCGTCGTCGTCCTCATGGTCCGCGGCCGCCGGGACCACGTGCCCGAGCACGCGATGGCCTCCGCCGGGACGGCGCGAGCGGCGCAGCGCGACGCCGCCGGCGTCTCTCCGTCCTCCGGCCGCGTGGGGGCCACCGCCGGCGAGGAACTCGGTGGCGCCCCGGGCCGGCAGGGCCCGCGCGACCGGGGCGCACCGCCGGCCGACGGTGCGGGCGAACTCCCGTACACCCGTGCCGAGGTGCTCCGCGCCTACGCGCCCTACGCGATCATCATCGTGCTGTTCGTGCTGGCCAACCTCGGCCCGGTGAAGGCCGCCCTGGCGGAGAAGCCGTGGACGACGCCGTTCGCCTGGCCCGGCCTGCACGTGGTCTCGAGCAGCGGCAAGCCGATCTCCACGACGACGTTCGCGTTCAACTGGCTCCCCGCCGCGGGCACGCTGCTGGTCATCGCCGGCATCCTCACCGCGATCGTGCTGCGGATCCCGGCGCGGCGGGCCCTGGCTGCCTACGGCCGCACCTACGCGGAGCTCAAATGGGCGATCGTGACGGTCATGGCGGTGCTCGCGCTGGCCTACGTGATGAACCTGTCCGGGCAGACCGCCAGCCTCGGCGCGTTCCTGGCCGGGGCCGGGGGGTTCTTCGTCTTCCTGTCCCCGATCCTCGGCTGGATCGGGGTGGCGGTGAGCGGTTCGGACACCTCGTCGAACGCCCTTTTCGGCGCCCTGCAGGTGCAGACCGCTGCCCGTGCCGGGCTGGACCCGCTGCTGCTCGCCGCGGCCAACTCCTCCGGCGGCGTGCTGGGCAAGATGATCAGCCCGCAGAACCTGGCGATCGCCGCGTCCGCGGTCGGGATGGCCGGGCGCGAGGGGGACATCTTCCGCCGGGTCTTCGGGTGGAGCCTCGTGCTGCTGCTGATCATGTGCGTGCTGGTGGTCCTCCAGTCCACCCCGGTGCTGGGCTGGATGGTGCCCTGACCACCCGTGAGGCTGCCCGCGGGAAACGACGTGGCTTCCTCGTTCGTCAGGACGGCGGCGCCGCTGAAACGGCCGTGCGCCAGATCGGGCACGGTCAGGGACCGCCGTAGCTCGCCCGTTCCACTACGTTCCCGCTCAGGTGATCGGACGATCGCCTCGGCCGGGACGCCGGCCGGTCTCGCAACCGCCCCGGAGGAACCGCGTGCGCAGCCTGGTGGAACTCGAGCGCGCCCTGGTGACCGCAGTCGGCCACCAGTCCTTCGCCCCGGGCCTCGACGACGACCGGATCGAGGAGTTGCTCCGCCCCTCGGGGCTCTCCCTCCCGGACGAGGTCCGCGACTACTTCCGCGCGCGTGACGGCGTCCGCCCGCCGACGCGTGTCCAGGCACCCTGGCTGATCGGTCACTGGCTCCCGCTGCCGTTGGACGAGGCGCTCCGCGAGCGGGATGCACGTCGCGAGATGGCGCTCGAGGAGTTCCAGGCGGATCCCGATTCGCTCGACGACGACGTGTGGGGCGCCGGCTGGCTCCCGCTCTTCCGCGCGGGGAACGGCTACATCCTCGCGGTGGACTGCGCCGCACCGGAGAACGCCGACACCCGCGCGCGGCTGCTCCGCATGTCTCGCGTGACCCCGGTCCCCCTGGGAGTCAGCTCCCTCGAGGAGCTCTTCGACTTCTTCACCCTCGCCCTCACGACCGGGACATGGCGGTGGGACGACGACCGCAGACGGTGGCTCTTCGACCGCGAACGACTGGCCGCCAACCCACTGATCCACGTCCTCTGACCAGGCGCCTGGTCACGCTCAGGTCCCGATGTGCCGATCCTGCTCCCGAATCCTGGTTGAAGCCTCTATCATCCTGCGATCGTCCTGTCACCGGAGGGAACAGCCGATGACGTCGATCGCGGGACCACGGCGGGTCACGACCCTCGTCGGCGCACGCGCGCTCCAGACCATCGCGACGGTCGCCGACATCGGCTCCGGGGGCGGTACGCGCGAGGAACGCGTCCACACGATCCTCGACGAGTTCCGCACCGTGCTCCCGTACGAGGCGGTCATGCTCGTCGGTTCCGATGTGGTCAGCGGCGCGTCGCGTCCCTTGGCACTGTCCGGCTACTCGTCCGACCTGGCCCAGTACATGACCGGCTCGGAGTTCCGCAGCGAGATGCTGGAGCCGTTCGCCTTCAAGCTGCGGGGTTGGCCGCTGCGCGAGTGTGATCTCCCGTTCGACCCGCTGACCTTGCGGCCTATCGCCGATCACCTCCGGCCCGCGGGTTACCCGGAGGGTCTCCTGGTGGCCCTGATGGCGTCGGACGGCCGGGACGTCGGCTTCCTCATCATGTCGATGGACGACGCGCGGACCCCGCCCTCGGACGAGGCGCTCACGACGGTCGGATGCGTGTCAGCGGTGCTGGCGAATCTCGTGGACCCTCTGCAGGACGCACGCTGGGCAGCCTCGGTCCTCGCGCACGAGGAGATCGCCGTCGCACTCCTGCCCGACGGCCGGGTGACCGGGCTCCGGGGCAGCGTGCCCGACTGGATCGCCGACCCCGGGTCGAGGATGCGTCGCGCCGTCTCCCGGGTGCTCGACACGAACCAGCAGGACACGTCGTTCACGTGGCTGGACGAGCGCGGTACCTGGTTCCGCTGCCGACTTCTGCGCTGCCGGGACGGCGTCGTCGTCCTGACCGCAACCTTGAGTGACCAGATGCACCGGCTCACACCCCGGGAGCTCGAGGTGCTCACCCACCTGGCCGCCGGCCGGACCAACGACGAGATCGCCAAGCAGCTCGTGGTCACCACGCGGACCGTGCGCGCGCACGTCGAGCGGCTGATGGACAAGCTCGGCGTCGCCTCTCGGTCCGGAGCCGTGGCCCGCGCCATCCGCGAGGGCCTGCTCGTCCCGTAGCGCCGCCGGACTCGCAGTTGTGGCTTTTCCGCCACTGTGCGGTCCGTCACCCCGTCCTAGCGTCGTCCCAGGCCGACGTCGCTCCCGACGCCGGCGTCGACGACTCGGCAGAGGCAGGTTCTCCGGTGACTGAGGTTCTGAGCCGCCCGGTGGCGGACGGTGTGCAGGCCCTGGTGCGGCAGATCAGCGAGCAGGCGGTGGTGCCGATGGAAGAGAGCAGGGCGCTGCCAGCGCAGGCGTACTGGGACCCGGAGTTCTACGCGTACGAGCTCGAGCACATCTGGCGCAAGGACTGGATCTGCGTGGGCCGGGTCGAGGAGGTCCCCGAGAAGGGCGGCTACCGCAGCTTCGACCTGGCCGGTGAACCGCTGATGATGGTCCGCGGCGCCGACGACCGGGTCCGGGTCTTCTCCCGCGTCTGCCGCCACCGCTACGCGGATCTGATGGGTGGGGAGCGCACCCCGGAGGAGCGGGTCAGCGGCTGCGTCCAGCGGTTCGAGTGCCCGTACCACGCATGGACCTACCGGCTCGACGGCAGCCTGCTCAGCGCGCCGGAGATGTCCTCCCGGCCCGGGTTCGACAAGAGCGCCAACGGCCTGCACGAGATCCGCAGCGAGATCTGGCAGGGCTTCGTCTTCATCAACCTCGACGACGACACCGACATCCCGTTCGACATGCGCGCCATCGAGGCGCTGCAGGACGGTTACGACTTCGACGAGTGGGAGATCGCGTCGGTCATCGACTGGGGCGAGTCCGTCGTCAACTGGAAGATCGTCATCGAGAACTTCCTCGAGTGCTACCACCACATCGGTATCCACAAGAACGTGCTGCAGCCGCTGTGGCGGCTGGGCCGGGTGCAGCGCGGCGACTACTTCGGCTCCGACTACTACTTCGGCCGCATGATGGCCGGCACCGAGGTGGCCATCGGCGAGGAGGACGGCCACCTGCTGCACCCGCTGTTCCTGCCGGCGAAGACCGGCCTGTCGGCGTTCCAGCGGTCGCACACCCTGCTGCTGGCCAAGTTCCCCGCCTACCTGATCGCACCCGGGCCGGACATCACCTTCTGGTTCCGCTCGCTGCCCACCGGGCCGGAGACGCACCGCCTGGAGATGCATCTGATGGTGCCCAGGGAGCACCGGGGCGTGCCGGACTTCGACGAGAAGATGCGCGAGGCCACGGACTTCCTCCGCCTCGTCCAGACCCAGGACGCCAGCGTCAACGAGGCGGTGCAGCGCTCGACGCGGTCGAAGTTCGCCGAGGGCGGCCTGCTGCAGGCCCACGAGCAGCCGCTCTGGCAGCTGCAGAAGTACCTCACCACCCGCCTGCCGCTGGCGGACTGAGACCCAACCCGTCGGAGACATGGAGAGAGGCACAGACATGGCACAGCGTGAGGTCACATGGGTCTCGGGCGGCTTCGCCCAGTGGGGCCGGCAGGCGCCGCTGCGGGGCAGCGACATGAAGATCGTGGGCTACGAGGCGGACATGGCAGTCAAGCTGACGGTCGACGAGGAGGACCCGTACTACTTCCGGACCCTCTTCACCGGCCAGGACGAGGTGGCGGCCGACGGCTCGGTCCCCCGTGGCTGGGGTGCGGTCTCGATGGAGGACCTGCGCACCGGCGACCAGCTCATCGGCCACGTCGACTGGTTCATCGAGGACGGCCGCGACAAGGGCACGATGACCTTCGACGGCGGCACCGGACCGTGGAAGGGCGTGACCGGGACCATCCCGGTCGACCTCGAGTTCAGCACCGCGGAGACGGACGGCGACCTCCTCTCCGGCGCTCCGGTGCGGGTCATGGGCTTCATCGAGGGCACCGGCCAGTTCTCCTTCCCGGACTGACCAGGCTGCCCCCGGCGAGCACGCCGGCGACCGGGTGCCCCCGCGGCCCCGGTCGCCGGCTCCCGGGGGTGCACATCCCAGCGAGCCGGTGACCGGCTCCGTCCGTCGAGAGGCCAGCGCATCCGTGGTCGCACCACCCCTTCCCGTCCCCACCACCCTCTCCGCCGCCCGCCCGTGGCCTGGCCTGGCGGACGGTCTGCTCGGGCGCGATCCCTTCGCCCGGGAGGACCGGGATGCCTACGAGGCGCGCGGCGGTCACCGGGATCGCCGGCCCGCCGGGGACGGCGCCGACCGGCTGAGCCGGCTCGCCTCCTCCCCCGGCCTGGGCGCACTGCTGGGCCGCGGCGGGGCCGCGTTCCCGGCGCTCACCAAGATCCGGGCCGTCGCGGCAGGCGCTGCGCGCGCGGGTGTCCCACCCGTGGTGGTGGCGAACGGCGCGGAGGGTGAGCCGCTCAGCGTCAAGGACCGCTACCTGCTGCGGTACCGACCGCACCTGGTGCTCGACGGCCTGCTCTCGGTCGCCGAGGCGCTCGACGCTCCTGTCGCGCACGTGTACGTGGCGGACCGCGCCGCGCAGGAGTCGGTGGCCTCAGCGATCGCGGAGCTGGATCTCCCTGCCCGGGGCCCGCAGCTCCGGGTGTTCACGGCCCAGGACACCTACGTCGCCGGAGAGGAGACGGCGGTCGTGCGGGCACTGACCACCGGCATCGCTCGGCCGACCGATAAACCGCCGCGCCCGTTCCAGGTCGGCGTCGGCGGCGCCCCGACGCTGGTGCTCAACGTGGAGACGCTGGCCTGCATCGCGCGGGCGGGACTGCCCGGTGGTCAGGACGGCGGCAGCACGTTCCTCGCGACCGTCTCGGGCGCCGGCCGCTCCCCCGTGCTGTACGAGCTCCCGACCGGCCTCCCCCTCGGTGCGCTCCTGTCCGAACACCTCGGCCGGGCCGACTCCGGCATCGACGTGCTCGTCGGCGGCTTCTTCGGCGGGATCCTCCCCGCGTGGCCCGACCTCGAGCTGAGCCACCCGGGAGTGCTGCGCCGAGGCGGCAGCCTGGGCTGCGGCTCCCTGCACCTCCTGGCACCACCGGCCTGCCCCGTCCGCACGACGGCCGACGTCGTGGCGTACTACGCCCGCCACAACGCGGGCCAGTGCGGGATGTGCATGGCCTCGACGAGCGCGATCGCGGCAACCCTCGCCGAGCTGGCCGACCCGCGCGAGGGCGTGAACTACGCCGCCTTGTTGCCGCGGTGGGCCGCCCAGCTGCGGGGCCGCGGAGCCTGCGCGGTGCCCGACGCGGTCGCCGTCCTGCTGCGCGCGCTGCTGCGCTCCCATCCGCAGGTGGTGACTCGGCACCTGGCGTCGGGGTGCGACCAGTGTCGCCGGGAACCGGGCGAACCGCGATGGGGCCACCTGTTCGTCTCGCTGCCTGCGGACGACGAGGCGGCCGCTGACGGCGTACCGGCAGCACGGGCCCGTGAGCTCGTGCCGAGCGCGGGAGGTACCCGATGAGGTTGCGGGTCGATCCGGTGAAGTGCCAGGGCTACCTGGTCTGCACCGATCTGGCCGCCCGGCACTTCAGCGTCGACGACTGGGGGTTCGCGCAGGCGTTGCAGATCGACGTCGCCGAGGCCGACGTCCCCGCCGTCACCGAGGCGATCGACGAGTGCCCCGTGCGCGCCATCCGTTGGATCGAGGGGCCTGCGACCGGGAGCGCAGCGCCACGACAGGCTCTGCCCGACCCCTGACCTCCCCGCACCCGGATCCGGGCAGCGACCCAGCTGTGGCTTTTCGGCCACTGTCGCCGGCCTCCCCGCGTGCTCGACATTGTCCGTGCTCTCGCCCTCAGCGTGAGCCACACCTCTAGCCCTCTGCGGAGTGGAGACAACCGATGGCCCACCCGAGCACCGGAAGCGCGGTGCGCCCGACCGACGAGGTCGGGCACATCGAGACCCGTGGGGTCGACTTCGTTCCCCCCGAGGACCGGCACAGCAAGCCCCGCGACGTCGCCGCCGTCTGGTTCGGCGCGAACATGTGCTTCGGCACGATCGTCCTGGGCGCGCTCCCGATCCTCTTCGGCCTGGGCTGGTGGGCCGCGTTCTGGGCGATCACCGTCGGCACCCTGCTGGGAACGGTGTTCTTCGGTCCGATGGGCCTGCTCGGCCCGCGCACCGGCACCAACAGCGCGGTCAGCAGCGGCGCCTTCTTCGGTGTCGTCGGTCGGCTCGTCGGTTCCTGCGTCGTCCTGTTCATCGCGATCGGCTTCTACGCGCTCGCCGTCTGGACGGGTGGGCAGGCCGTCGTCGCCGGCGCGAACAGGCTCTTCGGGCTGCCCGAGGGCAACGTGCAGTTCGCGATCGCCTACGGCCTCATCGGCGCCATCACCGTCGTCCTCGCGCTGATCGGGCACGCCACGCTCGTGGCGTCGCAGAAGCTGATCGCCCCTGTGGTCGCCGTCCTGCTGGTCGTCGGGGTGCTGGTCAAGCTGCCCGATTTCGACCCGGGCTACGCCGGCGGCCAGTATCTGCTGGGCAGCTTCTGGCCGACCTGGATCCTGGCGATGGTCACCTCGGCCTCGCTGGCCCTCTCCTACGGGCCGTTCGCCAACGACTACGCCCGCTACCTGCCCACGTCACTGTCGCGGCGCGGTGCCGTGTGGGCCAGCGGCGGCATCTTCCTCGGCTGCTGGTTCGCGCTGCTGTTCGCCGCCTTCTTCACCAGCATGATGGAGCCGGGCACGACCGACTTCGTCGTCGGCGTCGTCAACGTCTCGCCCACGTGGTACGCCGTGCTCATCGTGCTGGTCGGGTTGCTCGGCGGCTTCGGCCAGGGGTCGCTGGCCCTCTACGGCACCGGGCTGGACACGTCCTCGCTCATCCCGCGCCTCAGCCGGGTCAACGCCACGCTCGTGGTCAGCGCTGTCGGGCTGGGGCTCGTCTACCTCGGCGCGCTGGTCTGGAATGCGCTCAGCCTGGTGTCCGCGTTCACCGTCCTGCTCACGGTCATCACGGCCCCCTGGCTGGTGATCAACGTGGTCGGCCACCTCGCCCTGCGCGGGCGCTACGTCCCCGAGGACCTGCAGGTGTTCAACGTCGGGATGACGGGGGGCACCTACTGGTTCACCCGGGGCTGGAACTTCTACGCGATGGCCGCCTGGGCGCCGGCCGTGATCCTGGGGCTGCTGTTCGCCAACACCCCGCCGCTCGTGGTCGGCCCCTGGTCGAACGCGGCCGGCGGCATCGACCTCAGCTTCCTGTCGGCGTCGCTGGTCGCTCTGGTGGTCTACGGCGGGTTCGTCCTGTTCATCCCTGAGCGGGTCCTGCCCGCGCGATCCGCCGTTCCCACCGTGGACCTGGCGATCGCCGCGGGCTTGGTCCCGCCGCCGGCATCCGAGGCCGACTCCGCAGTCGTCCCGATGACCCTGCCGGCCGCAGCCAACCCGCCGGCCGTTCCCTGACCCGCGCCGGCGCCCGCCGGCCGTACCCGTCCCTGATCTCTGCCTGAGGAGGCACCATGCTGGCCGTTCGTCTGGAGCAGTACGGGCGCATGCCCGTCGTCGCGGAGGTTCCCGAGCCGGAACTCCAGGGCGACGACGACGTCGTCGTCCGGGTGGAAGGCGCGGGCGTCTGCCGCACCGACCTGCACGCCTTCCACGGCGAGCTGTCCGACGTCTTCCCCACTCCCCTGCCGTTCACGCTGGGCCACGAGGTGGCCGGTGTCGTGGCGGAGAAGGGGAAGGCGGTGCGGGGCATCGACGTCGGAGCCAAGGTCGTCCTGCACCCGATGATGACCTGCGGGGTCTGCCGGGCCTGCCGGCGCGGTGAGGACCAGCGGTGCACCGACAACTCGTTCATGGGCCTGGCCGTGGACGGCGGGATGGCGCCCTTCGTGCGGACGACCGGGCGCGCGCTCGTGCCGCTGCAGCATTCCTCGGACACGCAGGAGGTGGCGCCGCTGGCCGACGCCGGCATCACCGCCTACCACGCGCTGAAGCGGGGCGTGACCCAGCTCGGCTCGGAGAGCGTCGCGGTGATCATGGGCTGCGGCGGCCTGGGGCACCTGGGCATCCAGATGCTGCGGGCCATGAGTGACTGCACGATCGTCGCCGTCGACCCGAAGGAGGAGGCGCGCGACCTCGCCAAGAGCGTCGGAGCCGACTACGTCGCCGGTGACGACGTGGCGGACGTCGTCACCGAGGCATCGAAGGGCGAGGGCGCCGCCGCGGTCTTCGACTTCGTCGGTGAGGGGGATGCGCCGACCCTCAGCGTGAGCCTGCTCGGCACCCAGGGGCTGTACTCCGCCATCGGCTACGGCGGCACCTGCAGCATTCCGACGATCGAGCTCGTGCTCAAGGAGCTGCGCGTCCAGGGCAACATGGTCGGCACCTACCAGGACCTCGCCGAGCTCATCGCCCTGTACGAGCGCGGACTGCTCCAGTCGCACGTGGTGCGCTACCCCCTCGCCGAGGCGGAGCGGGCCTTCGCCGACCTGGAGGCCGGCAACGTCCGCGGGCGGGCGGTTCTCGTTCCGTGACCGGCCGTCGGCGGCGACCAGAGGCGCCGCCGACGGTGTTTCTGACCGGGGCCGCCCACGCGCTCGGGATCGAGTCCGCCCGCCGGCCGGCGGGCGAGGCCCGGTTCCCGGTCGCCGTCCTCGACGGGTCGCAGGTGCCGGTCTCCGAGGTTTCCGCGCTCTGCCGGGTGCTGCGCCGTGCGCAGCACCCGGCAGCGTGGCGCAGCACCTCGACCTCGATGCGGCAGGGTGATGGCCTTGGGTCTTCGTGACCCTGGGCGGTCTGTTCGAGACCGCCTTCGCGGTGTCGCTGAAGTACTCCGCCGGATTCAGCCGGCTCTGGCCGACGCTCTCGTTCGCGGTATGCGCCGTGATCAGCTTCGTGCTGCTGACGCTGGCACTGCGCGACCTGCCGGTCGGGACGGCCTACGCGATCTGGATCGGGATCGGCGCGGTCGGCACTGCGGTCGTGGGGATGATCTGGCTCAAGGACTCGACCACGGTCGTGCGGATCGGTTCGATCCTGCTCATCGTCGCCGGCATCGTCGGGCTGCGGCTTGCAGGGACACACGCAGTCGGGCACGCCCCGGGAGGTGCCGTTGACGCTGTCACCTCTCAGGCCAGACGAGCAGAAGCGCTAGCCGAGGCAGACCCCGCCAGCCACCCCGCTGCCGCAGGTAAGGCCGCCTCATGGTGGTCAAAAATAGTGGTGAAACCGCCTCGAAGATCGGTCGAGGCCGCTCCGGTGTGCGTGCAGCGGGTCGCAGGTCTCGGCCCACCTGTCGTAGGACGTCGCCGGCGAGAGCGAGGACATCGGCGTCACGTCGGTGACTTCCCGGGACATCCCCGGTGCGACTCGAGCTGACGGACTTCGACGAGATCGAGGCCGAGGGCTTCGATCTCGGCCAGGACGCCGTACAGCGCCGACCGGTCCAGGAGGCCGGTGAGCAGGGTGTGTGCGCCGCGCCGTTGCGACGTCATCTCGGGAAATGCGCAGAGCACCATGGCCCCGAGATGTCCGTTGATCCGGATCGCGTAGAAGGCCGGGCCCTGCTCCATGGCGCCAGGGTCGTGAACCGTCAGGCGACCGCACATCACCAGGATCTGGTGACCTTCACCCCAGGGGTGCGCCCGGCCCCGAGCAGCCGCAGTGCTCGCGCTCGCTGCACGGCTGACGAGCGGTCCCGCGCCTGGAGTTTGGCGTAGATGTTGCGGATGTGGGTGTTGACCGTATTCACCGAGACGGAGAGCTCGCCGGCGATCTCGGGTCTGGACAGGTTCGTCGGTAGGAAGCGCAGAACCCGCAGCTCCGTCGGGCTGAGCTCCTCCGCCACGGCAAGGACGTCGTCCTCGGCCGGCGCGGATGAGCCGCGCAGGACGTCCAGGATGTCGCCGAGCAACGCGGCGTGCGCCGTCTCGTGCCGGGGCAACATCTCGAGCAGTTCGCGGGCGCCGGTCATCGCGAACGGCAGAACGACGCCGTCGGGCTCGGCCAGCGACAGGGCCGCCTCCACCGCCTGGGTGGCCGCGCGTGCATCCCCGAGGTCGCGGTGCGCCAGCCCGGCCACCAGGTGGGCTTCGACGAGCGTGAAGTAGCCGATGACCGGCGCCCTGCCCTCGACCACGTCGCGGACGGCATCGAGGGCCGCCGCGGGATCGCCGTCCGCGAGGCTGATCACCGCGTAGGCGTTGCGGATCTCCCCGGCGCTCGCCCGATCGGGATCGAGTGATGCCAGGGCGGCCCGGGCTTCGCCGGTCCTCGCCAGCCGGGCCTGCGTGGCCAGCCGCCAGCCGGTCACCTGGTTCGCCAGAGCGTGCGATCCCTCGAGGCGCGACCTCAGGGCCTCCGCCGCGTCGAACTCCACCAGGGCTTCGAGGAGGCGGCCGCGGCCGGCGTGCAGCATGCCGGCCCCGACATGCAGCAGCAGCCTGATGCCGGGCCCGGTATCCGTCCGCAGCGCCCGTTCGGTGCGCCGGAGACAGCGGTCGGCCCCCTCGAAGTCACCCCTCCACGCCATCGTGGCAGCGAGGATGATCAGCGCGGGCGCGATGATGGGATCCGCATCCCACCCGTGGCGCTCGGCCAGGGCTATCGCCTCTCGGCAACGCCGGCGGGTGGCGCCCAACGGGCGGATCTTCGACGCGAACGCCGCCTGGGCCAGGCAAGCGACCTCCAGGTACGGCCGGCCGTTTTCCCGGGCAAGAGCGGCGCCCTCGAGGAGGTGGCGCTCGGCGTCCGGCGACGCCAACGCCCACGCCTCGACGATGCCCAGATTCATCAGCGCGACCGCACGCAGGTCACCGTCGAGAACTATCTCCTCGTCGGACTGTCCGCTCATCGGCGAGGCGAGGAACTCGGCTTGTTCCAGGACGCCGGCGAGGGATCCGCGTCGCCGGGCCAGCGACAGCTTCAGCGACGCGATCGCCACCTGGAGACGGCGCCGTCGCTCGGGTCGCGTCGTCTCGATGTGCGCCTCCGCGACGGCGAGATGGGCGGCGCTCTGGTCCAGCCGCCCCTGGGCGACCTCGGTCGTCGCGTGGGCGATGGCCAGCTCCGAGGAATCCGCGTCCGCCCCCGGCGGAAAGGCGCGCAGCAACGCCTCGATGGTCTGGGCCTGCCCGTCGAGGGTGAGGCTGAACGAGTAGTCCGCCAGACGGCGGGCCGCGGCGAACCAGTCACCGGCCGCCTGGGTGTGCCGGATCGCGTCGACGACGTCACCGTGCCGGAGCAACCATTCGGCCGCCCTCCGGTGCAGCCCCGGCACCTCCTCGGGGCAGGTGCGTCGGAGCTCCAGCCGGAGCAGATCGGCGAACAGATGGTGGTAGCGGAACCAGGTGCGCTCCGGGTCGAGGGAGACGACGAACGCGTTTGCGTCCTCCAGGCCCAGCAGGATCCGCTCCGAGCCGGACCGACCGGTCAGCAGGTCTGCCAGCTCCCCGTTGACCCGGTCGAGGAGCGACGTCCGCAGCAACAACTGCCGCACGTCATCCGGCTGGCGTTCCAGCATCTCGCCGAGCAGGTACTCGGCAACGGTCCGGTCGGTGCCGGAGAACTCGGCGACGAAGCGCTCGGGATCGGGATGGCCGGCCAAGGAGAGGACCGCGAGCCGGAGACCCGCGGCCCATCCCTCCGTCCGCTGCTGCAGGACGGCCCGTCCGGCGTCGGAGAGCCGCACCCCTGCGGCGGCCAGGAGCCGGCGCGTCTCGCGCTGGGAGAAGCGCAGATCCGCTGCCCGGAGCTCGGTGAGCTCTCCGGCCAGGCGCAGCCGGTGCAGATCAAGGCGCAGATCCCGGCGGGTCGCCAGGATCGCGTGGACACCGGGAGGAAGACCGTTCAGCAGGCCGGCGAGCTGGACGAGCGCCTCCGGCGCCTTCAGCTCGTGGACATCGTCGACGACCACGGTGAGGTCGCCACCCGCATCGGTGAGCTCCGCGAGCACCCTGTCGGCCACCGCGCGCGCGTTGACGTCGGGTGTCGCCACCGGCGCTTCCACGCGGCCACTCGCGCCGGACGCCCGCCGCACCGCGCCGAGCACGGCCAGCCAGAACGCCTGGGCGTCCTGCTCGTCGCGGTTGACCTGGACGACGGCGAGCCGGTTCGACTCGCTGGAACGGGCGGCCCAGGCGCGCAGCAGGCAGCTCTTCCCGCTCCCGGCCGGAGCCGAAATGACGGTCACCCTGCTCGCCGCCGCGCGATCGAGCGCCGCAAGGAGCTCGTCCCGGTCGATCAGGCCGGTCATCGCTGGAGCCACCGTCACGGGGCCTGCCTCGGTATCCGACTGGCGAGCTACCCCCGCCGGCCCAGCCGTAGCACCCCCTCGCTACCAGGCCGGTGCGCGAACTGTCAACGGGCGCCCTCAACCCCCGCCGTGCTGCCTACGCAGGGAATCACCGGGATCCGGTGACGATCTCTCACCTGCCCGCGGCCGAGCCTGCATTCCTCGCACAGGTCGCACGGCCCAGAACGTGCCCCAGACACCCAGGGAGTTCTCATGACTACAGCACCCCCCGCCGGCGCGAGCAGCACCCCGACCCTGCCCGACTTCGCACCGATCCCGCCGTCAGCGTTCGGCCCGGCGCTGAACGATCAGGGCTTCTACGTCGGGCGGATCGAGCGCAACCTCTACTGGGTCACCGACGGCGTGTACGCGTCGGCGTTCCTCACCACAACGGACGGCGTTGTCCTCCTCGATGCACCGGCGAGCATCGGCGGCAACCTGCAGCGGGCCGTCGACCAGGTCGCCGCCGAGAACGGCGTGTCGCACGAGGTCACGCACCTCGTGCACTCGCACCACCACGCCGACCACGCAGCCGCGTCGGGGCTGTTCGGACGCGACGTCGTCCGCATCGGCCACGCGGAGACCCGACGGCTGCTGCTGGGCTACGACGACCCCGACCGACCGGCGCCGGAGGTCACCTTCGACGACCGCTACACGCTGCAGGTCGGTGGCGAGCGGGTGGAACTCGCGTGGCGCGGCACCAACCACGCCGCGGACAACATCTACATCCATCTGCCCGACCACGACACGCTGATGCTCGTCGACGTCGTGCTGCCCGGCTGGGTACCCATCTACAACGTCAACGTCGCGACCGACATCCCCGGCTTCATCGACGCACCCGGTATCGCGCTGTCCTACCCGTGGCGGCACTACATCGGCGGGCACCTGGGCCGGCTCGGCACCCGCGACGACGTCGTCACCCATCAGCAGTACTTCGCGGACATGGCCGAGAGCATCCGGATCGCCATCGCCACCGTCGACCCGACCCCCTTCTTCATGAAGTACGGCCAGAACGCCTGGGCCGGGGTGAAGGCCTACATCGACAGCGTGACCGAGCAGGCCGCCGCACCGATAGTCCAGAAGTACACCGGGGTGCTGGCCGCCGCCGACGTCTACACCGCCAGCAGCACGCTCGCCCTCGTCGAGTCGATGCGACTCGACCTCGGCGTCGGCATCCCCGTCCTCCACACCTGAGCTCTGCGCGGCCCCCAGAGGAGGTGCCCGTGACCAGCGAGCCACGGCGCGTTCCCGTCACCGATTCGGAAGAGAGTCGACGATGAACGACGACACGCGCGTGGCCATGGTGGCGGGCGCGGCCGGTGAACTCGGCCGCTGGAATGAGTTCATGGTGTCGCAGCACGACGTTTCGGGCCGGGAACCTACAACCGGATGAGGCCTTTGAGCCCTGTGCGAGGTGACAGAGATCCTCAGCAGTGACAACGGGGAGACGACAGCGCCAGGGAACTGTCCGGGCGATCCCTGAATATGCCCGGCCCGGCCCGGCGCCGGTCGTTCCTTCGCTTACGAGCCGATGGGTGCCACGTGTGCGAGCTGGCGCTCGAGCAGCTTGGCGACGCCGTCGCGCCAGTGGGCAGCTATGGGCGCCGAGGCGGGATCGGGGAAGATTTCCTCCTCCCCGTTGTCGACCGCGTCGAAGATGGCCAGAGCGACCGATTCCGGGGATGCCTTGGGTATGTCGGATCCCCGTGTCATATCGGTATCCACCGGTCCGGGCAGGACCGCGTGAACCCTTACCCCCTGCCCGGCCACAAGGGCGCGAAGCGACTGGGTCAAGGAGAACGCGGCCGCCTTCGAGACGGAGTAGGCGGGAATCATGAGCGGCAACGGGGCGAGCGCGTTCACCGAGAGGATGTTGACGATGGCCCCGCGGGAACGGGTCACCGCCGGCAGGAAGGCCTGGGTCACGGCGTAGGTCCCGAAGAGGTTGACGGCCAGGTGGCGTTCGAGCACGGCGGGGTCGGTCAGGTCGTCGCGCAGCATGATGCCGGCGTTGTTGATCAGCATGTCCAGTGACTGGACTTGGCTGGCAGCTGCCCGAATCTGCGCCGTGCTGGTGACGTCCAGCCTCAGGGACGTCACCCGGTCGTCTGGGTGGGCCAGAGGCTGGCGGGTGCAGGCATACACCCGCGTGGCGCCTCTGGCCAGGGCTTCGGCTGCCAGCGCCTGCCCGAGGCCGCGGTTGGCCCCGGTCACCAGGACCGCCTTGTCTCTCACGGTCATGCCTGTTGCTCCTGTTGTTTCGTTGTGATCGGCGGGGGTCGCCTGATGTGAGTGCGACCATTCCCTCGGTCGCCACGTGAACCGGGCCTCACAGATCGGGTCGGGTCACCAGCCACTGTTCGAAGGTCTTCGTCCGCGGCGCCAACGCCCTGGTGGCGGCAAAATCGGCCTGAAACGCCGGCAGGTGGGCGAACCACTCGAACATCGCTCGCTGGTCGATGTCGCTACCAAGCACTTCGATCGGCAGAGGTTCGTATCGTGCGGGGACGTCGTAGCGGTACTGGTAGGCCTCGGCGATCTGCTCGCCGGTCAGCTCGTCGCCAGCGATTTCTATCGACCCTCCGGCGACGCGGTCGGGGTCCAGCGCCGCAGCCGCAGCGACTGCACCGACGTCCTCGGCGGCGATCATCTGTAGAGGGATTCCGGGTGGCAGAGGTATTCGCACCATCAGGGTGCCGTCCTCCATGGTCGGTGTCATGAACTGTGCGAAGTTGTCCATGAAGAACACCGGTCGTACGAAGGTGGCGGACAGCCCCCGCGCGACGAGGTATTCCTCGACGTCGCGTTTGCTGTCGAAATGGGGAATCCCGGTGTGGCGCTCCGCTCCGCCAACCGAGCTGTAGACCACGTGCGGGACGCTGGCTGCTGCTGCCGCGTCGGCGATCGCGTGCCCGTGCGTCACCTCGAGGTCGGTACGTTGGTCGTTTCCGGGTGTGGTCATGGCGAAGACTCCGTCCACGCCGGTGAAGGCCGCACGGAGACCCTCGGGATCGTCGAGGTCAGCCGCGACGAGGTCGGCGCCGAGATCGGTCAGGGCGCGCGCCGCATCCGAGTCGGGGCGGCGTGCCAACGCTCGGACCGGAGCGTTGTCGCCCAGAAGTGCGCGGACGGTGGCCCCGCCCTGGAGGCCGGTCGCACCGACCACCGCGATCGGTCTCCGCGACGTCGCGCCGAGGGCTGTCGCAGGTCTTCCTGCCGTCGGCGCTTTCGGCATCGTCGCCGCCATGCCGAATGCAGCCACGGTGTCGCTGGACCGGCCTCGACTGATTCTTGAGTCGGTCATCCCTTCCGACCTGCCTGTCGCTATGCGGCGACGCGTTCTGCGCTGGCGAGATGCGCCGACAGGAGTTGTCCGGCTCTGTCCAGCGCAGCGGCCGCTTCGTCGAGGATCGGGTAATAGGCCTGGAAGACGTGCGGCACCCCGGGGGTGATGTCGAGGGTGACCTCGACGTCGGCGGTGGCGGCGCGGCGCGCGAGGCGGATGGCGTCGTCGAGGAGAACCTCGTGGCTTCCGGCCTGGATGATCAGGGGCGGCAGGCCGGAGAGATCGGCGAATACGGGGCTGATGAGGCCGACAGCGGCGTCTTGCCCCGACGTGTAGTCGGTGACCCGGGCTTGGAGGTTTTCCCGGCTGAGCAACGGGTCGGCCGCGCGCTTGGTTTCCATGGTCGTCCCGGCCAGGGTGAGATCGGCATACGGTGACATGACGAAGGCCGCGGCCGGCAGGGGCAGCCCGTGCTCCCGGGCGTTGACCAGGGTGGCGATGGCGAGCCCGCCGCCGGCAGACTCTCCCGCAAAGGCGATGTCCGACGGGGCTGCGCCCTCGTACAGGAGGGCTGCGTAGGCCGCCAGAGCATCGTGAACCGCCGCCGGATACGGGTGTTCGGGGGCGAGCCGATAGTCGACGGAGATGACCTTGGCGCGCGTCCGCCGGCCGACCTGTGCGGCCAGACCGGCGGCTTGGAAGGCGTCCCCCAGTACGTACACGCCACCGTGGAAGTACAGGACGACATGGCGGGGCTCGGTTCCGGCCACGGTGATCTCGGCGACCGGGACGGTACCGAGTGCGGCTGCGGTCACGGTCACGTCGGCGGGCAGCGACTGCGCCGATGTCAGCTCCCGGAGCAGCCGCCGCTGCTCGCTGACGTCGCTGTCGACGGGGAAGGCTGACTGCCGCAGGACCGCGTCGAGGTTCTCTCGCTGCTCGATGCTCACGGATGATCTCCCTTCGGCGGGGATTGGTTCGGCAGCGCTCCCGGGCGAACTTGTCCATGTCGATCCACTGCCGAAAATTCCTGCCGGGTGGCGGGCCACGTTCAGCCTTGCTGCCAGGCAGGTGAGCCAGCATCACCGGATCACGGTGATTCGCGCGCCGAAGCACCGCAGAACCGATCGACCATGGACATGGGTGCATGTGCCGGTCACAGCCGGGGTCTCCGTCACCTCGGGCGGTCCGCATTCTTCTGACTTGAGCCGGTCGGCATCGTCATCTCGTCCAGGTGATCCACACGTCCCCCCATCAACTTCAGGTGTGAGTGCGCGGGGCTCGGCCGAGCCGAGCCGACGCTCGGATTCCGGGTCGACCGGGCTGTCGCGAACCGGACCTGTCCCGATGCCTCGCGGAGGCCTACCGTCGGCCGTGGCCATGAATCGGTCCGACTGCGGAGGCGCCACATGCCCACCATGCTGGTCATTCACGAAGTCGAAGACGTCGATCACTGGCTGAAGTCGCCCACGCGGGAAGAGGTGTTCGGCCCGTTGGGGTACACGGTCCGCACGTTCGTTGACCCGACCGACGCCCATCGCGTCGGCTTGATCGTCGAGGGGCCGGCCCTGGACGTCTTCGAGGAGTTCATGAAGACGGACGCGGCCGCGGACGCCATGAGGCGCGACGGCGTACGTCCCGACACGGTCCGCGTGCTGCTCGAGCGTTGAGTTCGGCGGCACCGACTCGCGATCAACGCGACCTGTCCTGTCCGTCCAGGCATCTCACCCCTGCTTGAGCCAGTACGGCAACACGTGGGGGAAATGTGGAACGTCTTCGCCGCCGCGCCCCTTGCGGTGACGGTGAGACAACAGGCGACCGATTAGGGCCTGCCCTCTAGTGCGTTCGGACGAGCACCCTGCCGGCGGCCCGGCGTTCGTCCAGCTCGCGGATCGCCGCGGCGGCGTCCTTCAACGTGAAGACCGGGCCGATCGGTGGGTCGATCGCGCCGGACTCGATCAGCGGCATGAGGTCGCGCCACTGCTGGCCGGCGTAATCGGGTTCGTCCGACCAGAACTCGGCCGAGGCCACGCCCAGCACGGAGGTGTTGGTCAGCAGGAGCCGGTTGACCTTGACGGTGGGGATCTCACCGCCGGTGAAGCCGAGCACGAGCAGTCGGCCCTCCCGGGCCAGCGAGCGCAGCGAGTCGGTGAACCGATCACCGCCGACCGGGTCGACGACGACGTCCACCCCGCCGCCCTCGGTCAGCCGGTGGACCTCGTCGCGAAAGCCGTCGACCGGCACGACGTCGTGCGCCCCGGCGGCCCGGGCGACCTCGCCCTTCTCGGGCGTGGACACAACCGCGACGACCCGCGCGCCATAGGCCGCGGCCAGCTGGCAGGCGGCGGTGCCGAGACCCCCTGCGGCGCCGTGCACCAGGACGGTCTCGCCCTTCCTCAGCTGCGCGCGGCGGGTGAGCGCGAAGTGCATCGTCAGGTAGTTCAGCGGCAGCGCCGCGGCCTTGTCGAACGGCAGGGCGTCGGGCAGCGGGAACACCATGTGGCCGTCGACCGCGACACTCTCGGCGAGGCCGCCGGTGATCGGCATCGCCGCCACCCGATCACCGGCGCGAAAGCCACCGGCACCCGCGCGCACAATCCCGGACACCTCCCACCCAGGAGTGAACGGCACGTCGGGACGCCGTTGATACAGGCCCCGGGTCTGCAGCACATCGGGGAAGACGACCCCCGCGTACTCGACGTCGATGAGCACCTGGTGCGCCTCAGGCACGGGCTCCGGCCGCTCCTGTACCTCCATGGCATCCGGCCCGGTGAGCGCCGTGATCACTGCAGCACGCATGACTCACGCTAGAGCGACCGAGAGGTGACCCACCACATCGAGGCCCCGGCCGGGGACCGGGCACATTCGGGACTCGCCAACTCCTGGTGAAGGCACGCAGATGTCCCACATGCCCCCCGTGTTGCCGTACTGGAGCGTGAAGGGGGGCACACGTCGGCGAAAGCCTGGTCCGCGAAATCACTGGAACCAGCTGACAGCCGCTCACCTCGATGCTCAGGCGCTCCAGGGCACTCGGCCAGCCGGCCGGCGCCTGCCGCACACCCGCCGCTCGGGCACCGCGCTGTCTCCTCCACGCACCCGGTACGCGGAACTGTCCGGAAATCACCGGAATCCGGTGACGGCCTCTCACCCACCCGGCAGTGAACCTGGAAGCGCCATGATCGATGCCCGGATGGGAGATCCCGATGTCAACCGGCACCGGAGCACTGACGACCGACAGCGAAGCGCTCGTGCACCGCGCGTACCACTTGGCGGAGGGCGATGTCCTGGACGTCCAGGGGTTCATCGACCTCTTCGCCGAGGACGGTGTGTTCAACGGCATCGGTGGTGTGTCCGGCCAGGAGAGCTACCGAGGTGAGCATCTGGGTGATGTGGTCGTCTGGATGGGCGAGCTGCTGCCCGACGTTCACCGCGAGCTGCACCGGGTCAACGTGCTCGGGGACGTCGTCGCGATCGAGCTGTCGATCCGGGGCACCTTCCTCGGGCCGTTCGAGACGCCCGCCGGCGTGATCCTGCCGACGGGGGTCAAGCTCGATATCCCGACTGCTGACTTCTGGTACGTGCGCGACGGCAGGATCCAGGAGTTCAACTGCCATGTCGGTATGACCACCATGTTCGCGCAGCTGGGCGTACTGCCGGACTTCGAGTCCGCGGTCCCGGCGTCCGCGCCCGAACGATGAGGCCGACGGACAAGGGTGCGCTGCTCCGGCGCTCGATTCCGACGAGACGGTCCCCGGACCGTTCGAAGCCCAAGGCATCGGTGGCCCGGCCATCCCCCACCTGCGTCCAGGCCGCCGCCTGGCTCGGGGATTCGGCCCGGGAGGCGTGCAGCATCAAGGAGGACGAGCACATGACCGCAACTGCCGTACCTGACCGATTTACCGCACTGCCGGATGAGCACGCGTTGCAGGCAACTGTGGTGGCGCTCGAGGAGCACGGCTTCGGTGTCGATGTCGTCGCTGATCTCGATGCCGCGCGCCAGGCGGTGTTGGCCCGCATCCCGGAGGGCTCATCGGTGATGACCAACACCTCGATGACGCTGACCGAGACCGGGATCGCAGACGCGATCAACGATGCCGCCGGCCGGTGGGAATCGGCGCGGAACAAGATGTTCGCGCTCGACTTCGCGACCCAGGCGCAGGAAATGAAGGCGATCGGCGGCCAGCCCGACTACTCCCTGGGAAGTGTGCACGCGGTGACCCGGGACGGCACCCTGGTCATCGCCTCGGCGTCGGGCAGCCAGCTCTCCTCATACGCGTGGGGCGCGGCGAATGTGATCTTCGTCGTCGGCGCGCAGAAGCTCGTGCCGACGCTCGCGGAAGCGCACGAGCGCGTCTACCGGCACAGCCTGCCGCGGGAAGACGCCCGCGCGCAGGCCGCCTATGGGCAGCACAGCCACGTGGGGAAGCTCCTCGAGATCCACCAAGAACTGCCCGGCCGCATCCACGTCGTCCTCATCCGCCAGCAGGTCGGGTTCTAACCGGTCGGGCCGGAGGCGATTGCCGCCTGATCGCCCTCCTGGTCAGCGTCACGCTGACGCAGCCGCGCTATCACCGGGAGCCGGTGACGGCCTCTCACCTCGCTGGCGGCAAGCCCTCACCCGTCGCGAAGCTCGCACGGCCGCCAGGAACGTGCCCCGAGATCCAAGGGAAATACCGTGACCTCGCCAACCCCCGGAGCGGGCAGCGCCCCCTCCCCGCCCATCATCAGGTCGGTGCAACCTGAAACCGGTCGCGCGGTCGCACCGAGCGCCACGGCCGGCGGCGCCGATCGCCGCCCCGGCGTGGCTCTGCTGGTCATCGCTACCGCTCAGCTGATGGTCGTGCTCGACGCAACCATCGTGAACGTCGCCCTGCCGCACATCCAGCGGGCACTCGGCTTCTCCGGTAGCGGCTTGGAGTGGGTGGTGAACGCCTACGCGGTGACCTTCGGCGGACTGCTCCTGCTCGGCGGCCGCGCCGGTGACATCCTCGGCCGGCGGCGGGTGTTCATCTTCGGGCTGCTGCTGTTCTCCGCGGCGTCCCTGCTCGGCGGGTTCGCCACCAGCGAGTGGTGGCTGCTGACCGCGCGGGCCCTCCAGGGGGTTGGCGGCGCGGTGATCCCGCCGACCGCGCTGGCGCTGATCACCACCAACTTTCCCGAAGGCGAGCCGCGCAACAGGGCGTTCGGCGTCTACGCGGCCATGGCGGGCGCCGGCGGCGCGGTAGGCCTGCTGGTGGGCGGGCTGCTGACCACCTACGCGTCATGGCGGTGGGTGCTTTTCGTCAACGTCCCGATCGGCATCCTGGTGGCGGCAGTGGCGCCGCGCGTACTGGCCGAATCGCCCCGCCGGCCGGGCCGGATCGACGTGGCCGGCGCGGTCACCAGCACCGGCGGTGTCGTGCTGCTCGTCTACGGCCTGTCCAAGGCAGCCACGGGACCCGACGGGGTGTCGCACTGGGCTGACACGCAGGTGCTGGCCTCGCTGACAGGGGCCGTGGTGCTGCTCGTGTCGTTCGTGCTGATCGAGATGCGCAGCTCGCGGCCGTTGCTCCCGATGCGAGTACTGGCCGACCGCAACAGAGCGGGTGCCTACCTGGTCATGCTGTGCATCGGCACCGCGGTTTTCGGCGTGGTCTTCTTCCTCACCCTGTTCATGCAGACCGTGCTCGGCTACAGCGCGATCCGGTCGGGCCTCGCCTACCTGCCGTTCGCCGTCGGCATCGTGCTCGCCTCCGGGCTGGCCTCGCGCCTGGTGCCGCGGATCGGCGCCCGGCCACTGATCCTGGTCGGCGTCGCCGCAGTGGCGGGTGGGACGTTCTGGTTCTCCAGGCTGACCGAGCACGCCGGCTACGCCGGCCAGCTGCTCGGCCCGATGCTGGTGACCTCGTGCGGCCTCGGCCTGGTGTTCGTCCCGCTGTCCCTGCTCGCCCTGCACAACGTGGCCGAACAGGACTCCGGTGTCGCCTCCAGCCTGCTCAATACCGGCCAGCAGGTCGGCGGTGCGATCGGGCTGGCCCTGGTCGGCACCGTCGCCTGGACGGCCGTCGCGGACAGCATCAGGACTCAGGTCGCACACGCCGCGGCGGCCGCCGCGAAGGCGGGCCAACCATTACCGAAGCCGAACACCTCCCCACCTGCGTCCATCTACGACCACGCCCTGGCGATCGGCTTTTCCCGGGGGCTGCTCTTTGCCGCGGGGATCGCGCTGCTCGCCCTGGTCATCGCGGCCGCCACCATCCGGATCCGCCGCGAGGAACTCACCGGTGCGGCGCCCGCACCGCACGAGGCGGCACCGCAGCCCCCGACTGTCCTGCAGCTCGAGGATCGAGCCGCCCTCGCCGCGGCAGTCCGTCCCTGCCGGATCTGCTAGCCACCCAGGCCGGCCGTCGCCGCAGCGACACGACCGTCCTGGTGACGTCGGGCCCGCTCGGAGTCGCGGCCCACATTCCAGATCGCGTGCCGTTCGCCGCGTTGGCGGCAGCCTCCCTCCAACGAGCGAAGGGGCCTGATGCAACCGGTTCGGATCCGTTGGGTTGCGGCGTGATCACGTGGGGGGCAAGGTGCGCGAGCAGGACGGCGGAACGCCGCAGGGTGTGCGCGCCTCTCCGACGGGCCGTGTTCCGCAGTGGGTGCTCGACGAGGCGTTGGGCCGCCCGATTTCCACAGAACCGTGGCGCGCATGGGGGCCGCCAGACGCACGGCACTCCCGACGTCGGACCCATCGGGGGCGGAGAGCTGTCGGCGTCATCGTGGTCGCTGGTCTCGCGCTTACCGGTCTCTTTCTGCACGCCGCGGGCGTGGCCATCCCCGGTCTCACAGGCGGTTCCCCGGTCGTCCTGGGCTTCCCGCACCCCAAGGCTGGGATCGAGGAGTCCGATCACTCGCTCAGCGAGCCGACGGCCGCCCCCGCCGGCGGAGGCCCGCATGCCTTCGTGGCCGTACAGAGCGACGGCAAGACGCCCGTCGCCTACGACCCATGCAGGCCCATCCACTACGTCGTCCGTCCCGATAACGCACCGGTCGGTGGCCTACAGCTCATCACCGACGCGATCGCCCGGGTCTCCCAGCTGACCGGGCTCCAGTTCCGCTACGACGGCACAACCGAGGAGCCGCCGACCAAGAACCGCGCGCTCTACCAACCCGATCGATACGGGAAGCGCTGGGCGCCGGTGCTGATCTCCTGGGACACCACCGCGGAGGACCCCAATCTTGCGGCCGACGTCGCCGGGGAGGCCGGGAGTGCCAGGCTGGCGCTTACGGGCACGCCGACGGTCTACGTGACCGGCGGCGTCGCGCTCGACGCGGCACAGTTCACTCAGATCCTCAACCGTCCTGGCGGGACGGCACATGCGCGGGCCGTCGTCCTCCATGAGCTGGGCCACCTCGTCGGACTCGCCCACGTGACCGACCCGACCCAATTGATGTTCCCCGAGGCGTCACCCGGGGTGCTCGACTACGCGGTCGGCGACCTCACCGGCCTTTCGCAGCTCGGCGCCGGAGCCTGCGTCCCCCAGCTGTGACTGGGTGTGTCCCATTTCTTAGCTCCTTCCCACCGCGCCGAGTGCAGCTGTCATGCCGATGAGCGGACGTCGCAGGCTCTCACTACACCGGAGAGGGAACCTTGAGTGACTCGTGGAGCCCACATCGGACTCGACCCGGACAGCTGACCCGCCTCTGCGACATGATGACCCCGACGCTCCACTGCCCGATGACCGTCACGAACACCATCGCCATGTCCTTTCAGTACGGCGACACCACCATCGACGGACTCGCGTCCAGCCGCTTCCAGCGAGACCCCAGGAGCTCCACATGACTACCCCCGCAGCCGCCGGCCCCGTGACCCTCGGCGCGATCAACATGGAGGCCGACGAGCCACACGCGCTCGCTTCCTTCTGGGCCGAGGTCACCGGCGGCACACCTGCAGTCTCCGGCGACCACGTCTACCTGCCACCAGCCGGCCCCGGCGGGTTCGCGATGTTCTTCCAGCCCCTCAGCGGACCCCGGCCGGCCCGCCGTACGGTCCACCTCGACCTCACGGTTCCCTGGGGGAGCCGGGTCGCCACCGTCGACCGGTTCCTCGCCCGCGGCGCCACCCACCTGTGGGACGTCCTGAAGGAGTACCAGCACGTGCAGTGGACGACGCTCGCCGATCCCGAGGGCAACCCCTTCTGTGTCGCCGAGCACCCGCCCGTCACCGGCCGCTAGCGTGGCGACCACGCCCACCAAAGCCACCCCGATCGGGGAGTTCCTCCGTGCCCCGCGCGCCAGGATCAGACCCGAGGACGTGAACCTGTCTGACGTCGGCGCCCGCCGCGTCGCGGAGCTACGGTGCGAGGAGGTCGCGGTCCTCGCGGGCGTCAACGTGGACTACTACGCCCGGCTGAAGTAGGGCTCTTCCCCCACGAGCTCGAAGGTCGTTGCTGCCGATCGCCCGCTCATGCCGCGGTGAGCGCGCCAGGAGCGGCCGACGTTCACGCCGCGAGAGAGACAGGGCGACGGCGTCCACGGGCAGCTGGCATGTGACGCAGGATGGTCGCCACGCAGGCAGTCTGGAGCCAGTCGGTCCCCGCGGCGGTGGGCGACCTCTACGCGCCAAGCGTGGCGATGGGGCGGAATACGGGCTGCTTGTCATCCCACCCGACTCGGCGCACCTCGACGCCGTGGCGTAGACCGAACTCCCGTGCAGCGGCGGCGGTGACGCCACGGTCCACGAGGACCAGCTCGAGGCGGTCGGTAACGCCCTGACGAGTCAGGTGCTCCAGCATCACCTCACTGGTCCGGTTCTCGTGCGTGGAGGCCGGCACGACGAGCGCACCGACCGGGAGCCCGGTCACGTCCACGGCCACGATCCGCTTGGCTCCCTTCGTGCGGCCGTAGGGACCGCCGCGGTCGTGGAAGGTGAAGCCACCGTTGGAGGCACCGCGAGCGAGGTGGGTGTCGATGACGACCATCGACGGCGTCGCCTCAGCGCGACCCGCCGCCTCGCGTGCGGCTGCGTGGAACACGGTCAGCGCACGCCCCAGGTGCCGTTGCGCGACCAACGGCGGAACTGCGACCACACGCGCGTCCAGGGCCCGAACGACTTGGGCAAGAACCGCCACTGGCAGCCAGTGTGGGAGATGTAGAGCATCGCGTCCACCACCCGCCGCAGGTCCGGCGCGTGCCTCGGTCCCCGCTTACCCGGCGCGTTGAACACTGGTTCCAGCAGCGCCCACTGCTCGTCGGTCAGCTCACTGGCGTACGACATGCCGTGCACGGTGCCGGCCGCCCCGGATACGGCAGTCGCAGCCGAATAGGACACACCCAGTGAGAGGGAGTGGCGGGGATGCCCTGCCGGTCGCGGCCGGAACACACCTCTTGCCCATCGGCGGGACGGTGCGCCGGATCGGCCTCGCCTCGGGCATTTCTGGCCTGCCCAATGGGAGCAAGCGGAGACTCGCGGATACCGCGTTCCGGAGAACGGGCCGCGCTATACCTCCACCCTGATAACAACTAGCGACATGCGGACAGATTCGGCGCCGAGCACGTGCGATGTCGTCGGCTGTCAGGAATCCGCCACGGGCGTCTACCTTGACGCCCGAGATGCGCGGCTCATCGAGTTCGGGGTCTGCGCGCGTCATTTCGTGTGCCTTCAGGCGGGAGAACGACCGACAGTGATCGATCAGGTCGACGTGTCCACGCCACCGGCCCTGCTCCTCCACTAGACCGCCTCCCCGGCGACCGCCGACCAGTCTTGAACCAGATCACAATGCCGCCACTGAGGCGCCTCATGATGTCCGAACCATTCGATGACCGTGGAGCCCGCTCCATTCCGAGCGCTCATCTCGGTCTGCTCTTCTCGGGCCTGACTATCGGCTGTGTCCGGACAGGCGCGAATACGGCGGTGTGTCCGGAGCGGTCTGTCGATCTCCTCACCAGACGACGCCGAACCTCGCGTTCGACCCGAGCGCAGGGGCGCACTGACCGATGACTCTGGCCCACCCGCGCTTCCCCACGCTCCCGGACGGGTCCGAGGGCCCGTCTGCCCGGCCGGAGCTGTCCGGGCTGCGCAAGGCGGCGCTGCTGTTCGCTCAGCTCTCCAAGGAGGAGGCCGCCCTGTTGCTGCCCGAGTTGCGCCCCCGGGAGGTCGAGCGCCTGACCGCCGAACTGGTCAATCTGCGCGGAGTCGACGTGTCCGTCGTCGACGAGGTCATGACTGAGTTCCATGGCCTCGTCCGCGCCGGCCAGGCCTACGGCTCCGGTGGCGAGGAGTTCGCCCGCGAGATCCTTGCCGCTGCCATGGGCACCGACAAGGCCGAGGACCTCCTGGCGCGGCTGAACGTCGTCTACACCGAGGTGCCGTTCGCCTCCCTGCGCAACGCCGACACCCGCCAGCTGGTCACCTTCCTCAAGGACGAGCACCCGCAGATCGTCGCGCTGGTCCTGGCACACCTGCCCGCCGGCCAATCGGCGGAAATCGTGGCGGTCTTCGCCGCCGACCTGCAAGCCGAGGTCGCCTACCGGATCGCCACCATGGAACGGACATCGCCGGAGATGGTCCGGCTGATCGAGGAACAGTTGCAGCGCCGGATGGGCTCGCTGCTCGCCCACCAGGACATGACGACGGTCGGCGGTGTGGAGACCCTGGTGGAGATCATCAACCGTTCTCCCAGGCCGACCGAACGCTTCATCCTCGAGTGGCTGGATGAGAGTGATCCGGAACTGGCCGATCAGGTCCGAGCCCAGATGTTCGTCTTCGAGGACATCGTCACCATCGACGACCGCTCCCTGCAGCAGGTGCTGCGCGAGGTGGAGGCGGCCGACCTCGCCGTCGCCCTGAAAGGCGTCCGCGACGACGTCCGCGACAAGGTCAGGCGCAATTTGTCAGAACGAGCCGCCGAGAACCTCAACGAGGAGATCAACCTGCTCGGCGCGGTACGCACCACTGCCGTCGAGGAAGCCCAGACCAAGATCGTCGCCACTATCCGCGCCATGGAGGCCCAAGGTGAGCTCACCATCAGCCGAGGCGAGGACAACCTCATTGACTGAGCCAGCGGCGTCGACGGCCGTGACTGCGCCCGACGACGACGGACCGTGCTTCCGCTGCGCAGCAGCCGACAAGCCGGCCAGGCCGGGATGAGCCTCCCGCTCTTCCGCCGGCCCACTGCACGCAGTCTCCCCGCCGGGCCGCACACGCTCGCCGCGCAACCCCGGCCGCACCGAACCCCCTGACCGCCCCCTCCCCCACGCGCTCCAGGGAAGGCATATCCGGCGCCGCACTCGTGGCGGCGTCTGGAAGGTGATCACCTTGTCCGACCCCTCCACGGCTTCGGCCGCCCACATACCGCAGAGCATCGAGGCCTGGCGCGACGGCGCCTGGCAGGCAGGCACCTTGGTCGGGTGTCGCCTGGGACAAGACGGCCCCACAGCGCTGGTGCGGCTGGACGACCCCGCCCGTACCGCCCTGTGGACGCCGTTCTCGAGCCTTCGGCTTTCGGGCTCAGGCGTCGCTCCTCGTCGAGCGTCCGAGCGGAACCCACGAGCGATCCCAGAGCGCGGGAGACATCGCAGCCCGAGACCTCTGGCGTACGACCCGGATGACGACGGCGACAGAGGCGAACCACCGACGGCACGGCTGCCCATCCCCCGCATCCCCATCCCCGCGCAGACGAGCCGTCGTGCATCCACGGCCGACCCGCACACGCAGTAGCCAGTGCCCGCAGCCGGTGCACCGATACCGCCGGACCGTGACCAGCGCCCGCCGAGTCGTCGGGATCGACGACTCGGCACGCGAGAACAGCGCAATCTGGCTCGAGTCGTTGCCCGATGACTTCATGTCCGAGCTCGTCCAGGCGCGTGAACGTGGTCAGGTCAGGGCGGCCGAAGGTAGCGACAGGCACGTCGCGCCCATCGGCCACCCGCGGCATGAGCAGGTGTCGTCACGCCTGACGAGTCGACTGGTTTCGTGGGCGTCAGCGCCAGAATTCGGTGAGCTGCCCGGCAAGGGCTCTGCCTTGGTCGTGACCAGCCCGAGCAGCGGGCGGACGTAGCGACAGATCCATCGCGTTGGCGCCGAACATGTGCTCGGAGTTGCTGTCCGGGAAGATCGTTTCGACTCTGCTGCCACGTGCGCGTAGTTCGTCGACCTGTGTTGCGAGGTGCATGCCCCAGTCCAGCGGCGTCCGTGTCCGGCCGCCGAATGGTGACAGCACCAGCACCCGCCCGTATCCGGCTGCCAGATCGGCATTCTCGGCGTTGGATCGGTAGCCGCCGTCGATGTACCGGCTGTCGCCGATCCTGTAGGGACGGCCACTGGCACAGCTGGCGGCGACGGCGTCCGCCACGTCGACTCCGCTGTGGCGGTCGAACACGACGGGTTCACCGGTATGGGCATCGACCGCCGTGATGAGCAGCGTGTGCTCCGGCCAGTGCTGGCTGGGCAGCCGGGCGGCGACGGTGGCGCGCCACTGTGTTTGCCAGGAGCCGTCCGACGCCGCATCCATGTCGAGCGCCGCCGCACCCATCCTGCGGCGCATGTCAGCCGCACCCTCAGCGGCAGCGATGATTCGGCTCGTTCTCTCCATATGGTCCGCCACCGGCCTGATCGGAACGCGTCCTCGGTCGGATCCGACCGGACCGGTCCGTTGCTGGGGGGCGGCGGCAAGGATGGCGGCAAGCAGTTCGCTCGGGGTCGCGCCAGCCATCTGGGCCGCAGCCGTCGAGCCGGCTGACGTCCCGATGGTCAGATCGGCCTCGGTCACGTCCAGCCCGGCGTCGAACAGGCCGGCGATGACGCCGATCAGCCAGGCGTTGCCTGTCGAACCGCCGCCACCGAGGACCAACGCTCGCTCGCCCGCGGCACGCGCCCGCCTCGTGGCGTCGACCTGCGGCCGATCCTGGTCGGACCTCGGCCGGTCGGAGGCCGTCGTCGAGATGACGTGCAGAGTTGAAAAAGGTGTTGTGTTCATGGGAGTCGCCTTTCGCGAATTGCCTGGCGGGCGCTCCCGGTGGCGACTACCTCAGTCGCGCGATCGTGAACTGCAGGGGAGCACCCACTGCGGACACTGCGTTCATGGGTCTCACCTCCTGCCGATGGATCACGATCGCAGGGACGATCGCACACCGGCGACTCGGTGCGCAACCGGAATCATCAACGAGTACCCGCTTGTTCGTCTCCGGACCGAATCGTTCGTGCGCCAGCATCATGAGTGCCTGGTCATGGATCTCAGCGATACTCGCGTTTCCGGCCTTCGTGACGCCGGAGGCGTCGAGCTTGCCCCTCTTTGTCTGGACTCCGAATTGGAGATAGTGCTGCGTCGGCAGCATGTATCGCATCCACATGTCCTTGCCGTACTCCAGCGCCTTGTCCCTGTGGCCGGCGGCCGTCATGCGATGGAACCGAGCTGACGAAAGAGCGGCAGCAGCACTTCTTCGATCAACTGGTCCTCCGGTGATGGCCAGGACGTGACGGAATTCGCCGCGCGCCTTCAGTGACCTAGTGGTCCGTATCTGACGTCGTCTTGTTGTTGCGGTTCCGCGGGTGGGTGGCCTTGGCGATGATCGTGTCGGGGTCTTTGGTCCAGGTGAACGGGGTGCAGCGGTCGTTCCAGGCGTCGACGAAC
>JAODNN010000139.1 GCA_025465355.1 Blastococcus sp. | reverse complement strand
ACCTCGTCGGCCGTGAGGTAGTTGAGTGCGCCGACCTCGTCGTCGCCGCCCCACTTCCCCCAGTTGGTCGGTGCGTCGGCGAGGACGTCGGTCATGTCGGGAACGTCGGCCATGAGGTTCTCCCGGGGTCTCGGGTGGGGGTGGGGCAGTAGTGACAACGGTCACAGCGGTGCGCGGCGATGGCAAGGCGGTGGGCGGAAACGCGGCGCGCGGTGCAACGCAGGCGCAACGTCCGCTGCGAAGAGGGGGGTGGAAGCCGTCGCGACATTGGTAAGGTGAGCCTTACCTTAGTCGTCCGGCGAGGCCTCCGCACAGAGAATCGGGTCGTTCCATGGGTCAGGCATTCCTCGCCAGCTACCTGATCGGGCTCAGGGAGGGGCTCGAGGCGACCCTGGTGGTGAGCATCCTGCTGGCCTACCTGGTGAAGTCCGACCGGCGTCGTCAGCTGGTCCCGATGTGGGCCGGCGTCGTGGCCGCGGTCGCCCTGGCGGTGCTCTTCGGCGCATTGCTGACCTACACCGAGACGACCCTCCTGGCCGACAGCGGATCGCGCGAACTGTTCGATGCGATCACCTCCGTCCTCGCCGTCGTCCTGGTCACCTGGATGATCTTCTGGATGCGGCGGACCGCCCGCCGGCTCAAGGGCGAGCTGACCGGGCGCATGGCGACGGCGGTCGGCTCCGGCGCCCTCGCGGTCGCCGGCATCGCGTTCCTCTCCGTGGTCCGTGAGGGTCTGGAGACGGCGCTGCTCTTCTACGCGGCCGCACAGGGCGCCACGTCGTCCGTCACGCCGCTGGTGGCCATCTCGGCCGGGCTGCTGACCTCGATCGCGCTCGGCTTCGGGCTCTACGCCGGTGCCGTCCGGATCAACCTGGGGACCTTCTTCACCGTCAGCGGTGTGCTGCTGGTCTTCGTCGCGGCGGGGATCTTCAAGTACGGCATCCACGACTTCCAGGAGGCGGGGGTGCTGCCGGGCCTGCACACGCTCGCCTTCGACATCAGCGGCGTCCTCGACCCGAACAGCTGGTACGGGGCAGCGATCTCCGGGATGTTCAACATCACCGCAGCGCCGTCGGTCCTCGAGATGGCCGCCTACGTCCTCTACCTCGTGCCCGTGCTGGTGGCCTTCCTGTGGCCTGCCCGCATGCCGTCTCCCGCTCCCACCACCCCCGCCTCGGAGGGCTCCCAGCATGTTTCTGCCTGACCACCGGATCGCCCTCCTCACAGTGGGCGTGCTCACGGCGCTGGCCACCGCCGCCTGCGCCGGCGGGGACGGCCAGCGCGACGGTGGACGGAAGGCCACCGGCACGGTGGCGGTGGCCGCCTCCGACGACGCCTGCGACGTCACCGACACCGACCTCCCGGCCGGTACGCACACGTTCAGGGTCATGAACAAGGGCAGCAAGATCACCGAGTTCTACGTCTACGGCGACGGCGACCGCGTGCTGGCCGAGGTCGAGAACATCGCGCCCGGCGTCACCCGCGACGTGCTGGCCCAGCTGCCCGCGGGCAGCTACGAGGCGGCATGCAAGCCCGGCATGACCGGGAACGGCCTGCGCACCGCGCTCACCGTGACGGGCAAGGCCGCGCCCTCCCCCGACAACGAGGCCCTGGCCCAGGCCGGCCCGGAGTACCAGGCCTTCGTGCGGACCCAGACGGCGCAGCTCCTGGCGAAGACGACGGCGTTCGTCGCAGCGGTCAAGGACGGGGACATCCCGAAGGCGAAGGCGCTCTACCCCCAGGCGCGGCTGCCCTGGGAACGGATCGAGCCCGTTGCCGAGAGCTTCGGTGACCTCGATCCGCTCATCGACGCCCGCGAGGGCGACCAGGAACCGGGCCAGGACTTCACCGGTTTCCACCGGAACGAGAAGGCGCTCTGGCAGGCCGGGGACGTCTCGGACATGGGCCCCTACGCCGACCGACTGCTGTCCGACGTCCGGAAGATCGTCGCCCGCGCCGACGAGGTCACGTTTCCGCCGCTGCAGATCGCGACCGGGGCCAAGGCCCTGCTCGACGAGATCGCCACGGGCAAGATCACCGGCGAGGAGGACCGCTACTCACACACCGACCTCTGGGACTTCGCCGGGAACCTCGACGGCGTCGCCGCCGGCGTCGACGTGCTGCGGCCCTACCTCACCGACGCCGACCCGAAGCTGCTCGCGCAGATCGACGACCGGCTCGCCGCTGCCCGGTCCGAGCTCGGGAAGCACCGCGCCGGCGACGGCTGGATCACCTACGACCGGCTCGACAAGGCCCAGCTCCGTGGCCTGAGCGACAGCATCACCGCCCTGACCGAGTCGGTCAGCCGCGTCGCCGCCGTCGTCGCGGAGCGATGACCGGCGACGTCGCCCCCGGGCAGCCGCCGCAGCGCGGGGTGTCCCGCCGTCGGCTGTTGGGGCTGCTGGGTGTCGGCACGGCCGGCGCCCTGGCCACCGGCGCGGCGGGGGGCGCGATCGGGCGGGCGACGGCGCCGGAACCCGCCGCGGCCGGTCCGGCGCCCACCGACTCCGTGGCGTTCACCGGCCGGCACCAGTCCGGCATCGTCACCCCCGCCCAGGATCGGCTGCACTTCGTCGCCTTCGACGTCGCCACCGACAGCCGCGACGAGCTGGTCGACCTCCTCAAGGCCTGGACCGCGGCGGCCCGCCGGATGACCGCCGGCCACGGAGCCGGGCCCGTGGGTGCCGTCGACGGCGAGCAGTACGCACCCCCCGACGACACCGGCGAGGCCCTGGGACTGCCCGCGTCGGGCCTCACCCTGACCGTGGGCTTCGGCCCGACGTTGTTCAGGGCGGCCGACGGCACCGACCGGTTCGGGCTGGCCGCCCGGCGCCCGGAGCCGCTGGCCGAGCTGCCGGCGTTCCCTGGTGATCAGCTCGACCCGGCGATCAGCGGCGGTGACCTCTGCATCCAGGCCTGCGCCAACGACCCGCAGGTGGCCGTGCACGCCGTCCGGAACCTCGTCCGGCTGGGCGTGGGCGTGGTGAGCGTGCGCTGGTCCCAGCTCGGATTCGGCCGGACGTCGTCCACCAGCACCGGGCAGGCGACCCCGCGCAACCTCTTCGGTTTCAAGGACGGCACCGCCAACCTGAAGGCCGAGAACGCGGCGACCCTCGACCGGTTCCTCTGGGTCGGCGACGGCGACAGCGGGGCCGACTGGCTGGCCGGCGGCTCCTACCTGGTCGCCCGCCGCATCCGGATGCTCATCGAGCCGTGGGACACCGCCAGCCTCCACGAGCAGGAGCAGGTCATCGGCCGTGCGAAGGGCACCGGCGCCCCACTGGGCGGCCGCGCGGAATTCGACCCGGTGGACTTCCGTGCGCGGATCGACGCCGCCCCCGCCGTGCCGCGGACATCGCACGTGTTCCTGTCCCACCCCGACAACGCCGGGACGGCGATCCTCCGCCGCGGATACAGCTTCGTCGACGGCTCCGACGGGCTCGGTCGGCTGGACGCGGGCCTGTTCTTCATCGCCTTCCAACGCGATCCGCGGTCCGGCTTCGTCCAGGTGCAGCGCAACCTGCGCCACGACGCCCTCAACGAGTACATCCGGCACACCTCGTCGGCGGTGTTCGCCTGCCCGCCGGGCGTGCGGGGGGCCGGCGACTGGTGGGGGCGCGCGCTGTTCGAGGGCTGATCCGGGGCGCGGCACGGTGCGTTCCCGTGGTCCGGCGGGTACGCGACGGAGTCGGCGCGCCGCGGGCCCGCGCCGCAGCGGCCGGGCGCCGTCGAGCGACGGTCCGAGCGGCCCTGCGCCATGAACGATCGCCATGGAGACCGGGGCCGGCCTTCCCGGCAGGGCCCGTGGGAAACGGAGGGGACGGTGCGCGCAGTCTGGGGTGAGCCGCGTCCCAGTTGCCGCCCCGATGTGTAGCCGGCACCGGCACTGGACAAGAGGCGAGGGAAGACCCGCGGAGTGTCCCGGGCGGCCACGGAGCTGCCCAGGCGATCGGGACGTAAAGGACAAGGAGTGACCCCGTGGTCGAACCAGGACGGCGCTGCCTGGGTGACCGCTACGAGCTGCACCGGCTGATCGCTGCCGGGGGCATGGGTCAGGTCTGGAGCGGTGTCGACATCGCCTTGCACCGTCCCGTCGCGGTCAAGGTGCTCCGCAGCGAGTACACCGCCGACGAGACCTTCGTCGCCCGCTTCCGCGCGGAGGCGCAGCACGCTGCGTCGCTGAGCCACCCCAACATCGCCGCGGTCTTCGACTACGGCGAGGAGATCGCCCAGGACGGGACAGGGGAGACCCTCGCCTACCTCGTCATGGAGCTCATCGAGGGTGAACCGCTCTCGGCGCTGCTCAGGCGGGAGGGCCCGCTGGACACAGCGACGACGCTGTCCCTGCTACGGCAGATCGCCTTCGCCCTCGCCGAGGCGCACCGGGCCGGGCTGGTCCACCGGGACGTCAAGCCGGGAAACATCCTCGTGTGCCCGGACGGCAGCGTGAAGATCACCGACTTCGGCATCGCCTGGTCGGCCCGCAGCGTCGCGCTCACCCGGACCGGCCAGGTCATCGGGACGCCGCAGTACCTCTCGCCCGAGCAGGCCGAGGGGCTGCCGGCCACCCCCGCCAGCGATGTCTACGCGCTCGGTCTGATCGGCTACGAGTGCCTCGCCGGCCGGCCGGCCTTCGACGGCGACAACGCCGTGACGATCGCACTGAAGCAGGTACGGCAGGAGCCCGATCCGCTGCCCGACGTCCTGCCGGTCAGCGTCCGCGGACTGATCGCCCGCTCCCTGGTCAAGGACCCCGCGGTCCGGCTCGCGGACGGCGCCGCCGTCGTCTCCGCCATCGAGGACATCGCGGCCGGCCGGGCTGCCCCGGAGCCGCCGCCGACGGTCTCGGTCGCCGCCGTGGCCGGGGGGACGGCGGCGGTCGGGTCGGGCCGCGCCGCGGTGTCCCGGCCCCCGATGCCGCGTCGCCGGGGCCGGATCACGATGGTGCTCCTCCCGCTGCTCGGGTTGCTCGCCGGAGCGGGCATCGCCGCGGTGCTCCTGCAGGTGCTGGCCCACGGCCCGCCCCGTGCGACCGCCCAGGCGTCCGAGCAGCGGGACACCTCCGGCATCGTCCTCTCCGCGCAGGACTACGTGGGCCGCCCGGTGGACGACGTCGCGGGACAGCTGGCCGCGTACGGACTCGCCGTCCTGCGGCGGGTCGACGCTTCGGCCGACGTCGCCCCCGGGACGGTCACCCGCGTCGACCCGGTCGGGACCAGGCTGCACCGTGGCAACACCGTCACCGTCTTCTTCGCACCCGCCAGGAGCACCGGAGCCGGCAACGTCGACACCGGCCGCGGCGTCACCGAGACCGCGCTGACCGCGAGGGCCGGCGCCACGGACGGCGCCGCCACCCATTCCGGCCGGTCGACGGCGCCGACCACGACGACCGCCCCCGCGCCGTCGACGCTGCCCGGTAGCCCGACGGAGACCGGCACTCCGACGTCGAGCTCGGACTCCG
>JAODNN010000120.1 GCA_025465355.1 Blastococcus sp. | reverse complement strand
GCGACAACACCACCCCGTTCGTCCAGCAGTTCGCGCAGCGGATCGCGAGGGCATACGGCGCGGTCCACGTGATCGCGCCTCATTTCCAGGGCGCCGCCCCGGCCGAGGAGCCGGCGGACAACCTCAGCGTCCGGCGCTTCCGCTACGCGGTGCCCTACCGGCTCGAGGACATCGCCTACGGCGGAAATGCGGTCGCCCGCGTCCGCTTCACCCCGCTGTACGCGGTCAAGCTGGCTCTCTTTCTGCTCTCGTCACTCGCCAGCGTGCTGGCCGCACGGGCTCGGCTGATCAACGTCCACTGGCTCGTCCCGCAGGGCCTGGTCGCCATGGCAGCAAAGAGGCTCACGGGAGCCAAGGTCGTGGTCACCGTGCACGGGGGCGATGTGTTCAGCCTGAACAATCGCCTCTTCGTGATGATCAAGAAATTCATTCTCAAAGGCGCCGACGTCGTCGTCACGAACAGTGCCATCACCCGGCAGGCGTGCGAGCAGCTGTATCCGCACCGTTCCTACGAAGTCATCCCGATGGGCGTGGACACCGAGAAGTTTCACCCCGCACCGAAGTCGGTCACGCTGGTCGAACGGTACGGACTCGGGGATTTCACGATTCTGTTCGTGGGCCGGCTCACCGAGGACAAGGGCCTGATCTACCTGATACAGGCGCTCGGGCAGCTGAAGGACTCCGGCGCGGATTTCAAGGCGCTGATCGTCGGCAGCGGTGACCAGGAATCGCAGTTGAAAGCGCTGACCACGGAACTGGGCCTCGACGCGCACGTCGTGTTCATCGGCTGGGTGCCGAGCGAGGAGCTGCCCGACTACTACAACACCGCGGATGTCTTCGTCGGTCCGTCGGTCGTCGGGAGCAAGGGCTGGCAGGAGGCCCTGGGGCTGGTCTTCATCGAGGCGCTCGCGACCGGCCTGCCGGTCATCTCTACCAACACCGGAGGCATCGCCGACGTCGTGGAGGACGGAGTCACGGGCTATCTCGTCGACCAGCGCTCGTCCGAGCAGATCGCCAGGCGACTTCAGGCCCTCTACGAGAACCGCGCACCCCTGCAGGAACTCAGCCGTCATGGTCGCGCGACCGTCGAGCGCCGGTTCTCGTGGGACACAGTGACCAGCGCGTACGCGCGGGTGTTCATGGAACTGTCGAAGTAGCGAGGTCTACACCAGGTCCGCGTACAACCGCCAGAGCTGTCGGCCTGCGGCCGCCCAACTGAACTCCGCCGCACGTCGTCGGCCCGCCGACACGAGTCTCGTCCGCAGTTCCGAGGATCGGAGAACCTCCGCAAGGGCGTCGGCCAGCGCCCCGCTGTTCCCGACCGGAACGGTCACCGTGGCGCCACCGCCGACCTCGACCAGAGCGGGCGCATCCGAGCTCACGACCGGTACACCGGCCGCCATCGCCTCGAGAACGGGTAGCCCGAAGCCCTCGGCGCGGCTGGGCGCGGCGAGGACCGTGGCGCGTCGCAGGATCACGGCGAGGTCGGCGTCCGGCAGGCGCCCCAGCAGGCGGACCCGCGAACCGAGACCGAGCTCCTCCGCCCGCTGGGTCACGTCGACCGATCCCCACCCGGCTTGCCCGACGACGAGCAGCGGCACCGCGGGGGCCCGCTGGTCGGCCATGGCCTCGAGCAGGACGTCGAGCCCCTTGCGGGGCTCGATCGTGGCAAGGGTCAGCACGAAATCGCCGTCGGGCAGACCGAGCGCCAGCGCGCGCTCGGCGGCGTCCGCAGGGGGCTCCAGTGCCGCACTGACCCCCTCACCCACCACCACGGGGGGCCGCCGCAGCGGCACACGCCTGGCCAGCTCGTCGGCCACGGCCTGGGTGGGGACGACGATGGCATCGGCTGACCGGGCCGCCTGCCCGATGACAGCTCTGTGCCACCGGACACCCCGGGGGGTCAGCGTCTCCGGGTGGGTCCAGGGCACCGCGTCGTGCACCGTGACCACAAGCGGCCGCCCCCGCCGCGGCGGAGCCAAGGGCGTGGGTGCGTGCACGACGTCCGCGGCAGTGGGAACCGGTCCGAGGCCACGCTCCCAGGCCAGCGTGAGAGCCCGGCGGGGCAGCGCCAGACGCGAAGGACCCTCAGCTCCGGGAACCCTGGCCACGGACGTGTCGCGGTGCCAGGCCGTCCACGCGCGCACCTGGGCACCGGACGGGGCCTCGTCGACCAGGCCCCGGGCCAGCTCCTTCGCGTAGCGGCCCGTACCGCCCGGCACGGGGCCCAGGCATTGCTCGAGCAGAATGGCGAGCCGCGGTCCGTCCTGGTGCGGGGACGAGGCGCCCGACGTCGATGTCTGCACGCTCTGCCTCAGGGAGCGCTGCCGGCCGTACCTGACGCATGCCGCCGCACGCCCCGCCATCCGGTCGCCGCCATGACGCCGGCGAGCAGCACATCGGCCACGATCAGCAGCACGCGTGACAGGACGGCCATGGTCAGCAGCGCGCCGGCGGGCAGGAAGGACGCGAAGCCGAACACGAGGACAGCCTCACGGACACCAGCCCCCGCCGGCGCGATGACGATGAGAAATCCGGCAACCCAGGCGAGCGCGAACACCCCGATGCTCAGCAACCGCAACGAGGGCACGTCGGTTCCCAGGGCCCGCACGAGAATCCCGAAATGCAGGCCGAACGCTACCCACGAGAGCACGAGAAGCACGACGGCCCGGACCAGGACCGGCCAGGACAGGCGAACGCTCTCTCCGGGACGGCGGAGCAGGCGAAACACCGCGGCACTCCACCAGGCGACGACACGTGGGTGCAGCATCACCAGTGCGATGGGCACAGCCAGAAATGCCCACCAGTACTGGGCGAGGAGCTCCGGCAGTGCGAACGGCAGGGTGAGCCCCGCGAGCAGCAGGGCCGAGAGAACGCTGAGCGCCAACGTGAGGAATGTCGCTGAAGCGGCCTGTCGCCCCGGGATACGGAGTTCCCGCGCCAGCGCCACCTGGGCGACGAGATTCCAGATCCCCCCGGGCAGGTACTTACCCAGCTGAGCGACGAAGAAGGCGCGCTGACCGGCAGCGGGCGTCGTCGGGTAACCCTGGCTGGCAAGGAGGTTCCGCCACACGAGACCGGGAAGCCACGCGCCCACGAGCCCGAGAAGGAGGCTCTCTCCGACGTTCAGCGGTGAGATCGATTCCAGGGAGCGGATGACGTCGTCGCGCTGCCGCCACAACAGGGCCGCCACGGCAATCACGACCGCGCCGACGAAGGCCGGCCGGAGCAGGCGCCGCCACCCCCGTGTGCGTCCACTCGCGGACGCCGGTCCACCGACGTCGGCTACTCCCCCGGAGTCACTCCGCGGGAGGCCGTGCGGCTCTGAGGTCATCGAGTGGCTATCGCCAGGAGACCCTTGGGGAACCGCCGGAAGCCCTTCCAGCGGACGTCCACCGACGTGTAGCCACGGAACAGTTCACGCAGCGAGTGCTGCGTGAAGCGCCAGAAGTCGATCGGCTCGTCGTGGTACGGGTACAGGTGCGGAACGGCCACCAGCAGCCGACCCCCCGGCCGCAGCGCCTTGCGCAGGTTCTCGGCGGCGGTGTGCACATCGAAGACGTGCTCGAGCACGTTCATGCAGATGATGAGATCGAACTCCTGGTCGATCGACATGTCGGTGATGTCCACCAGTCGGTGACCGAACTCGGGGTTGACGTCGGACTGCACGAACTCGTTGGTGTCCTCGAAGTACTTCTTCACCGAGTACGCGTCCACACCGAGATCCTGTCGCCCGCTCCCGATCTCGAGCACCTTCAGGCCTCGGGAGTCCCGTGCGATGTCGGCTGCGATCGCATCCGTCCAGCGACGGGTCGACAGGAGTTGGCGCGCCACGAACCGGCCGACACGATCCTGCACGCTTGGTGTTCCGTTGGTCACCCTGGTCCCCCTAGTCAGATCTTCTCAGCGGCTTCTGCGCAGAAGCAGAGCGCTCTTCAGCTCCTCACACAGGAGCCACCATCGCAGGGGTGGCGACGCCGACTCCCGTGGGAGCAACCCGCGAAGGAACAGCAGGCCTCAGGTGTCTCCTCGCGACCTCACTATCAGGTCGGCCAGCAAGGCGAGAGTGAAGATGAGCAGTCCGCTGATGAAGAGCAGGACCGCGTTCGTCGTGATCCCGAAGTGGTAACGGATGACGTCGATGATGCCCTTGATCAGGGACAGGCCCAGAAGAGTCAGCGCGAGCGGCATGAGGACCTTGATGGGATTGAAGTACATCACCATGCGCAGGACCTGAAGGATGTAGCGGTAGGCGTCCTTGACGAAGTGGAACTTGGAGCTGCCGGCCCGCTTAGCGTAGTCGATGGGCAGGTAGTCGACCGGGTGCTGGTTGGACAGGAACGACATCGTGATCGTCGTGACGCAACTGAACCCCGGCGGCAGCAGCCGGAGGTAGGGCAGCGAGACGTCGCGGCGGAAGGCCCGCAGGCCCGAATTGAGATCCGGGATCTTCGTGGAGGACAGCCGCTCGGCCACCTTGCGGATCATCCACTTGGCGGGGACGCGGAGGATCTTGTGCGTGCCCTCCTCGGTCGTGCGCGCTCCGACGACCTGGTCGACCCCCGGGTTGTCCTCCAGGTACCTGACGAACTCCGGAATCCGCTCGTTCGGATAGGTCATGTCGGCGTCGGTCCAGACGACGATCCTGCCGTGCGCCTCGCGGGTACCGATACGGCGCGCGGTGCCCGAACCACCGTTGGTGCGGAACGGCATGAGCCGCATGTGCGGATAGTCCGGCAGCGCCGCCTGCAGCACCCCGAGCGTTCCGTCGGTCGACTTGTCGTCGATGACGAGCAGTTCGTAGCTGAACCCGCTGGCATCCATGGCCGCGGTGATCCGCTCGATCTCCTGCATCACGTGATCCTGCTCGTTGTAGCAGGGCAGGACGACGGTCACATCCAGCGTGTTCGCCCCGGTCGGCGCGACACCTGAGGACACCGACAGGTGGAAGGGAGCGGACGGAGCGGACGGAGCGGACGGAGCGGACGGGGAGTCCGCAACAGGAGGCTGCACTGCCACATCCGAAAACGGTGCTGTCACGGGTAGCGACGTTACCTCGGGCGGCCCGGGGGTCGCGGATCGAGCCTCACACGACCCATCCGTCACGGCAACGCCGAACGATCCGTTCCGGCGGATCAGGCTGGGTTAGGTTCGGGGTGACCATTGCTGAGTCGTTACCCGCGAACAGCGGCACCCTTCGCCCCGCGAGCGCTGCCCGCCTGGAGATCATGAAAACCCACATCAGCCACCGACGCCCTCCGGAGGCGGCGGTGTCCCCGGCCGAGCGCATCCCGTTCACGCGGCTGGGCCACACGGGCAGCCGCGCATTGACGGCCAGCATGGTCCTCGCGGCAGTCGCCTTCGTCGCCGTGACGCTGGGCACGTCCCTGATCGGCCGCACCGCGTTCTACGGCGGCGGCATCATGCTCAACCAGCCGCCCTGGAACTCCGAGCACTACGAGCCCGTGGCCACCGACAACAACCTCGTCGGCGACACGATCGACGTGGTCATCCCTAGCCGCCACCAGATGGTGGAACGGGTGCACTCCGGCGATCTGCCGGGTTGGTCCTCGATGCAGGCCGCGGGGCAGCAACTGGGCAGCGTCCCCAACCTCGGGCTCCTGGCACCGACCGCGATCGCCTGGTGGGTGCTGCCGGAGTATCTCGCGCCCGGCTGGGAGCGGCTGACGATCCTCGTGGTGGCGGCCACGGGCACCGCGCTGTTCCTTCGGCGGGTGGGCCTCGGCCGGCATGCGGCCTGGTTGGGCGGCATGGTCTACGCCGGCACGGGCTTCATGGTCGCGTGGACGAACTGGCCGCAGGCGGCCGTCGGCGGCATGCTCCCGTGGCTGTTCTGGTCCGTGGAGCGTTCCCTGCAGCAGCGCACCCTCCGCAGCGTCGTCCCGATCGCCCTGACCGTGGCCTCGCTCGTGTTCGGGGGCTTCCCGGCCGTGGTGGGCCTCAGCGTCTACGCGGCCGCCGGCTACGCGGTGGTGCGCCTGATGCTCGAGCGCCGGGCACGACGGGAGAACACCGACTGGAAGGGTGCGGGGGCACAGGTCCTGCGCCTGGCCCTGGGACTGATGCTCGGTGTCGGGCTGGCCGCGGTCCAACTCGCCGTCTTCGCGGTCATGCTCGGCGCGCTCGACACGTCCTATCGGGCCGGCGGGTTCAACGCCCTCATGCCGTTGCGGATGTCGTTGACGACGCTGTTCCCCAACACCTGGGGCATCAACAGCAACACGTTTTTCCCGTATACCAACCAGATCGAGAGCAACGCCTACCTCGGTGCGTCGGCGGCGGTCCTGGCCGTCCTCGCGCTCGTCGTCCGCGTGGCTCCTGGGATCGTGCGGGGCGCGCGTGCCTACTTCGGCGCAACCACACTGGTGTGCGGGCTCCTTCTCTACGTTCAGCCGCCATTCCTGAACTGGATCGGCTCCCTTCCCGTCTTCTCCGGGAACCCGGTCGGCCGGCTGGTGTCGATCTTCCTCCTGGCCCTGTCCTTCCTGGCCGGATTCGGGGCGGACTCGCTGCTGAGGCCCCTCGAATCGCGCCCGAGCCTGCGCCGGCGGCTGCTCACGGCAGTGCCGGTCACGGCGTTCGGGCTGGTCGTCGTCGCCCTCGCTCTCTTCGTGCGCAGCGAGGTCAACAGGCAGCGCCCGACGGACGCCGTGCTGGCGGCACTGCCGATCTCGCCATGGCTGGTCGTGGCCGTGGCCAGCGCCGGCGTCGTGGTGCTTCTCGTCGTGCTCGCGCAGTGGCGTCCGCGCCTGGCTGCCGCCGCCTTCATCGTCGTACCGGTACTGGTCGCCGTTCAGGGCATCATCGCGGCGGCGCCCCTGTGGGGACAGATCCGCGCCGACCGCTTCTATCCGGTCACGACGATGCACCGTTACCTTCTCGGCCATCTCGGTCATGACCGCCTCGCGACCACGGGCCTCACGATGCTGAACGGCACGCCCGCGCAGTACGGCCTGCGGACCGTGACCGGTCACGTCTTTTTCCAGGCGCCCTACAGCGACCTGATCAACCGCATCGCCCCAACCGGCCGCTACACCGCCACCTACTGGGACCTACCGGACGGCGTCGACCTCCGGACCTGGCAGTCCCCAGGCCTGGATCGCCTCGCGACCAAGTACATCGTCTCCAGTTCCGACAACCCCATCCCCGGCGCCGAGATCCCCGTGACGTCCGGTACCGCGCCGGCCCCGCTGTCCGGCAAGCCCGTGGACGTGGCGCTGCCGGCGGGCCCCCTGCGCGGTGTGTACCTGAAGCTGGAGTCGGGGCCGGCGCGTCGCACGGCGGGATACGTGGTGGCCTCGGTCCGCGATGCAGGCGGACGCACCGTGGCCTCGACTCGACGACTCGTCCAGTTTCCGCGCGTCGCCTCCCCCCTGCCGATCCCCCTCGCCGGTGAGGACGCCGGTTCCGGAAAGCTCACCCTGAGCCTGAGCTGGTCCGGACCAGCCGCGGCGCCGATCCTGGACTCGAGCCCGGACGGCCGCCCCACGGTGACCGTCATCAAGCCCCAGGACGACGGCCTCCGGCTGGTGTCCGACGACGACGGTTCGGTGTGGCAACGGACGACGAGCCTGTCCCGCATCCGATGGGCGAGCCAGGACGTCGTCATCACCGACCCGACCGCCCGCGCGAATGCCGTTGCCTCCCAGCCGCTCCCTCCCGCTGAGGTCGTGCTCTCGCACAAGGGCGAAGCGGTGGACGACAAGCCCGCGACGCTGGACGTCCGCGAGGACTCCGGCGACACCGTGTCGGTCGACGTGCGCGCGCAGGGAGCCGGGTACCTGGTGCTCGCCGACGCCGTCCAGCAGGACTGGTCGGTCAGCGTCGACGGCAGACCGGCCTCGATCGAGCCAGCCGACCACGCCTTCGGTGCCGTCCACGTCGGCCAGGGGACGCATCGGGTGCAGTTCACCTACACGCCGCGCGGACAGAAGGTCGGGGCGCTGGTGAGCCTGCTGTCACTGCTGGTGCTGGTCGGCCTAGCGATCCCGCCAGGTCTGTGGGCGCGCGCGCGACCGGACTCCACGCGTCGGTGACGAACCAGGCCCGGGACGGGGTGGTCGCCACGGTCTTCGTCGTCACCTGGGAGGCGGCGGAACTGGTGACGTCGTGCCTGGACTCGCTGGCCCGTCAGACCCTCCCGCATCGAGTCCTTGTCGTCGACAACGCCTCCACGGACGGCACCCCGGAGGTGCTGCCCGCCCGATTCCCCGACGCCCAGGTGATCCGTACCTCCGAGAACCTGGGCTTCGCCGGCGGCGTCGAAGCGGGGCTCGCCCTCGTCGACACCCCGTTCGTCGCACTGCTCAACAACGACGCCGTGGCCGAGCCGGACTGGCTCGCCGGGCTGGTCGCCGCCCTGGATGCCCATCCCGAGGCGGCGGCTGTCACGTCACGGCTGCTGCTGGCCGGGGTGACTCCACCGACGCTCAACAACGCCGGCGTCCTTCTGCTCGACGACGGGTACGGCGCGGACCGTGGCCTCGGCGAACCGGCGGAGGCCTACGCCGTCCCCGATGAGGTGTTCGGCTTCAGCGGCGGGGCCGCCCTGCTCCGGACCGAAGCCGTCCGCTCGGTCGGCGGGTTCCCCGCCCCATACTTCCTCTACTACGAGGACACCGACCTCTCCTGGCGGCTGAGACGGGCCGGCTGGTCGATCCGGTACGAACCCGCGGCCGTCGTGCTCCACGAGCACTCGGCCACCGCGGACCAGGGGTCGGCGATGTTCGCGTACTGGAACGAGCGCAACCGGCTCCTCATGCACGTCAGGTGCGCGCCCGCCGGGGCCGCGGTCGCGGTCTGGTGGCGCTTCCTGCTCACCACGGGGTCGCTCGCCGTTCGGCGGATGACCCGGCGCTCCGGACCGGTCGCCCATCAGCAACGGGTCGGACTACGCCTGCGGGTGCTGGCGGGCGCCGCGCGGCTGTTGCCGTGGGCACTGCGCACCCGCAGGCGCGGCGGCTGAAGGGCCGCCCCAAGCCCCGGTCGTCACCGCGACGAGCGCAACCTGCCCCTCGCCAGGCGTCCGACACGGGCACCGACTTTCTGGGCGAGCAGGCCGGGGCCACCCTCCCGCAGGTACTCACCGATGAGCCCCAGGTCGCCGCGAACGCCCTTCCAGGCCGGCGGGACGACGGCGACACCATCGGCCGACAGCCGGTCGGAGGAGTACTGGTCCGCGGCCCGCTGAGGTGCTCGGCAGAACGCGAGCAGGGGCTCGAGGACCGATGACCACCGGTATTCCGGCACGATCCGGGCGAGGTTCGACCGGTAGCGAGCAGTCAGCCGGTCGTCGCTGAGCAGTTCGACCAGCGCGTCGGCGAGGCCCTCCACGTCGCCGGGGCGGACGGTCCTCCCCAGGTCGTGCTCCTCGACGACGGCGGCCAGCGAGTCGCCCTGCGTGCAGATCACCGGTAACGCCGCCCAGATGTAGTCGAGGATCCGGGTCCGGAAGGAGAACGCGGTCTCGATGTGGTCGAGATGTGTGCTCACCCCGACATCGCTCTCCAGCAGGAAGTTCTGCCGGTCCTCGTACGGCACCCAGTCGTGGTTGAAGATCACCGTCTCGCCGAGCAGCTCCAGCTCCTCCGCCAAGCGCTGGGCCTCGACCGCCATGCGCATCTCCGGCACCGCCGGATTGGGGTGCTTCACGCCCATGAACAACAGTCGCGATCCAGGCACCCGATTCCGGACAATCGTCATCGCCCGGATCAGGGTGAGCGGGTCGAACCAGTTATAGATCCCCCCGCCCCACAGGATGACCTTGTCGTCCTTGCCGATGCCCGGGAGCACCCCTTTGACCGCCGGGCGGGTGGCCACGGGGGGCTCCTCCTCGACCCCGAACGGCACCACGGCAATCAGCGATTCGAGCGTCTCGTCCTGGTCGTAGACCGCCGGGTTCAGCCGCCCCAGGGCGGCCATCTGACCCAACCAGAAATCGCGCTGCTTCACGGACGCGCAGAGGAAGAAGTCGCCGCGCACCAGTTGCTCGTTGAGCACCGCCGTGGCCGTCTGGACGACGTCGCGGCGCCGGCTCTCCCCCAGGTCTTTCGCCTGCTCGAGCTGTTCCAGGTGAAACGGGTCGTACATGTCCACCACGACGGGTTTCGTCGTCTTCCGGAGGATCGGATACTTCTGCATGAGATCGCCCTGGAACACGATGACGTCGGCCCACCGTTCCAGCTCGGCGACGGCCTTCGGCGAGGCGACCGCGCGCACCTCGAAGTCCGGGCGCTTCAGGTCGCCTCCCGCCGTCGTCGCCAGGACGACGTCGTGCTCGGCCGCCAACGCCTGGGCGATGTGCAGCGCCCGGATGCCCGGGCCGGCCAGCCGGCTGGTGAGGGTGTCCGGGGTCAGGACGAGCACGCGTCGCCGACGCTGGAAGGGGACGTCGACGGCGAACGCCGCCCCGACGGTCTCGAGATCCCGGACGAACTCCGGATTCGGGATGTTCGGGATCATCGGCTGTCCGAACAGGCGTAGCAGCTCGGCGTCACCACGTCGTCGTCCCTTCTGGATCTCCAGTCGGCTGCGGTGCAGCGATCCCAGCTCCCGCACGAAGGCGTCCACCGCGTAGGCGGAAGCCAGCATGGTCTTGGAGACGGTGGCGTCCGCCGGCTCATCGGGAACGGGCGGCGTATGGGCGAGGTCGAGGACGGTGCTGTCGTCACCGCCGAGCACGACTCCCCGCCGCATCGCCAGCGCCAACGCGGGCGCGAGGAAGCGCGTCAGGTTCTCGTCGTCGTAGTTCTTGTAGATCGTGTACAGCGCGTTGCGCTCCAGGAGGAACTGCTCGCGCCACGGCCCCAGCGTGGACATCGAAGCGTGGTGCCGGTGCCGGACCAGCGCCTCGGGCACGTACCGCACCCGGTGGCCGGCCAGCCACAGACGCCAGCCGAGATCGACGTCCTCGAAGAACATGAAGTACCGCTCGTCGAAACCGCCGAGCTGCTCAAAGGCCGACCGGCGCACCACGAGCGCCGACCCGGTGCCGAACAGGACGTCGCGGACCTCGTCGAACCGGCCGTCGTCGACCGCCCCGACCTCGATCTTGAAGCCCTGCCCGTACCAGGCCAGCGCACTCCCGACGAAGTCGACCCGTTCGCCGTCCCAGTCCAGGACCTTGGCCGCCACGGCCCCCACGGTGCGGTCGCCGAACTCGGCGACCGCGGCCTGCAGGAAGCCCGGCTCGGGCCGGGCATCGTTGTTGACGAACGCGAGGTACTCCCCCGTCGAGTGCCGGACCCCGAGGTTGCACCCCCCGGCGAAGCCGAGATTGCGTGGGGACTCCACGACTTCGACGTGGGGGGCTGCGGCCCGGATGCGGGCGACGTCGGAGGCCCCGCTGGCGTTGTCGACCACGACGACCTCCAGCGAGGCGTCCGGCCAGTCCAACGCGTGAATCCCATCCAGGCAGGCGAGGGTGTCCTCGGCGCCGCGGTAATTGACCAAGATCACGCAGATGGTCGGCGCCTCCGTCATGCCGAGGGGTCTACCTGC
>JAODNN010000082.1 GCA_025465355.1 Blastococcus sp. | reverse complement strand
ACACCCGCAACGACCGCGACCCGTTCTACTCCCCCACCGCGCTGCTCACGACGGCGCCGGACGGCGACCGCTGGCTGGCCGCGCTCACCCTCGGGGTGCTGTAGCAGCGCACCCGCGCCATCGTCACATCAGCACGACCCGTCCGAGCGTAGAGAGGACGATGCGGTGGTCGAGACAGACGAGCTGCGTCATCCGGCGCCCCCGATCGGGTCACCGACGAGGCGGAAGGACAGGCTCCGGCAGGCCTACCGTCATTGGGCTGTACGGCTGACGCTGATCTTCTTCATCAGCCGACTGGTCCCGGTGACCGGCTTCGCATTGGCCCAGAATCGCGAGCGGGTCCCGATCTCGTGGTGGACCATGATGGCGCGGTGGGACGGTTTCTGGTACATCTACCTGGCCAAGCACGGGTACCCGAAGACAATGGTCATTCCCGCAATAAACCGCCACTACGGGCCGTGGGGTTTCTTTCCGACATGGCCGTGGACGATTCGACTCACTCACGACGTCACCCGTCTCGACTACCCGATGGCCGGCGCCCTGATTGTTTCGCTGTACGGGGTCGCCTTCATTCTGGTACTCCGGGTATTCGCCGAATCGCTCATCGGCGCGGAAGCGGCAGACGCGGCGGCAGTGCTGGTCTGCTTCTTTCCTGGCACTCTCGTCCTGAGTCTCGCCTACACGGAGGCATCGTTCCTCTTCTGGTGCACCCTGGCATTCGTTCTGCTCGGGAAGCGCCGATGGGGTTTTGCAGCAGCCGCTGTATTCATGGCGTGCGTGACGCGTGAGACGGGAGTGGCGCTGGCGGCCGCGGCCGCCACCGCAGGGGTGCAGGAACTCCTCCATCATCGCCACGAACTGCGCAGACCACGTGCGTGGATGCCGCTCCTGCCGGCGCCAGCTGCGGCGCTCGCGTTTCTGCTGGTCGGCTCATTCGCCAAATTCCGTACCGGCAATGCGCTCGCGTGGATCGATGCCGAGAAGGCGTGGAGCCAAAAGCTCGACTTCGGCCACGGGCTCTACGTGGCGTTCACTCGAACGATTCCTAGTAGAGGTGTCGAATACCGGCACTACACCGTGCAACTGGTGATGCTTGCATTCTTTGTGCTCATCGTCACTCTAGCAGGGCCACACCTTCGTCGACTGCCGCTGCCCATGTGGGTATATCTCATCGTGTCCCTGATATCGATATTTGCGTTCAGCCACGTAGGCCCACGGCCGCGGATGTTGTTGACACTCTTCCCGTTGCTGGTACTTGCCGCCGCCACACTGAAACGGATGGGTGACGTGTGGTTCGCAACCTTTATTGCCATTTCGGCAGTGCTCACCGTGGTAATGGCATATGCGATAATGTACATCCCCTGGCACGTAACAGCATGATCAGGACGAAGCCACTACTCGTCGGAACGCTGCGGCTGCGGGGGTCGACCGCCGTCTGACCGGTCGAGGTCGTCGCGGTGAAGGAGCTGGCCGTGGTGCCGGTTGCCGCGTGCGCTGAGGGTCCACGTCAGCACACGTGGCGGGGCCGGCGTCGTCAGGCCTCCAGCCGGCCCCGCTGCTGGAGGGAGAAGAGCAACGCCAACGACGGCACGACGAGGATCAGCGCCGCGGCCGCGACGAGCGTCAAGCTCCAGAGCGTGGACGTCGGGGCCGCGGCGACCTGGATGGAGAGATGGGTGCCGAGGAGGTAGGGGTACTGCGCCACGCCCCAGCCGACGACCACCGAAGCGACGGCCGCGACGGCCAGCCCCTGGAGCAGTCGGGGCGCCGCACGGCTCAGGAGCAGGAGCGCGAGCAGGCCGCACGCCCCGGAGAGGATGACGAGCGGCAGCCCCCGGCTGAGCAGCCCGTCGAACAGCCGGGGTGCGTCCGCGTGCAGGACGGCGATCCCGACCAGCGCCACGACCCCGGTGACCACCGCGGTCACCTGCGCCCGCCGCCGGAAGTACCGCTCGAGTTCGTCGTCGTCCCGGCGGCGCGCCTCGGCAGTGAGGAAGACCGCCGCGGTGAACGCGCAGGTGAGGATGGCCAGCACACCACCGAGCACGGACGTCGGATTGAGCCAGCTGGTCACCGGGTCGCCGTACCCCCTCGTCGGCACGCGACCCGAGGCGATGCCGCCCGCGACGGTGCCGAGGAAGAACGGCGACACGATCGACGACAGGGCGAAGGCGGCACCGACCACCCGCTGCTGGTCGGTCTGCACGACGACCTTGCGGAAGGCGAACCCGCTCCCCCGCATGACGATGCCCAACGCGGTCAGCCCCAAGGGCACGTACAGCGTCGTCATGATCGCCGCGAAGGCGGTGGGGAACGCGGTCCACATCATCACCAGGCAGAAGATGAGCCAGACGTGGTTGGCCTCCCACACCGGGGCCAGCGACTCGTCGACGAGGTGCCGCGGACGGCGGCCGCGCTCGGCGCCACCGGCGGTCAGGTCCCAGAAACCAGCACCGAAGTCGGCTCCGCCGAGCACCGCGTAGGCGACGACGCCGGCGAACAGGACGACGGCCGCGAACGTGCTCATGCCGCATCGCCCGCGGGTACGGCGGCGTCCTGGCGGGTCCGCGGCCCGTACGGCACGTCCTCCTCGCCGTTCCCTTCCGGCTGCTGCCAATGACGGCGCATCAGTCGGAGCACATAGACGGTCGCGGCGCCGACCACCACATAGAGCAGAACCGTCGCGCCGAAGAACAACCACAGGTTGCCCGTCGTCGTCACGGCGTCGCGGGTCAGGAGCCGGCCGACCACGGTCCACGGCTGGCGGCCGACCTCGGTGACGACCCAGCCCGCCTCGAGCGCGACGACGGTCAGGACCCCGCTGACCGCGGTGCAGGCCAGGAACCAGCGGTTCTCCGGGACGGCACGCCGCCGCCACCAGACGACGGCGAACCACAGCGCCAGCGCCAGCAGGGCGAACCCGATCCCGACCATCACGTCGAAGGCCAGGTGCACCGTCGTGACCAGGTCATCGGGAGGACGCACGGGGGCCGGGATGACGTCCAGGCCGTAGATCTTGGTGTCGGGGCTGAAGCCGGACAGCAGAGAGGCACCCGAGGGGATGTCGATGCCGTACCGCACCGTGCCGTCGATGAGCACGCCGCCCAGGGTCTCGGGCACGTGCGTGCTGGTATGAGGCAGCATCTCGATGGCGGCGAACTTGGCCGGCTCCCGGTGGAAGACCTCTCGTGCGGCGACGTCGCCGACGAAGATCTGCACCGGCGTCACGACCGCGGCCACGGTGAACGCGATCGCCAGACCCAGCCGGTGGTAGCGGTCCCTGCGCCCGCGCAGCAGGCCGGCCGCGTAGACGCCGGCCACCATGAAACCGGCGACCATGTAGGCGGCCAGCAGCATGTGCAGCGCCTCGAACCAGAAGGCCGCGTTGAAGAACACCCGCAGCGGCTCGACGGCCACCACCCGCCCGCCGCGGACCTGGAAGCCGCCGGGCTGGTTCATCCAGCCGTTGGCCGCCACGACGGACGACGTCCCGCCGATGCCGGAGAGCACCACGGGTACCCCGGACCAGAAGTGCGGCCAGGGGGCCATGCGCTTCCAGCCGTAGAGGTAGATGGAGACGAAGATGGCCTCGAGGAAGAAGAACAGCCCCTCGACCGCGAACGGGATGCCGTAGGCGGCACCGAACCGGCCCATGAGCCCCGGCCACAGCAGGCCGAGTTCGAACGACAGCACGGTGCCGGAGACGGCGCCGACCGCGAACAGGACTCCCGCTACCTGCGACCACCGCCGGGCCAGCAGCATCGCATCGGCGTCCTGGCGCCGGATGCCCCGGTAGTTCGCGATCAGCATCAGGAACGTGAAGGCGACGCCGAAGGGCACCAAGATGATGTGGAAGCCCAGGGTGAAGGCCATCTGCTCGCGCGCGGGCAGCAGCTGGGAGGGAACCGAGCTGGCGCCCGCGGCCGCGAGCGAGGCGAGGGTCATTCCGCCCCCCAGGAGGGGGTCACCCCGCGATCGTCGCCAACGAGCGGGAGAGCTTCTTGACGCCGACGAATGCAGCTCCGGCCACAGCCACCCACGGGCCGGCCACGATGATCGGGTCCAGCGGGTGGTGCTTGAGGTCTGCCCGGTGCTGGCCCAGGCGGGAGCGCAGCCCGTGGTGGGTGAACTCGCTCTTCACCCCGGTCTCGGTGATCGGGTTGTCCGGGCGCAGCCGCACGAACGACTCCAGGTGGCTCTCGACGGCATCGACGCGGTCGGCGAGGGTGAACAGCAGCCAGCGCGCGGCCCGGCCCTCGCTGTACTTGGCGTACGAGTATCTCCGGATGGCGCCGGACAGCCACCTCGGTGGGCAGGCGGTGCCGAAGACCGGCGGAAGCATCCTGTGCTCCACCGATCGCTCACGCGGCCACCTCTCGACCTGGCGCTCGGGGAAGTCCCAGTGCGCGCCGGTGTTCTCCTGCCACTGCAGGCGGGTCGCCGACGGGCGGTTGATGGGATCGAGATCGGCCCCCCAGCCGGGGATGCGCTCCCGCAGGTGCTCGGGCGACTCGGTGATCGGTGGCTTCTGAGCGGTGTAGGGCCCTGTGATGGTCATGGTGATCTCCTGCGGCTCAGGCCGCGGTCGGGACGACGAGCGGCTTGATGCAGCCGTCGAGCTTGGCGGAGAAGATGTGATAGCCCTCGGCGATGTGCTCCAGCGGGATTCGGTGGGTGATCAGTTCGCTGGGCTTCAGGTACCCGTTGCGGACGTGGTCGAACAGCCGCGGCCACTGGCGTTTCACCGGCGTCTGATTCGTGTGCAGGGTGATGCCCTTGTTCATCAGGTCGCCGGTCTTGACGTTGCTGAAGAGGGGGCCGTAGCCGCCCAGCACGGAGACCGTCCCGCCCTTGCGAACGGTGTCGATGGCCCAGTTCAGGGCGACCGGTGAGCCGCCACCCTGCAATTTGAGCTTGGCCGCGGTGACGTGCTGGAAGAAGGCGCCGTCGGCCTCGCACCCGACGGCGTCGATGACGGAGTCGGCACCGAAGAAGTCGGTGGCCCTCTTCATCTCCAGGACGATGTCGCCGTACTGAGTGAAGTTGTAGGTCTCGGCGAAGGCGAACTCGCGTGCCTTCTCCAGTCGGTAGTCGAGGTGGTCGACGACGATCACCCGGCCGGCGCCCATCAGCCACGCGGACCTCGCCGCGTACAGACCCACCGGCCCGGCCCCGAACACGATGACGACGTCGCCCTCGACGATGTCAGCGCACTGGGCGCCGAAGTAACCGGTGGGGCACGCGTCGGTCAGCGGGACCGCGTCCTCGTCGTCCATCCAGTCCGGGATGCGGGTCGGGCCGACGTCGGCGAACGGCACGCGGACGTACTCCGCCTGCCCTCCGTCGTAGCCGCCGGCGGTGTGCGAGTAGCCGTAGTAGGCGCCGACGGCGTAGTTGTTGGCGTTCGTGTTGTTGCAGTTGCCGAACAGGCCCCGCTTGCAGAACCAGCAGGAGCCGCAATAGATGTTGAACGGCACCATCACGCGGTCGCCGACGTTCAGGTTCTGCACCGAGGAGCCGACCTGGTCGACGACTCCGATGAACTCGTGGCCGAAGGTCATCCCGACCCGGGTATCGGGCATCAGCCCGTGATAGAGGTGCAGGTCGGAGCCGCAGATGGCCGCCAAGGTCACCCGCACGATCGCATCGTTGGGATGCTCGATCGCCGGGATGTCCTTTTCCTCGACTCTGATCTTGTACGGCCCTCGGTAGACCATCGCTCGCACGTGGACTCCTGGCGGATCTGGAGGGAGCTGCGGGGGCGTTCACACCCCGGGAGCGCCTGACCTACCCCGGAGCTGAGGGCGGCGGCTT
>JAODNN010000014.1 GCA_025465355.1 Blastococcus sp. | reverse complement strand
ACGCCCGAGGGCAACCTCGACATCGTCGGCAACAACACCCCGGTCTTCTTCATCCGCGACGGGCTGAAGTTCCAGCACTTCATCCGCTCGCAGAAGCGCCGGCTGGCCACCAACCTGCGCGACCACGACATGCAGTGGGACTTCTGGACGCTCTCCCCGGAGAGCGCGCACATGGTGACCTGGCTGATGGGTGACCGGGGCATCCCGAAGACCTGGCGGCACATGAACGGCTACAGCAGCCACACGTACAGCTGGATCAACGCCGCGGGGGAGATCTCCTGGGTGAAGTACCACTTCATCAGCGACCAGGGGGTCGACTTCCTCCCCCAGGCCGAGGCCGACGACCTGGCCGGTAAGGACGGCGACTACCACCAGCGCGATCTGTACGGCGCGATCGAGCGCGGCGACCACCCGAGCTGGACGCTGAAGGTGCAGATCATGCCGTTCGAGGAGGCCAAGACCTACCGGTTCAACCCCTTCGACCTGACCAAGGTGTGGCCGCACGCCGACTACCCGCTGCAGGAGGTCGGGAAGCTGACGCTGGATCGGAACGTCACCGATCACCACAGCGAGATCGAGCAGGCCGCGTTCGCGCCCAGCAACCAGGTGCCCGGCACCGGGCTGTCCCCGGACAAGATGCTGCTGGCCCGCGGATTCTCCTACGCCGATGCGCACCGCGCCCGGATCGGGGCGAACTACAAGCAGATCCCCGTCAACACCCCCCATGCCGCCGAGGTGAACAACTACTCCAAGGACGGGCTGATGCGGGTGCACAACGCGAAAGAGCCGTTCTACGCGCCGAACTCCAAGGGCGGCCCTGTGGCCGATCCCCGTCGCGCCGCCGAGGTGCACTGGGAGGCCGACGGCGAGATGGTCCGGTCCGCGTACACGCTACGGGAGGACGACGACGACTACGGCCAGGCCGGGACCCTGGTCCGCGACGTTCTCGACGATGCCGCCCGTGACCGCCTGGTGAGCAACGTCGTCGGACACGTGCTCAACGGCGTGCGGGAGCCGGTGCTCAGCCGCGTCTTCCAGTACTGGCGCAACATCGACAAGACGCTGGGCGACCGGATCGAGCGTGGTGTCCGCAGCCAGGGAACCGACACCGGCACCGGCCTGCCGTCCGCCTGATTCGAGGACGTGCCGGCTGAGGGCCCGGCGATCCGGCAGCGGGTTGCCGGGCCCTCTCCGACGAAGGTCATGCCAGGAAAGGTGATCGGAGATGAGCCTGCTCGCGGTCGGCATCACGCACCGCACGGCGCCCATGGGAGTTCTGGAGCGGGCCGCGGTCGGCGGCGACGATCTCCCCGTCCTACTCGACGAGCTGCTCGGATGCGAGAACGTCGCCGAGGCGCTCCTGCTCTCGACCTGCAACCGGGTCGAGGTCTACGCCGTGGTGAACGCTTTCCACGGCGGCCTTGCCGACGTCTCGGCCGTGCTCGCCCGCCACGCCGGCTGGGACGTCGACGAACTGGCCGAGCATCTCGTCGTGCACTACGCAGGTTCCGCGGTCGAGCACCTGTTCCTGGTGGCCGCCGGAATGGACTCGATCGTCGTCGGGGACGCACAGATCCTCGGGCAACTCCGCGGCGCCTATGCCCGAGCCGGTGAGCTGGGCGCCGTCGGCACCGTGCTCCACGAGACCGTGCAGCAGGCGTTACGGGTCGGCAAGCGCATCCGGACGGCGACCGGCATCGACGCCGCCGGCCCGTCCCTGGTCTCCGCGGCGCTCGCCGAGGCGGCGGCCGCACTCGGCAGCCTCGAGGGACGGCGCGCGCTCATCGTCGGGGCCGGGTCGATGGCTGCCCTGGCCGCGGCACACCTCCGCCGCTCCGGCATCGCGGAGATCACCGTCGCCAACCGGACCCCGACCACGGCCGGCCGGCTGGCCGCGGCGGTGACCGCGCAGGGCACGCCGGCTCGCGCCGTCGAGCTGGAGGAGGTCGCGGCGGAGATGACCGCTGCCGACATCGTGATCACGTGCACCGGCGCCCGCGGAGTGGTGGTGACGGCCGCGATGGTCGCCGCCGTCCCCGGGCCGCTGGTGGTCTGTGACCTGGCGCTGCCCCGCGACGTCGAGCCTTCGGTGCGTGCGCTACCCGGGGTCACCCTCATCGACCTCGAGGGCCTGGCCGAGCGCCTGCGCGGCACCGAGTCCGCCGGCAGTGTCGAGGCGGCGCGCGCGCTGGTCGCCGAAGAGGTGCGCCGCCATCTGGCCACTCGACGCTCGGCCGAGGTCGCGCCGACCGTAACGGCGCTGCGGCGGCGCGCGGCGTCGGTTGTCGACGCCGAGCTGCTGCGGCTCGACGCGCGGCTGCCAGAGCTGCCCGACAAGCTTCGCGCGGAGGTCTCGCGCACGGTGCAGCGGGTGGTGGACAAGGTGTTGCACACCCCCACCGTGCGGGTCAAGCAGCTCGCGGAGGGGCCGGCCGGGATCGCCTACGCCGAGGCGCTGCGCGAGCTGTTCGGGCTCGACCCGCAGCTCGGAGGCGCGCTCGACCCGGCAGCCGCGGCACGAGGAGCGGCGTGAGCGACTGGCACAGTCAGTGCAGAACCGGCTCACCGGATGGGTCGTGACCGCCCCCGGCCGCACGCAGCAACCTCTGGATCGCCGTGGCGCACAGAACCGGCTTCCCCACGAACCCGATGGCGGGGCTCGCCTCGACCAGGTCAGCGAGATCCTCCTCGGCATGGGCCGAGATCAGGATGACGTGCCCCGGGTCGAGCTCAGGATCGTCGGCCAGTCGCCGCGCCACCTCGAAGCCGCTCTCCTCGCCCAGATCGATGTCGACCAGCGTCACGTCGGGATGCAGCTCCGCTGCGAAGCGGAGCGCCTCGGCACCGGTCGAGGCGACGCCGACGACCCGGACGCCCTCCTGCTCCAGCAGCGCTCGGGCAGCCAGCAGGAAGTCCGTGTTGTCGTCGACGATCAAGCAGCGCACAGCCACGAAGCCCAAGGTAGGACCGCGTAATCCGCGGGCCATTGCAGGTAGCCGGTATCCGGGCACAGGGGTGGCTACCAGATGGCCTGGCTGGTGACGGTGATGACACCGACACCGCACGCGACAACGCTGTCAGCGGACCCGAGCCGGGGCCCTCGAGACCGCCCTCGGCCGGCCCGATCAGGGCTCCCTGGTCGAATCCGAGATCTGCCACCGGGAGGACGTAGTGGACGGCTCATGGAACCGATCAACTGTGGCCAGCCGACCATCGCCGTCAGAGGGCTGGGCAGGACCGGCGCCGCGCCCGATACTCGTTCCCGTGGCGGCAGACCACGGCCGGGTGGTGGTGGCGGACGACGACGTCCTGCTGCGCGAGGGGCTTTCCAGTCTTCTGTCCGGCTCCGGCTTCGACGTCGTCGGCCAGTGCGGCAACCCGACCGAGTTGCTGGCGCTGGTCCGGGAGCACCGGCCCGACCTGGTCATCGTGGACATCCGGATGCCGCCCAGCCACACGACCGAAGGGCTCGATGCGGCCCGCGTGATCCGCGAACAGCTGCCCGAGACCGCGATCTTGGTGCTCTCCGCGCACGTCGAGGTCGAGCAGGCCACCGAACTGCTCGCCAGCGGCCGGCGCAGCGGCTATCTGCTCAAGAACCGCGTCAGCGACGTCGAGGACTTCCTCGCTACCCTCGATCGGATCGTCAAGGGGGCTGCGGTCGTCGATCCCGCCCTCGTGCAGGAACTGCTTGCCGCCCGGCGGGTCGTGGACCCGCTGGAGGCCCTGTCGCAGCGCGAACGCGAGGTGCTCGCCCTCATGGCCGAGGGCCGGTCCAACGCCGGCATCGCCCACAAGCTGTGGGTCACCGAGGGCACGGTCGAAAAGCACGTGCGCAGCATTCTCATGAAGTTGCGCATCGCCGACGCCTCCGACGATCACCGGCGGGTCCTCGCCGTGCTCACCTTCCTCGACAGCGACTGAACCGGCCGCCCCGACGGGCCGCTCCCCCGCGCTCTTCCGGCTGGCCGGTAGGTACAGCCTCGGGCTGACCGGTACCTGGAACTGCCATTGACGCCGACGACGGCGCGCACCGTCGCGGCGAGGCTTGGGCGCATGGACACCGGAACCCCGCTACCGGTCCACGGCCCTGAGCCGCACACCGCCGGGACCGCCACTCGACGACCGCTGGACCAACAGCGGTGGCCTGCCGACATGGCCACACTCGACGGAAGGAACTGACCATGGCGACGACCTCCACGCCGACGATCGGCGTCGTCGGCCTCGGCCACATGGGCGGCGCGATGGCCTCCCGACTCCTCTCCGCCGGCTACCCGGTCGCGGGCACCCAACGCCACCCGGCGGACGACCTCGTCGCGCAGGGCCTGCGCTGGCTGGGGTCACCCCGCGAGGTCGCCGAGCACGCAGACGTCGTCATCACGTCGGTCCCCGACGACGACGCACTGGACGCGGTGGCCTCAGGACCGGACGGCATCCTCGCCGGTCTCGCGAGGGGGACGGCGTGGCTGGAGATGAGCACCGTCAGCCCGCCGGCCAGCCGTGAGCTGGCCGCACGTGTGCGGAGACCGGCGCGACCCTCCTGGACACGCCGGTGTCGGGAAGCGTGCCGCAGGTCCAGGCCGGAACGCTGACGATCATGGTCGGCGGAGACGAGAACGCCTACCGCCGCGTCGAGCCGGTCCTGCGCGAGCTGGGCACGCCGACCCGCATCGGACCGAACGGGCAGGCACTGGTGCTCAAGCTCGCGATCAACATCAGCCTCGCCGTCCAGATGCTCGCGTTCGCGGAGGGTCTGGTGCTCGCCGACCGCTCGGGGGTCGACCGGGAGCTGGCGCTCCAGGTCATGGTGAACAGTGCGATCGGCTCTCCGATGCTGAAGGCCCGCGCCCCCCTCGTCTTCGATCTCCCTGAGGACGCGTGGTTCACGCTGGGGCTCGTGCAGAAGGACGTCGACCTGGCACGCGATGTGGCCCGGGATCTCGGTGTCCCGCTGCCCACCGCCGACCGCGCCGCGACGGTACTCAGTCTCGCCCGCACGCTCGGCTACGAGGAGCGCGACCTCGCCGCACTCTTCCAGGTGCTCGAGCAGGTGACGGACAGCCGACCGAACGCCGCCTGATGTCCGGCCGGCCACCGACGAGAGGGACACCGTGATGACGAACGCCGCACTCGCCGATGGCGCCGACGCCCGGCGCTGGCGGGCGCTGTCGGTGAGCCTGGTGGCCGCGTTCATGGTGCTACTCGACGTCAGCATCGTGAACGTCGCCCTGCCGTCGATCGAACGGGAATTCGGTGTCTCCGCCGGAACGATCCAGTGGGTGGTGTCCGGATACGCGCTGACCTTCGGCCTGGCCCTCGTGCCCGCCGGCCGGCTCGGTGACACGGTCGGCCGGCGCCGCATGTTCCTGATCGCCCTGTCCGCGTTCGTGCTCACCAGCGCGCTGACCGGCGCGGCACAGAACAGCGCGTGGCTGATCGGCGCCCGGCTCCTGCAGGGCATGGCGGCCGGCATGCTCATCCCGCAGAACGTCGGGCTGATCCAGGACCTGTTCCGCGGTGGGGAGCGGGCCCGGGCCTTCGGTGTACTCGGCAGCATCGTGGGGCTGTCCACCGCGACCGGCCCGGTGGTCGGGGGCCTGATCCTGAGCGTGGTCGGCGGCGCGGATGCCTGGCGCTGGATCTTCTACGTCAACGTGCCGATCGGCGTGGTGGCCCTGGTACTCGCCGTCCGGTTGGTACCGGCCACGAGCACAGCCGGCGCCCGTGGCACGCACCTCGACCTCGTGGGATCGCTGCTGCTCGGTGGGGGCGTACTCGGGCTGCTCCTGCCGGTGGTGGCCACGGAGTCGGGTAGCTCGAGCTTCCTGTGGTTGCTGGTGGTTCCGGCCGTGCTGCTGCTCGCGGCGTTCGGCTGGTGGGAGGCACGCACGGCGCGGCGGGGTCGGGCCCCGCTACTCGATCCGGGCCTGGCGCGGACCGCCGGTTTCCCCACCGGCTCCGCCGTCGCACTGGTCTACTTCACCGGGTTCACCGGCATCTGGGTCGTGCTGGCGCTGTTCTTCCAGGACGGCCTGGGGTATTCGCCGCTGCGCTCCGGCCTGGCTGTGACGCCCTTCGCGCTCGGCAGCGCCGCGTCCGCGGTGTTCGCGGGCCGCATGGTGCCGCGGTTCGGTCGATGGCTGACCGTGTCCGGTCTGCTGGCGGCCGCTGTCGGCATGGTCGCCACGGCGCTGATCCTCCGCCGGTTCGGCGGCGACACGGCGGCGTGGGCCGCCGCGGGGCCGCTCCTGGTGGCCGGCATCGGCGGGGGGATGGTCGTCTCACCCAACACGACGCTGACCCTCGAATCCGTGCCCGGGCGGATGGCCGGCGCCGCGGGCGGCGCCCTGCAGACGGCCCAGCGGATCGGCTCGGCCCTGGGCACGGCCTTGCTCGCCACCGTCTACTACCACGCGCTCACCAGCAGCCGAGGCGGCTTCGGGGCCGCCGTGTCCGATGCGTTGCTTGCCGCCGCCGGTCTGATGCTGCTCGCACTGCTGATAGCGGTCGGTGAGCTGAATCGACGTCGTCACCACCCGCCGTCCTCCGCATCATCGGTCGGGACCGGGACGACCGCCGGCCTCGCGTCACCACGGACGGTGTCACCCGAATCCGTGACGTCGTGAACCCCGGCCGTCGTCGCGGATCCTGACCCTCAGGTGCCCCCACCCGCGGCCACGTCGACGTCGAGGTGGACCGGGACCGCTGCGTGGGCAATCTCGCGCAGTTCGTCGAGCACACCGCCGATCTCGGTGGCCACCGTCTCCAGCCGCACCTTGCAGCTCGCCGGCGAACCGCCGGACCTCGCTCGGAGGCGCCGACCCGACCCCTACGGGCGATCACGCGGTCGAGGCCGGCCACCGGCTCCCCGGTGGACAGCCCGTGCGTGCTGGTCGCGGGCGCGGGCGAAGCTGGGCCGCGAGTTACGTGGCGGCCAGCAGGAACCGGGCCGTGCGGCTGGCGGTCCACCCGGAAGTCGTGCTGGCGGCGATGGCTGCGCGCCCCACCACGGTGATGCTGGTGTCCAGTGCAATCGGTGTCCCCGAGGAGGGCAGAACGATGGGAACGACGTCACCCCGGTCAGCCCTTGACAACCCGACCGCCGAGCAGCACCTCGTCCTGGCGTGGCGTGTCGAGCGACTGCGTCAACTCGGCCTTCCGCTGCTGCACGCGGAGGTGTACGCCCACCTCGTCGACTGGCACGCGGTCGCCGACCTCGTCGCCCGGGGGTGCACGCCGATGCTGGCGTTGAGGATCGTCCATTGAGCTCAACCGTGACCGTGGCCGTGCGCTGCCTGATCGTCGACGACAACCGGGGCTTCCTCCACGCTGCCCGTGAGTTGCTGGAGCAGGAGGGCATGGTGGTCGTCGGTGTCGCCGCGACGACGGCCGAGGCGCTCCGCGGCGTGGCGGACCTCCGTCCCGACGTGACCCTGGTCGACGTCGACCTGGGCGACGAGAGCGGTTTCGAGCTGGCGCGTCGGCTGGCCGATGATCCCGGGGTCGACCCCGGGAGCCTCGTCATGGTCTCGGCGCACGTCGAGGAGGACGTCGCCGAGCTGATGGAGACCAGTCCCGCCATCGGATTCCTGTACAAGCCCACGTTGTCGGCCGAGGCCATCGACCGGCTGCTGCGCGAAGCCGGGCGCCGTCGGAACCTCTGACCGGGCGGTCACGGCCGGCTCAGGGCCGTGGGATGTTGCGCAGGTTGCTACGGGCCAGGTCGATCATCTTGCCGACGCCCCCGCCGAGCACCGTCCTGCTCGCCGACAGCGCGAAGCCACGGATCTGCTCTGCGGTGATCGCCGGAGGGATGGACAATGCGTTCGGGTCGGTGACGAACTCCATGAGCGCCGGACCACGATCGGCCAGCCCCTTCTCCAGCGCGCCTCGGACGTCGTGCGGGTCCTCGACGCGGAAGGACGGGATCCCCACACCCTCCGCGATCGCGCTGAAGTTCGTCGGCTCGTGGTCGGTCTGGTAGTCGGGGATGCCGTCGACCATCATCTCGAGCTTCACCATGCCGAGCGAGGCGTTGTTGAACAGCACGATCTTCACCGGCAGCCGGTGCAGCCGGACGGTGATCAGCTCGCCGAGCAGCATCGCCAGCCCGCCGTCGCCGGACATGGAGACCACCTGCCGCCCGGGTGCGGCCAACTGTGCGCCGACAGCGTGCGGGAGCGCATTCGCCATCGATCCGTGCCGGAACGAGCCAATCACCCGACGGCGACCGTTGGGGGTCAGGTAGCGCGCGGCCCAGACGTTGCACATGCCGGTGTCGACGGTGAAGACGGCGTCGTCGGCGGCGAGCTCGTCCAGTTGCGCGGCGACGTACTCGGGGTGGATCGGCCGCATCCGCTCCACCCGCCGGGTATAGGCCGAGACGACCTTCTCCAGCGCCGCCGCGTGATCACGCAGCATCGAGTCCAGGAAGGTCCGGTCGGTCTTCTGGACGATGAGCGGCAACAGCGCGCGGATCGTCTCGCCCACGTCGCCGTGCACCGCGGCCTCCAGGGGGGTTCGACGGCCGAGGTGCCCGATCTCGGCGTCGACCTGCGCCGTCCCCTTCTGCGGCAGGAAGTTCCGGTAGGGGAAGTCGGTGCCGAGCAGAACCAGCAGGTCGGCCTCGTGCGTCGCCTTGTGCGCGGCCCCGTAGCCGAGCAGGCCGCTCATGCCGACGTCGTAGGGGTTGTCGTACTGGATCCACTCCTTGCCACCGAGCGCGTGCCCGACGGGCGAGAGCACCTTGCCGGCCAGTTCCATGACCTCGTCGTGCGCGTCGCGACAGCCTGCCCCGCAGAACAGGGTGACCGTGCGGGCAGCGTTGATGGCACCGGCGAGCTGCTCCACCTGGTCGGCCGCCGGGTGCACGGGCGAGGGGGCGCTCACCGTCGCGCTGGGAACGTTCGGCCCGCCGGACTCCTCGGCCGCCAGATCGCCGGGGAGCACGGCGACCGAGACCCCGCGCCGCCCGACCGCCGTCTGGATGGCGAGCCGCAGGGCATGCGGCATCTGCCCTGGCCCGATCTGCTCGCACCAGTAGCTGCAGTCCTGGAACGTCCGCTCCGGGTGGGTCTCCTGGAAGAAGCCGGTCCCGATCTCCTCGGACTGGATCTGCGAGGCCAGCGCGAGCACCGGTGCCCCGCTGCGATGCGCGTCGTAGAGGCCCTGGATCAGGTGGGTGTTGCCGGGGCCGCTGCTGCCGGCGCATGCGGCGAGCCGGCCGCTGACCTGCGCCTCGGCAGCGGCGGCGAACGCGCCGCCCTCCTCGTTGCTCACGTGTACCCACTCGATGCCCGGGGTGTGACGGACGGCGTCGACGACCGGATTGAGACTGTCGCCGACGACGCCGTAGATGCGTTCGACCCCGGCCGAGCGCAGCATCTGGACGAGCTGGGCAGCGACCGTCGGATTGGCCATGAGGGAACTCCGGTAGGTGGCGGGCTGACACCGGTCGTTGCTGGGCCGTGGTGCCGGTCCATACCCAGGCAGACCCGGGCGGCATGCAGGCCCGCCCCACCGGGTGGACGCCCCTCCGGCGATCCGGCCATCGCTAGGAGGCCCGAACGCGCGTCAGCCCGGGGGACGCAGCGCCTCGACGGCCGCCGCCAGGTCGACCGCGGCGGCGTCGGGCACGCGGTCGGCGGCAGTGGAGAGGATGTCGAGCACCGCGGTCCCGAGCCGGTCATCGATCCCGGCAGTCCGGAGGGCCTCGACGATCAGGCCGGCGTCCTTCCGGGCGGCGGCCAGGCCGAAGGCCACGGGGTAGCTGCGCTCGATCATGGCGCCCCCCTTGAGGTGCGCGTACGGCGTGTCGGTCCCACCCCCGGCGATAGCGTCGAGGAAGAACCGCGGGTCGACGTCGAGCCCCTCGGCCAGTGCCACGGACTGCGCGACGCCCACGGTGAGAGTGAGCACCCAGGAGTTGCACACGAGCTTCAGCCGGGTGCCCTGGCCGGCCTCGCCGACCCAGAGCGTCCGGCTCCCGATGGCGTCCAGCACCGGTTCGACGCGTTCCCGCGCCTCGTCCGGCCCGGAGGCGAGGACGACGAGCGTGCCCTCCTCGGCGGGCTGACGGGTGCCGAGCACCGGGCTGTCGACGAGGACGAGACCGAGTTCGTCGGCGACGCGCCGGATCTCCTCCACGTCCCGCAGTCCCACGGTGCTGGTCTGCAGCCAGAGGGTGCCCGCGGCCGGCGCGGCCCGGCGGATCACGTCGAGCACGGCGGCGCCGTCGAACACCATGGTGAGGACGACGTCGGCACCCTCGGCGGCCTCGGCGGCGGAGCCGGCGATCACGGCGCCTACGTCGCGCAGCGGCTCGGCCTTGGCCGGCGTGCGGTCCCAGGCACGGACCGGGATGCCGGCCCTACGCAGCGAGCGGACCATCGCCGAGCCCATCGTGCCGGCACCCAGGACGGCGACCTCGGGACCGGTTATTTCCTGATCAGTCATGGACCAATCGTCGGTCCCCCGGGGTCGTCCGGCAGTTCAGGAGTCGGGGTCCACCCATGCTCGGAACGGACCCGGACGTTGCGCACGGGCATGGACCGGACACCGTCGGTGTTGTGCTGTCTGACGGTCCGCCCAGGAATGGGCGTCGACCCTTCCGCTCTACCTCGATGATCGAAGGACGCTTTCCGCCTGTGACACACCCCCAGTCCGCCACCAACCGACGCCGCGAGCGCTCCGCCGCCCGCGAGTCGACCGCCCGGGAGACCGACCGCGCCGCCGCACGCGAGGAGAGGCGCGCCCAGCAGAGCTGGGTGGAGGGCGCCGCTCCCACGCTGCCGGCCCGAGCGACCCGGCCCGCCGATGTCGTCTTCCACCTCGGTCCCACCAACTCCGGCAAGACCTATGAATCCCTGCAGGCGCTGGCCGCGAACGGCGCGGGCGTCTACGCGGCGCCGCTGCGCCAGCTGGCCCACGAGGCCTACGCGAAGCTGTCAGCCGAGCTCCCGCCCGGCACGGTCGGGCTCTCCACCGGTGAGGAGGAGATCGACCCACTGGCGCCCATCGTGTGCTGCACGGTGGAGAAGGCGCCGATGCGCGGGCAGCTGCTCGTCCTCGACGAGTCGCACTGGGTCGCCGACCCCGACCGTGGCCACCACTGGGCGCGGCTGCTGCTCACCGGCGAGTACCGGGAGATGCACCTGATCTCCGCGGCCGAGGCCTACCTCCTCCTGAAGCCGCTGGTCTCCGACGCCGAGCGGATCACCGTGGTCAACCACAAGCGGCTGTCGCGACTCGACGTCCTCCGCGCCCCCGTGCGGCCGGCCGGCGTGCGGCCGCAGACGCTCGTCGTCGCCTTCTCCCGGAAGACCGTCTACGCCGTCGCCGCCGAACTGGACCAGCACCGGCCGGGGAAGGTCGGTGTCCTGTACGGGGCGCTGCCACCGGCGACCCGCCGGGAGGTCATCGAGGGGTTCACCCGCGGAGAGCTCGAGGTGCTGGTGACCACCGACGTGATCGGGCACGGCATCAACGTGCCGGCCGCGACCGTGCTGTTCGCCGAGAGCACCAAGTTCGACGGCGCCCAGGTCCGCCCGCTGCGCTCCTGGGAGACCGCCCAGATCGCCGGCCGGGCCGGCCGGTACGGCCTCACCGGCCACGGCACGGTCGGGGTGCTGACCGGTGTGACCGGGCTGAGGGCCGATCAGGGGCTGCTCGCCGCCGGTGCGGCCGTCGCGCGCGGCGACGTCATGAGCGACCTTCCGAAGCGAGCCCCCCGGCTGCGGCCGGAGCTGGACGACCTGGGTGCCTTCGAGGCGGTGGATCTGCCCGAGGCGCTCACCCGCTGGTCGGCGTGGGCCCGTGCCGCCACCCGCGACGAGCCGATGACGGCCGACGACGTCACCAGCCTGATCCTGCGCGTGCACGCACTGCTGCCGCTGCTGCGTGGCCCGCTCGGTGCGGCCGGCGACCTGGACACCGTCTGGCGACTGGTGAACCTGGCCATCGACTACAACCCACCGCGCCGTACCCGCTGGCTGGTGCTGGCCCGGGCCGCGCTGGAGCACGCCGTGGGCCTGCCCGTGCAGCCGGAGACGGTGCTGCCGGACGTCCCGCGCGGCGGCAGCGTCGAGGAGTTCGAGCAGGCCGCAGCGGCGGCCCGCGACGCGCAGACGCTGCTTCGCCAGTTCCCCGGTGTGGCCGGTCTGAGCAGCGACGACGCCGCATGGGTCGAGGAGGAGTGCGCCGAGATGATCACCGCGCTGCTCCCCGACGCGATCTCGCTCGGCCGGTCGGGGAAGTGCGTGGAGTGCGGCACGGCGATCGCCCCGTGGTTCACCACCTGCCGGCCCTGCAGCGCCCCGGCCGGACGCGGCGGTGGTGAGCGCGACCGCCGTCCGACCGCCGGCGGCCGCCGGGCCGCGGGCC
>JAODNN010000190.1 GCA_025465355.1 Blastococcus sp. | reverse complement strand
GCCTTCGCCGCGCCGCCGTCCTTCGCCGAAGCGTCGAGGCCGGGCGCGGAGTACTGCAGCCGCTCGGTGGATGCGCGGCGCTCCTCCTCCAGCCCCTTCACGTTCAGCGCCGGGCCGGTGCCGGAAGCCGTGGGTGCCTGGGCAGCCGGCGCATCGGCCTGGGCCGCGGCCGCCTTCCCCTTGGCGCCGGAGCGCCGGGCGGACGCCGCGGCGCCGTTGCCGTTGCTCACCGACCTCGCCGCCGCCTCGGCCTCGGCGGCCTGGCGGGCCAGCACCCGCGCCGTCCCCTCCTGGGCCGCGGCGAGCGCCGCCGCCTCGGCGGCCTCCTGCTGGGCGCGCGCCTCGGCCTCCTGCTCCTCCTGGCTCTTCACCTCGAGGTTGAACAGGAAGCCGACCGACTCCTCCTTGATGCCGTCGAGCATCTGCCGGAACATGTCGAATCCCTCGCGCTGGTACTCCACGACCGGGTCGCGGTTGGCCATCGCGCGCAGGTGAATGCCGGCCCGGAGGTAGTCCATCTCGTAGAGGTGCTCGCGCCACTTGCGGTCGAGCACCGACAGCAGCACCCGCCGCTCCAGCTCGCGCATCACCTCGGAGCCCAGGGCCGCCTCGCGCTCCTCGTACGCGCGGTGCACGTCGGCGAGCAGCTCCTCCTTGAGGACCTCGGGCGAGAGCGCCGCCTGGTCGCCGTCGGCCTTCCGCTCGAGGAGGTCCTTGAGGTTCAGCCCCACCGGGTAGAGCGCCTTCAGGCCGGTCCACAGCTGCTCGAGGTCCCAGTCCTCCGAGTAACCGGTCTCGGTCGCGCCGTCCACGTAGGCGCCGACGACGTCGTCGACCATCGCCTGGATCTGCGTGTGCAGGTCGGCGCCCTCGAGGACCTTGCGCCGCTCGTCGTAGATGACCGTGCGCTGGCGGTTGAGCACCTCGTCGTACTTGAGGACGTCCTTGCGGACCTCGAAGTTCTGCTGCTCCACCTGGGTCTGCGCCGAGCGGATCGCCCGGGTGACCATCTTCGACTCGATCGGCTGGTCGTCGGGCACCCGCAGCGTCGTCATCATCGACTCGAGCATCGGGCCGTTGAACCGGCGCATCAGGTCATCGCCGAGGGAGAGGTAGAACCGCGACTCCCCGGGGTCGCCCTGGCGGCCCGACCGACCGCGCAGCTGGTTGTCGATCCGGCGGCTCTCGTGCCGCTCGGTGCCCAGGACGTAGAGCCCACCCGCCTGCACGACCTGCTCGTGCTCGGTCTTCACCTGCTCCTTGGCACCCTCGAAGGCGGCGTCCCAGGCGGCCTCGTACTCTTCCGGCGTCTCGCTCGGCGAGAGCCCACGGGCGCGCAGCGCTTCGTCGGCGATGAAGTCGGGGTTGCCGCCCAGCTGGATGTCGGTACCGCGCCCGGCCATGTTGGTCGACACGGTGACCCCGCCCAACCGACCGGCCTGCGCGACGATGTGCGCCTCACGCGCGTGGTTCTTCGCATTCAGGACCTCGTGCGGAATCCCGCGCTGGAGCAGGAACTTCGCCAGCAGCTCGGACTTCTCGACGCTCGCCGTCCCCACCAGCACCGGCTGGCCGGCCTCGTGCCGCTCGGCGATGTCGTCGACCACGGCGTCGAACTTGGCCTTCTCCGTCTTGTAGATGACGTCGGAGCGGTCCTCGCGGACCATCGGCATGTTGGTCGGGATCGGGACGACGCCCAGCTTGTAGGTCTGGTGCAGCTCGGAGGCCTCGGTGGAGGCCGTGCCGGTCATCCCGGAGAGATTTTCGTAGAGCCGGAAGTAGTTCTGCAGCGTGATCGTGGCGAGGGTCTGGTTCTCGTCCTTGATCGCCACGTTCTCCTTGGCCTCGATGGCCTGGTGCATGCCCTCGTTGTAGCGGCGCCCGGCCAGCACACGGCCGGTGAACTCGTCGACGATGAGCACCTCGCCGTTGCTGACGATGTACTCCTGGTCGCGGTGGAAGAGCTCCTTGGCCTTCAGCGCGTTGTTCAGGTAGCTGATCAGCGGGCTGTTGACGGCCTCGTAGAGGTTGTCGATGCCGAGCTGGTCCTCGACGAACTCGACACCCTCCTCGGTGATGGCCACCGTGCGCTTGGACTCCTCCACCTCGTAGTGGACGTCCCTCTTCAGCAGCGGCGCGATGCGGGCGAACTCGCCGTACCACTTGGCGCTCTGCTCGGCCGGGCCGCTGATGATCAGCGGCGTGCGGGCCTCGTCGATGAGGATCGAGTCGACCTCGTCGACGATCGCGAAGTGGTGGCCGCGCTGCACCAGGTCGTCCTGGCTCCAGGCCATGTTGTCGCGCAGGTAGTCGAAGCCGAACTCGTTGTTCGTGCCGTGCGTGATGTCGCAGAGGTACTGCTGACGCCGCTCGTCGGGCTGCTGACCGGAGACGATCGTGCCGACGGTCAGGCCCAGGAACCGGTGCACCCGGCCCATCCACTCCGCGTCACGGGCGGCGAGGTAGTCGTTGGTGGTGACGACGTGCACGCCCTCGCCGGTCAGCGCGTTGAGGTACGCCGGCAGGACGCCGGTGAGCGTCTTGCCCTCACCGGTCTTCATCTCCGCCACGTTCCCGAGATGCAGCGCTGCGCCGCCCATGATCTGCACGCGGTAGTGCCGCTGGCCCAGCGTCCGGGTCGCGGCCTCGCGGACGACGGCGAAAGCCTCCGGCAGCAGCGAGTCGAGGGACTCGCCGTCGGCATAGCGCCCCTTGAACTCGTCGGTCTTGGCCCGCAGCTCCGCGTCGGTCAGCTGCGCGGTCTCGTCCCCCAGCGACTCGACCGCATCGGCGATCTTGGAGAGTCGTCGGAGGATCTTGCCCTCACCGGCACGGAGGATCTTCTGGAACACCACACCCCCAGCGTAGGCGGGAACTACCACCAGGTCCGTGACTGCACACGGTGCGGGTGTCCGTACCGTCTCTCCGGTGGCCAATGACCCCGGCAGCCTCGCCCCTGGCCTGCTGACCTTCCTCACCGAACGGCATCTGGCGACGCTCACCACGCTCCGCGCCGACGGCAGCCCGCACGTCGTTCCCGTGGGGGTCACCTACGACGCCGCCACCCGCACCGCCCGGGTGATCACGTCGGGGACCTCGGCCAAGGCCCGCCACGTGCGGAACGGGCACCGTCGGGTGGCCGTCTGCCAGGTGGACGGGCGGCGCTGGCTCACCCTCGAGGGGACGGCGGTGGTGCGGGACGACGCCGCAGCGGTCGCCGACGCGGTCGAGCGCTACGCCCAGCGGTACCGCCGGCCGCGGGAGAACCCGGCCCGTGTGGTGATCGAGATCTCGGTCGACCGGATCCTCGGCAACGCGTGACCAGGCGGCCACGCGATGTTCTCCCCGCTGCCAGGGACCGGAGCCGGGGAGCGCGATCGGTCGCACCCCCCGGCCACGTTCCTCAGACGGTCGCAGTCACCGTTGCCGGCTGCGCGACGCGCGCGGGCGTGGGCGCAGCAGCGGCGGCGGCTCCGTTGAGCGATACCTCGCTCAGCCGGATCAGGCCGTAGTCGTAGGCGTGCCGCCGGTAGACGACGGTCGGCTGGCCGGTGTCGGCGCACTGGAAGAGGAAGAAGTCGTGACCGACCAGTTCCATCTCGTGCAGCGCCTGGTCGACGGTCATGGGGATGGCGGGATGCTGCTTCTCGCGCACCACCCGACCGGGTAGGTGCTCGTCGAGGTCCGTGACGTGCGGCCCCTCCGCGAGCTGCCGGTCCAGGTCGAGGACGCCGTCCAGCTCGACGGCGCTGCTTCCCCCGAGCCGGACGCTGGCGGGGGTACGGAGGCCGTGATGGACCCGGCGGCGGTCAGCCGCCCGGCGCAACCTGTTCTCGAGCTTGGCGGCGGCCAGGTCCAGCGCACCGTAGAAGTCGGGCGCGCAGGCCTCGGCCCGGACGACCGGGCCCTTGCCGGTCAGGGTGATCTCCACGCGCTGGCAGTTGCTGGTCTGCCTAGGGTTCTTCTCGTGGAACAGTTCCACGTCTATTCGGTTGATCTTGAGCTTGCCGTCGAATCGGTCCGACGAGCTGACCTTGTCCCAGACGTGCTGGCGAAAATGTTCGGGCACTTCGACGTTACGACCACGGACCACGATCTCCATGAGACCTCCCGTTCGGGGCTGTAGTCGCTTCGACGCTAGTCGCTCCGGACCGGTCCCGACAGTCGATCGATGGGCGGACCCGTTCCGTTGACGTCCCGAGCACGGACGATCCGCGGGGCGCCCGCGGAAGGTTCCTCGGCCACCCGCCGGGGTGTCGCGGCGACCACCGCGGCCAACACGGGCGGGTCATCCCGCCGGCCGGGCCCCGCCAGCACGGCCGCGGCCTCCGTGAGCGTCGCCCCGCTGGTCACGACGTCGTCCACCAGGACCAGCAGGACGCCCGGCGGCCGGAGGGGACCGCCGGCGGCGGACCGGGCGAACGTGCCGGCGAGGTTGGCCTTCCGCTGCACCGCGGACAGACCCGCGGAGTCACGCACGCGTCCCCGTCGCCGCAGGAGCCTCGCCTCCGCCGCCGGCATTCCGGCCGCCCGGAGCTCCGCCACCGCCCGCCCGGTCAGCTCGCGGACGTGGTCGCGGCCCCTCGTGCGCAGGGCCGCCGGAGAGCTGGGCACGGGCACCAGGAGAACCGGCCGTGCCGGGCCGGGGACGGCGGCCGCCACCGCGGCCACGGCGAGCGCGAGGGCCGCCCCCAGTGGCCTCGCGAGCTCGGCCCGGCCGCGCTCCTTGAACGCGATGACCGCCCGCCGGACCGGGCCGGCGTAGGCGCCGGCGGCCGCTGTGGGCGGAAAGCCCCACGGGAACCGGCGCGGCGCCGCCGGGCGCGGCACCGCGAGCAGGCACGCACACCCCCGGCAGAGCGCGGCGCCCGGGACGCCGCACCCGGCGCAGGTCCGCGGCAGCACCAGATCGGTGAGCCCCGCCAGCACGCCGGCCGGACGCACGTTCCACCGCCCGGCCATCGCACCACCCTATGGCCCCGTTCGGAGGCTCGGGCCGAGCTTGCGAGGCCTGAGGAGAACGGGGTCCTTCTCCTGTGGACGACGCACCGCGTGGCGTTCGGCCGGGATTCCCCTGCTCGGTGCTTACAGCGGGTAGAAGGGCGCCGTTCCCGGGAGTGGCTCCGCGCCCCGGACCAGGGTCACCCAGGTGCCGCCGGCCAGCTGCCAGATCGTGCCGCCCGCGC
>JAODNN010000183.1 GCA_025465355.1 Blastococcus sp. | reverse complement strand
TCATCGCGTGACCGCGAACCGCCCCGACCAGCTCATCGCGTGACCGCGAACCGCCCCGACCAGCTCATCGCGTGACCGCGAACCGCCCCGACCAGCTCATCGCGTGACCGCGAACCGCCCCGACGCGATCCCGGGCCGGCTCGGTGGTTTGCCGCTGTCCGGATACGGGGACGCTGGATCCGACCCAGGTCAGCGACAGAGAGGACGGCGCGATGAGCGAGCCGACCAGCTCCACCCACGCCGCAGGAGAAGGCATGTCCGACGAGGAGATGGCCGAGACCGTCGCCCAGCAGACCGACAGCGCGTCGGAGAACGCCGACACTGCCGGCAAGGACTGGAACGGCGACCCGGGCTCGGCCCCCGCGCCCGACAGCCGGGGCTAGGGGCTCATGCGGCCGGCCCGCACGCTCGTCCGGTACGGGGTCCGGCACGCGCTGCCCGCCGCATACCTCCGGCGCAGCGCGCGTCGCGGTGACCCGGTCGGCCGGCTGCTCCGCGACCCCGCCGTCCGGGACCAGCCCTACGGCGTACACGAGGAGCTCCGGGCCCGCGGACCGCTGACCCCGGGCAGCCTCGGTCTGGTGACGACGTCACACGCGGTCGCCCAGGAAGTGCTGCGCTCCGAGCACTTCGGGGTGGGCTGGGACCGGTCGGCCGCCCCTCGGCCGGTGCGGTGGGCGCTGCAGTACGGCGACGAGCTGGAGGCGACCGGCGTCGCCGAGCCGCCGTCCATGCTGGTCGTCGACCCACCGGACCACACGCGCTACCGGCGGCTGGTGAGCCGGGCGTTCACCCCCCGGGCGACGGCGGCGTTCGAACCCATGATCCAGCGGACCGCGGACGCGCTGCTCGACGACCTCGAGCGTCGCGGCGGCACCGTCGACCTGGTGGGGAGCTACGCCGCCCAGCTGCCGGTGCTGGTCATCGCCGAGCTGCTCGGTGTTCCGGTCGAGCGCCGCGAGGATTTCCTGCGCTGGGGCGCGGCGGCCGCGGCGACCCTCGACCCGGGCCTGTCGTTCGGCCGGTACGTGTCGGCGGAGCGCGGCCTGCGTGCGATGCACGGGTTCCTGCGGGGGCATTTCGAGCGGTTGCGCCGTGCGCCCGGGGAGGACCTGGTCAGCCGGCTGGTGCATCTACCCTCCGACGAGGGGCTCACGGAACGCGAGCTGCACGCCACGGTGATGCTGCTGCTCGGTGCGGGCTTCGAGACCACGATGAACCTGCTCGGCAACGCTGTCGTCCTGCTCGCCGCCCACCGCGACCAGTGGGAGGCACTGATCTCCGATCCCGCCGGCTGGCCCGGCGCGGTGGAGGAGGTGCTGCGGCACGACAGCCCTGTGCAGCTCACCGGCCGGTCGGCCACGGCCGACGTCCTGGTCGCCGGCCATGACGTGCCGGCCGGTGCCCGCGTGACGGTGTTGCTGGGGGGCCGCCAACCGTGATCCCGGCGTCTTCCAGGAGCCGGCCCGGTTCGACATCACCCGCCCCAACGCCCGCGAACACCTCGCCTTCTCAGGCGGCATCCACTACTGCGTGGGGGCCGGCCTCGCCCGGCTGGAGGCCGTCGTCGGGTTGCGGACGCTGGCCGAGCGATTCCCGGCCCTGCGGGTCACCGGCGCTCCGGTGCGGCGGGATCTGCGGACCCTGCGGGGGTTCGAGCACCTTCCCGTGACGCTGCGGCCGGCGAGCTGACCGGCGCTTCCTCCGCGCCGAGGACGGCGTCCCGGGCGGCGCCCCAGCCCATCCAGGTCATCGGCAGCAGGAGGACCAGCAGCAGCGCGGTCGGCCAGGTCCAGCCACCGGTCAGGTCGTGCAGGGCGCCGAGCAGGAATGGTCCTGCCGCGGCCAGCAGGTAGCCCAGGCACTGCGCGACGCCACCCAGGCGGGCCGCCACGAGGGGCGTGGCGCTGCGCAGCACGATCAGCGTGAGCGCCAGCGCGAAACCGCTTCCCTGGGCCAACCCGAACGCGCACACCCAGATCAGGGTCCCGTGGCCGGGCGACAGCAGCAGGCCGCCGAGCCCGATCGCGTAGCTGCCGGCGACCACCAGGATCAGCGGCCGCTGGGTCCGCATCCGGCCGGCCTGGGCGGGGGCCAGCAGCGCTCCCGCGGCGCCCACCACGTTGGCCAGGCCGAGGAGGAGACCACCCTCGCGGACCGGGACGCCGGCGTCCGCGAGCAACGTCGGCAGCCAGGCCACCACCGAGTAGAACTGCACGCTCTGCAGGCCGATGTAGGCCGTCACCTGGCGGGCCAGCGGCCGGCGCAGCAGCGCCCACGAATCGGCGCCCTCCGGGGGCGGCCCACTCGTCCGGTGCTGGTGACCGGTGCCGGCGACGGGGAGCCACAGGGCGAGGGCCGCCAGAGCCAGGACCAGCCACAGCCCGAGCGCCGTCCGCCAGCCCACGCCGAGCGCGGTCGCGAGCGGCACGGTCAGTGCGGCGCCCGCGGCGGCGCCGACGTTGAGTGCCGCTGAGTACAGGCCCATCACCGCACCCGGCCGGCGGAACTCCCGCTTCACGTAGGCGGGCAGCAGCACGTTGGCCAGTGCGATCGCCGAACCGGCCAGCAGGCTCCCGGCGTAGAGCAGCGCGAGAGGAGGGAGCAGCCGCAGCGCGATCCCGGCGGCGAGCAGCACCAGCGACAGCGCGACCGCTGTCTCCAGGCCGATCCGCCGGGCCAGCCTCGGGGCCAGCGGTGCGAACGCGCCGAAGCAGAGGACGGGCAGCGTCGTCAGCAGCCCGGAGAGCGCCGAGGACAGCCCTGTCTCGGCCCGGAGCTGACCGAGGAGGGGAGCGACGGCGACGATGGCGGGCCGCTGGTTGAGCGCGACGGCCACGACCGCGGCCACCAGGAGCGCGGCAGCACCCGACGACCGCGCCGTCCCCTTGTCGTCCACCCGCCCACTCCATCACAGGAGGCGGCGGGCCCCCTCCCGGGTACCGCCCCGAGCGTGCGAGGGGTGGGGAGGAGTCAGGCCCCCTCCCGGGTACCGCCCCGAGCGTGCGAGGGGTGGGGAGGAGGGGGTCCTTCTATCAGCTGGTGGGTGTGAGCATCCCCGCGCCGACTGTGGCGTTGGTGGCCTCGTCGATGAGGATGAACCGGCCGGTGACCCGGTTGCGGGCGTAGTCGTCGACGAACAGCGGCTGGGTGGTCCGCAGCCGTACCCGGCCGATGTCGTTGAGGCCGAGACCGTCGGCGTCGGTGTGACGGTGCAGCGTGTTGACGTCGAGCCGGTACTGCAGCTCCTTCACCACCGCCCGCACCGAGCGGGTGGTGTGCTTGACCGCGATCCGCTGGCCGGGGCGCAGCGGCTCGTCGCTCATCCACGACACCATCGCGTCGAGGTCCTGAGTGACGTGCGGCGCATTCGCCGGCCGGCAGATGAGGTCGCCGCGGGAGACGTCCAGGTCGTCGGTCAGCCGGATGGTCACCGACATCGGCGCGAACGCCTCGTCGACCGGTCCACGCGGGCCGTCGATCGCCGCGATGGTCGTCGTCAGCCCGCTGGGCAGCACCTGCACCTCGTCGCCCGGGCGGAAGACGCCGCTGGCGACGGTGCCCGCGTAGCCCCGGTAGTCGTGGTAATCGTCGGACTGCGGGCGGATCACGTACTGGACCGGGAACCGGGTGTCGACCAGGTTCCGGTCGCTGGCGACGTGCACGTGCTCGAGGTGGTGCAGCAGCGACGGGCCGTCGTACCAGGGCGAGTTCGTCGACCGGGTGACCACGTTGTCGCCGTGCAGCGCGCTGATCGGGATGACGGTGAGATCGGGCACGTTGAGCTTGGCGGCAAACGAGGTGAACTCGTCGCGGATCGCCTCGTACGTGGCCTCCGACCAGTCGACGAGGTCCATCTTGTTGACGGCGACGACGAGGTGCGGCACCCGCAGCAGGGATGCGAGGAAGGCGTGCCGGCGGCTCTGCTCGAGCATGCCCTTGCGGGCGTCGACCAGCACGATCGCCAGGTCGGCGGTCGAGGCGCCGGTGACCATGTTCCGGGTGTACTGCACGTGGCCCGGGGTGTCGGCCATGATGAACGTGCGCCGCGGGGTGGCGAAGTAGCGGTAGGCGACGTCGATCGTGATGCCCTGCTCGCGTTCGGCGCGCAGGCCGTCGGTCAGCAGCGCCAGGTTGACGTAGTCGCCGCCGACGCTGGCGCGCTCGACCGCCTCGTACTGGTCCTCGAAGACGGCCTTGCTGTCGTAGAGCAGCCGGCCGATCAGGGTGCTCTTGCCGTCGTCCACGGAGCCGGCGGTGGCGATGCGAAGGATGTCCTTGCGGGCGGCGTGCTCGGTGTTCTCGGCGGCCATCAGAAGTAGCCCTCCTTCTTCCGGTCTTCCATGGCTGCGTCGCTGACCTTGTCGTCGCCGCGGGTGGCGCCGCGCTCGGTCATGCGGGTCACCGAGATCTCGGCGATGACGTCGTCGACGGTGGTGGCGGTGGAGAGCACCGCGGCGGTGAGGTTCGCGTCGCCGACGGTGCGGTAGCGCACCGTCTCGCGGCGCACCTGCTCGCCCTCGCGCGGCGTGATGAACTCGTTGACCGCGTAGAGCATCCCCTGCCGTTCGACGACGTCCCGCTCCTGGGCGAGGTAGAGCGGGGGGATCGCGATGTTCTCGACGGCGATGTACTGCCAGATGTCGAGTTCGGTCCAGTTCGACAGCGGGAACACGCGGATCGACTCACCGAGGTGGATCCGGCCGTTGTAGAGGTCCCACAATTCGGGACGCTGGTTCTTCGGGTCCCACTGGCCGAACTCGTCGCGGAAGGAGAAGACCCGCTCCTTGGCCCGCGCCTTGTCCTCGTCCCGGCGGGCGCCACCGAAGAGGGCGGTGAACCCGTGCTTCTCGACCGCGTCGAGCAGCACCGGGGTCTGGATGCGGTTGCGCGAACCGTTGGGCTCCTCCCGGACGGTGCCCCGTGCGATCGCCTCGGGCACCGAGGCGACGATCAGGTGCACGCCGAGCTCGGCGACCCGGCGGTCGCGGAACTCGAGCACGTCCGGGAAGTTCAGGCCGGTGTCCACGTGCATCACCGGGAACGGGATGCGGGCCGGGGCGAACGCCTTGCGGGCGAGCTCGAGCATGACGATCGAGTCCTTGCCGCCGGAGAACAGCAGCACCGGCCGCTCCAGCTCGGCGACGACCTCGCGGATCATGTGGATCGACTCGGCCTCCAGCGTCTCGAGCTGGCTGAGCCGGTAGTCAGGGGTCGTCACGCGACAATCTCCGGGGATCGAGAACAGGGCAGGTCTGTTACCGCAACAGCGCTCGGGGCGCCGTCCTTCCAGATGTACAGGACCGGCCTCATGCGGCCGGGACGATCGCGTCGAGGATGCGGTCGGCCAGCTCGGGCCGGCAGACGACCAGGTCGGGGAGCCACGGGTCGGGGTCGTTGTAGACCAGCGGCGACCCGTCCAGCCGGCAGGTGGTCAGCCCGGCGGCCCGCGCGATGGCCACCGGTGCGGCGGAGTCCCACTGGTACTGACCGCCGGAGTGCACGTAGGCGTCGACCTCGCCACGGGCGACGGCCACGGTCTTGTAGCCGGCCGAGCCGAGGGGCACGAGCTCCGCGTCGAGCACGGCGGCGACGGCGGACGCCTCGGCCGGCGGACGGCTGCGGCTGACGGCGACGTGCACCCGGCCGGGTGTCCGCGTGGGCAGTTCGGGAGCGGGGTCGGTGACGAGGATCTCACCCAGCCCGGGCAGTGCGACCGCCGCCGCGGTGAGCTCCCCGGCGGACCACAGGGCCACGTGCACCGCCCAGTCGTGCCGGCCTGGCTCTCCGTACTCGCGGGTGCCGTCCAGCGGGTCGACGATCCAGACCCGGTCGGCCTGCAGCCGGCGCGGGTCGTCGACCGCTTCCTCGCTGAACACGATGTCACCGGGGCGGTCGGCGGTCAGGGAAGCGAGGATCGCGCGCTGGGCGGCGGCGTCACCCGCGTCGCCGAGCGCGCGGCCGGTGAGTTCGCCTCGGCCGCGGAGCTCGAGGAGGACGTCGGCCGCCGCACGTGCCGCCCGCCGGGCCACCCCGACATCGTCGATCGTCATCGCGGCTCCTGAGTCGTCGTCGTGCGGCACCCCGGGGTCCGGACTGCGTGCGGAATCGTCGTGCGCGAGCACAACGGCGATCGAAAGTTTCCCACCCGGCCCTTGTCCGGGGCCGGTCATCCTCCCGAGCATCCCGCTTTCGGGTGGTATCGGCCACGGATCCCCCCACCCCGGGCGACGTGAAGCCGATCACGCCGTCCGTGGCGGGACGGACGGCTCGGTCCCGCTGGACGTCGGAACGTCCGGAGGACTGCTCGGGGGGCCCGAGCTGGGCAGCCGGACGGTGAACGTGGCGCCCTGCCCCGGCGCCGTGGCCAGTTCCACGGTGCCGCCGTGCGCGGCCACCAGGGAGGCGACGATGGCCAGCCCGAGGCCGGTGCCCCCGGCGGTGCGGGTCCGAGACGTGTCGACGCGGAAGAAGCGCTCGAAGGCGCGCCCGGCGTCCGCCGTGTCCATGCCCGGCCCCTGGTCGGCGACCCGGAGCACGAGCATCCCCGGGTCGGTGGGGTCGCCCGCCACGGTGACGGACACGCGCACCTCCCCAGGCGTGTGGGTGAGCGCGTTGGTGACCAGGTTCCCCACGACCTGGCGCAACCGGCTCTCGTCACCGAGGACGACGGGCGCCTCGGTGAGGGACTCGTCCAGGTGCAGCGCGATCGGCCGCCCGGGCTGCACCGCGCGGGCGTCGTGGACCACGTCGCCGGCGATCTGGGCCAGGTCGACCGGCGCGATCGTGAGCGGACGCTGCTGGTCCAGCCGGGCGAGCAGCAGCAGGTCCTCGACGAGGAGGCCCATGCGGGCGCCCTCCGCCTCGATCCGCTCCATGAGCCGCTTGGTGTCCTCGGGCGTGCTGACCGCGCCCTGCCGGTACAGCTCGGCGAAGCCGCGGATCGAGGTGAGGGGGGTGCGGAGCTCGTGGCTCGCGTCCGCGACGAAGCGGCGCATGCGGTCCTCCGAGCCGCGGGCCTGGGCCTCGGATGCCTCCTGGGAACGGAAGGCACGTTCGATCCGGGAGAGCATCCCGTTGAGGGCCCTGGTGAGCCGGCCGACCTCGGTCCGGTCGTCGCCCTCCGGCACTCGCTGCGAGAGGTCTCCGGCGGCGATCGCCCTGGCGGTCCGCTCCACCTCGGTCAGCGGGCGCAGGCTGTTGCGCACGAGGCCGTACCCGGCGAACCCGAGCACCGTGAGGACGATGAGGCCGATGACGGCCTCCAGAGCGGCCAGCCGGTGCAGCACCTTCTCGTCCTGGTCCAGGTCGCGCCCGACCGCGATCCGGTAGCCGCCGACGAGCAGCCGGGTCGACGCGAGCCGCCAGGACGTGCTGCCGTCCGCCGATGGCACCGTGGCGATGCCACCGTTCGGTCCGGGGTGAAAGTCCTGGATGTCGGGCTCCGCCGCCGGCGAGCGCGTCGGGCTGGCCAGGACGATGGGCGTGTCGGTCGAGGGTGGCAGGCAGGCGAGGTAGGACGGCGCGGGCAACTGCATGTTGTGGCTGAAGCAGGCGTTGAGGACGGGCCCCGGATCGCTCTCGACGTCCTGAACGGCGCCGCGGAGCTGCTCGTCCTGCTGCTGGAGCAGGTACCCGCGCAGCAGTGACGTCGCCGTGAAGCCGGTGGCGACGAGGGCGAGGGCCACCAGCGCCACCAGCAGCGCGACCAGGGTGAACCGTAGGGGGACCGCCGGGAAGCGCCGGCGGCCGGAGGTCTCTCGGACGGCGGTCGTCACGTCCCGCGGGGGAGCCGCAAGGTGTAGCCGACCCCCCGGATGGTCTGCAGGAGCCGCGGCTCGGTGGTGTCGACCTTCCGGCGGAGGTAGGAGATGTAGGACTCGACCACGTTGGCCTCGCCGTTGAAGTCGTAGTTCCACACGTGGTCGAGGATCTGCGCCTTGGACAGCACCCGGCCGGCGTTGGCCATGAGGTAACGCAGCAGCTTGAACTCCGTCGGCGACAGGGGGATCACCGCGCCGGCCTTGATGACCTCGTGGCTCTCCTCGTCGAGCTCGATGTCGGCGAACGTCAGCCGGGGAGCCTCGGTCGCCCGCTGAGCTCCCGGGCTGCGCCGCAGGACCGCCCGGATCCGGGCCAGCACCTCGTCGAGGCTGAACGGCTTGGTGACGTAGTCGTCTCCACCGAGGGTCAGCCCCGACACCTTGTCCTCGGCCCCGTCGCGGGCGGTGAGGAAGAGGACCGGGGTGTGCCGGCCGGAATCGCGTAGCCGCCGGACGACGCCGAAACCGTCGAGGCCGGGCATCATCACGTCGAGGACCAGCAGATCCGGGCGGAACGAGTCGGCCAGCGCGAGTGCCTGCTGCCCGTCGGCAGCGGTCGCCACCTCGAAGCCGGCGTACCGCAGGCTCGCCGACAACAGCTCGCGGATGTTCGGTTCGTCGTCCACCACCAGCAGCCGTGCCTCCGGTGGGGTCCGGGCGGTCGGGGACGTGCCGGCCACAGCTCCTCCGGTCGGGCGCGCGGATGCCGTCGTCATCACTCCAGACTGTGGGTGCCGGCTGAGGTGGTCCTGAACGCTACCTGTGAGACGGCTGAAAAGACCGTCAGCCGGCGGCCGACATGGCGCGGCCCCGCCGCCAGTATCCGATCGCGTGGTGTTGTGCCCGCCCGAGCCCCCACCGGCCGCGCAGGTCGGCACGGATCGTGCGGACGGCTCCGGACTCGGCGGCGACCCAGACGAAGACGTCCTCCCCCTCCGGTCGGTCCATCGCCGCGACCGCCTGGGCCAGCAGGCTGCTCTCCCCCGGGGCGGTCGCCCCCCGGTGCAGCCAGCGCACGGTGATCCCCGGAGGGGCGCTCAGGGGCTGCTCCTCGGCCGCGTCGGCGACCTCGAGCAGCGCCGTCCCGCGCGTGGTCGACGGCGCCGCGGCGAGGATGCGGCTGATCGCCGGCAGGGCCGTCTCGTCCCCGGCGAGGACCAGGTGGCCGGCGGGGCGATCGCCCAGTGGGCCACCGCCGGCGACGCCGAGCGGCGCGCCGGGCGCGGCGGCGGCCGCCCAGGACGCCGCCGGACCGTCGCCGTGCAGCACGAAGTCGATCTCGACGAGGCCCGCGGAAGGGTCCTGACGGCGGGCGGTGTAGCTGCGCAGGCTGACCCCGTGGGCGCCCGAGGGCCACACGATCCGCCCATCCCGAGCCACGTCGGGCCAGCGCGGTGCCGCGTCGCCGACGCGCGGGACGAGCAGGGAGACGGTCGGTCCCGCGCCGGCGACGGCGGCCGCGGTGCCGGACAGGGTGACCCGGCGTACCGACGGCGTCGCGTCCGTGACCGAGACGACGGTGAGCACGTCGACCGGGCGCAGCTCAGGAGTGGTCACGTCGGCTGAGCTTAGGTACGGGCCGACCCGGCCGACCCCGGGGGAATGGAGTCGACCGGGCCGGCGATCGAGGACAGGGGCGAATATCACGCTGCGTAGCCGGTTCGCTCCCTGCGAACAGGAATGATGCCGGGACGCCCCCCGTCGAAGTGCACGCTACGTGACGATCGCGCGGATTCCACTGCCCCAACGGGTGAGAAATGGTGTCCCGATCAGGTGACGGGGCGAGGTGTGTGGCCCCCTGCGCGCGGGCACGAGGTGGGAGGACAGCGACGCCCGGTCCCGGCACCGGTCCGGGCCCTGACATCAGAGGAGGCATGGTGACCGAGAGTGGAGGTCAGTTCGCCGGCGCGTCCCAGCGGGGCACGAAGCACGGCGTGCACGTGGACGAGGAGCTCAAGCACGAGCTCCAGGGCACGATGAGGGCCGAGCGGTCGACCCGCGCCGAGGAGTGGCGCGACGTGGAGCCGGTCGCGGAGGGCGATCCCGACATCGACGCAGACCCCGCCGGCACCCTGGTCGGCGGTACGCCGGTCGGCATGTACCCCGACGCGATCGTCGCCCGTGCCGAACTCGCCCGTTGGCTGGTCCGGCACGACTTCCCGAACGACGGTCCCGCCCTCGTGGAGGCTGCGCGTGGCCATCACGCCCCCGACGAGGTCCTCGCCGAGCTCGGGCGGCTGCCGGAGGGGCAGACCTTCGAGCGGATCGGCGACGTCGTCCGGGCGCTGGGTTACCCGACCGAGACCTGAGCGGCCGCGGGGACTCAGGAGCGGGCGGACTCCTCGGCCTCGTCCTGAGCGATCTCCTCCGCGCCGCGGCGACGGAACAGCCGGGAGCCGGGGAAGCCCTTCACGATCTGGCGCATGTCCTGCACGGTGTCGACAAGGTCATGTACGTCGGTGCCGACGTCGCCGAGGGACCCCAGGACCGGGAGGATGTCCTCGTCGAGGTGCGCGACCAGCCTCGGCAGTCGGTCGACGAGCGTCACCATCGCCTCGACCTCGTGCGGCTCCAAGGTCGCCGCCAGGCGTCGCACCGAGGGCGCCAGCGCCGTCAGTGCGGGCTCGAAGCCGTCCAGGACGCCGTCGGCGCGGGAAGTCGTCGTCCCGACCGCGCCGATGGCGTCGTCGGCCTTCTGTTGCGTGGCGCCGACCGCGCTGATGGCGTCGTCGGCCTTCTGTTGTGTGGCGCCCACCGCGCTGATGGCGTCGTCGGCCTTCTGACGCGTCGCGGCCACGGCGGCGATCTCCGCGTCGGCCCGGTCGACGATCCCCTCCACGCGGGTGAGGAGCGCCGAGATCCGGTCGACGATCGACTCGACGCGGCCCAGCAGCGACCCGGCCCGAGGGACCAGGTCGAACGCCTCGGCGAAGCCGTCCCGGACGCCCCCCACGGCGGCGAGCACGTCGGAAGGTCCTGGAACGGTGGGCAGTCGCACAGCGGCGACGCTACGCACAGGATGAGTAGCCCACCATTCGGTTGGGCGCAGCCAGGCTGGCGCCGCTGCCCGCGCGTCGGCGTGGCGACGGCCCCCGCCCCCGTATCGTGCAGGGGCCGCGAGCGCGTGGCAGGGGGAGTGCACGGACGACGACGAGAAGGTGTCCAGACAGGTGGGGGATCAGCCGACGTGGGACGGCGCGGGCGACCGCGATGTCACCCGTTCCCCCCGCGGCGGCACGGGCTCTGGCGCCGAACCGGTCACCGTGGAGCAGTTGCTCGCCCGCCAGGGCGGCGCGGTGGAACGCCGCCGGGCGGCTCGACGCGACCAGCCGGCCCAGAATGCCCGAGCGGAAGGGTCCCCTTCGGTCCGGAACGGGCTGCCGCCGGTGCCGGGCGCCGAGCACGTCGCCCCGCGCGGTGGCCTCCCCCCGGTTCCGTCCGCGCCGGTCCGGGAGATCCCGGCGCCTGACGTCCGGCCGGTGCGCCGCAGCGGGTCCATCCCGCCGCTGCCTCATGCCGTGGCGCCTGCAGGCCGGCCCCCGCGACGTCGTCCGTTCCGACCCGTGGACCGCCCTCCGGCGAGCAGGGGCCGCCGTCGCCTGCTGCGGGTGGTCATGGCCCTGGCCCTGGTCCTGGGCGTCGTCGTCCTCTACCACCTGGGCCTCTACTTCTACGTCGACCAGAAGATCACCCGCGTCCAGGCACTCGCCACCGACGGGCCCGAGATCCTGGCACCCCAGTTGCAGGCTGACACGCAGACCTATCTCGTCGTCGGGACCGGAGTTCCCGGCCAGACGGGACCGGCGTCCGTGGCGACCCTGGTCGTATCGGTGTCGGCCACCGGCGACCGTGCGGTGCTGGTGAGCGTGCCGCCGACCGCGATGGTCGACACCCCGCTGTGCCGCGCCGCCACCGGCTCGCTGCGGAGTCCCGTGACCGAGGCGTTCGCGTCGTCGCTCCTCCAGGGGGGTCCGGCGTGCATGGTGCGGGCGGTCCAGCAGTTCTCCGGCCTGCGGATCGACCACTACCTCGGAGTCGAGCTCCGGCGGCTGCCCGGCATGGTCGACGCCCTGGGTGGCGTGCCCATCTGCACCGTCCCGTCGGAGGCGACGGCGGCCGCGGCGAAGCCCCCGCCGCCGGGTGCCACCCAGCTCTCCGGCACGGCCGCTGCCGGCTTCCTGCAGCCCGGTGACCCGGCACAGGACGTCACCGGCGCGGCGGTCTCCGAACGCTCGCAGCGGCTGCTGACCTCCACGCTGCGGGCGGCGATGTCGACGAGCACGCTGGCCGACCCACCGCGCCTGGCGCGCTTCCTCTTCCGTGCCGCCGGCGCGCTGACCGTCGACGAGCAGACCACGCTGGGCGATCTGCGTAGCCTGGCCGGTTCGCTGGGCAGCCTGTCCGGCGACGCGGTCCAGCGGGCCGCGCTACCGGTCGAGCGGGTCGGGTACGTGCCGGCCGGGACCAAGCAGGCGTACGTGCTGCTCGACGGCGTCGCCACCCGGTCGCTGTTCGACACGGTCATCGCTCATACCCGGATTCCGGCCGACCTCCTGGCGGGGTCGACCGGCGGTGGAGACGGCGGTGGGGACGGCGGACCGCAGGCGGCGCAGGCGGCGAAGGCGGCGAAGGCGGCCCCCGCGACGCAGTCGCCGGCCGCGAAGCCTGCCGCTGCCCAGCTCACGGTGAAGCCGGCCTCGGTGACTGTGGACGTGCTCAACGGCACCGGGACGACGGGGCTCGCCGGGACGGTCGCCGACCAACTGCGTGCGCAGGGCTTCACGGTGGGCACCGTCGGCAACGAAGCCGCGCCCGTCACCTCCTCGGTCGTCCGGTACGGGCCGAACTCGCTCGAGCGGGCGCGCACGGTGGCCGCCTCGGTGCCCGGTGCGGTGCTGCAGGCGAGTACCTCGATCGGTGACGCGGTGCAGTTGGTGATCGGCCCCGGCTACTCGACGGTCGTCCCGGTGCGGGTGGGGCCCCCGGCCGCGGCGCCATCCCCCACGCCGGCACCGGCTGCGACGCCGAAGGCCCCGCCCGTCACCTGCCGCTGACTCAGGGCTGTGGCCGGTAGGGCTCCGTGGCATAACGAGCCATGACGGCGAGGACCTCTGCCGGGTCGAGACGACCGTCCGGCCCGGGGGCCAGCTGGGACAGCTCCCGGAAGTAGTCGATGTAGCGCTGCGGGTTGAAGGTGCAGAGCAGGCCGGCCGGCGCGTGATCGTCGGCGTTGGCAAACGTGTGCGGGTCGCCGATGGGCGCGGTCACGATCTGCCCCGGGGAAGCGAGCAGGGAGTCGGTGCCGCTGGTGAAACGGACGGCCCCCGCGAGGACGAAGAAGGTCTCGTCGTGCTCGCGGTGGACGTGCTGGGGCGGCCCGGTCCAGCCGGGGACGAGTCGGCATTCGATGACGCCGATGCGTCCCGAGGTGGAGCTGCCGTCATCGAGCACCCGGAAGGTGGCTCCTCCGGCGTCGAAGGTCTCGGGCTGCTCGGGGCTGACGCTGATGGTCATGGGCGCTCAGGCCCGCTCAGCCGAAGCGGCCGGAGATGTAGTCCTCGGTGGCCTTCTCGTCAGGATTGCTGAAGATCTTCTCGGTGGGGTTGAACTCGATGAGCCGGCCGGGCTGGCCGGGCCCGGCGATGTTGAAGAAGCCCGTCTGCTCGCTCACGCGCGCCGCCTGCTGCATGTTGTGCGTGACGATGACGATCGTGAAGCGTTCCTTCAGCTCGGTCATCAGGTCCTCGATGGCGAGCGTGGAGATGGGGTCCAGCGCCGACGCGGGCTCGTCCATCAGCAGGACGTCGGGCTCGACGGCGATCGCGCGCGCGATGCAGAGCCGCTGCTGCTGACCGCCGGAGAGGCCGGACGCGGGGCGGTTGAGCCGGTCCTTGACCTCTTTCCACAGGTTGGCGCCGAGCAGCGAGCGCTCCACGAGGTCGTCGAGCTCGGTCCTCTTCATCTTCCGGGCGTTGAGCCGGATCCCGGCGGCGACGTTGTCGTAGATCGACATCGTCGGGAAAGGGTTGGGTCGCTGGAACACCATCCCGATCTGTCGGCGGACGTCCACCGGGTCGACGTCCGGGCCGTACAGGTCCTGGCCGTCCATGGCGACCTTTCCCTCGACGTGGGCGCCCGGCAGGACCTCGTGCATCCGGTTGAGCGAGCGCAGGAAGGTCGACTTGCCGCAGCCGGACGGGCCGATCAGGGCGGTGACGCTGCGCGGCTCGATGGAGACGTTCACGTCGGCCACGGCCAGGAAGTCGCCGTAGTAGATGTTGAGATCGGAGACGTCGATGCGCTTGGCCACGGGTTTCCTCCGGGTCGTCCGGTCAGCGACCGGTCTTGGGTGCGAAAAAGTGGCTGATCAAGCGGGCGAGGAGGTTCAGCCCCATGACCAGCATGATGAGAACCAGCGCCGCCGTCCAGGCGCGGTCGATCCCGAACTCCGGCGGTACGCCCGGCTGGGTGAGCTGGTAGTAGGCGAACACCGGCAGGGTCGCCATGCGCCCGTCGAACGGGTCGAGGTTCGTGGCGTTCGTGATGCCGACCGTCACGAGCAGCGGGGCGGTCTCGCCGATGACGCGGGCAATCGCCAGGGTCACGCTCGTGCCCAGGCCGGCGATCGCGGTCGGGATCACGACCTTGACGATGGTCCGCCACTTCGGAACCCCGAGGGCGTAGGCGGCTTCCCGCAGCTCGTTGGGGACGAGCTTGAGGACTTCCTCCGCCGAGCGGACCATCACCGGGATCATCAGGACCGACAGGGCCACGGCGCCCGCGATCCCCAACCGCACGCCGGGCCCGAAGAAGATGGCGAACAGCGCGTAGGCGAACAGGCCCGCCACGATCGAGGGGATGCCGGTCATCACGTCGACCAGGAAGGTGATGGCTCTCTTGAGCCGGCCGGTGCCGTACTCCACCAGGTAGACGGCGGTCAGCAGGCCGATCGGCACGCTCATGACAACGGTCAGCCCGGTGATGATCAGGGTGCCCAGAATGGCGTGGTAGGCGCCGCCGCCCGGCCCGATGATCCCCACCATCGAGGAGTTGAAGAACTCGCCGTCCAGTCGTGCGACACCACGCCGCACGACCTCGTAGACCAGCGAGAGCAGCGGTACGAGAGTGACGGCGAAGGCGCCGAGGACCAGGCTGGTCACCAGCCGGTCCTTCGCCTTGCGGCGACCTTCCACCCGCCGGGACACCGCCCAGAGGGCGAGCGTGCCCACGACGGCGGTGTAGAGCACGAAGGTCACGAGGTTCAGCGCGGTGAGCACCCCGAGCAGGACGGCCACGACGGCCGCGCCGGCGAAGGCGGCCGCCGTGGCCCAGCGCGGGAGGCGCGGACGGGGCTGGACCGAGGTGGGCGGCGGGGACGGCGCGGCGGGAGCCTGGGGGGCCGAGGTCTGGCTCATCAGTTGGCTCCGGAGAACTGCGACCGGCGGTTGACGATGGCGCGGGCCAGGACGTTGACCGCGAGGGTGAGGACGAACAGCGCCAGGCCGCTGGCGACCAGCGTGTTGACACCGATGCCCGTGGACTCCGGGAACTGCAGCGCGATGTTGGAGGCGATGGTCGACGGGTTGTCCGGGGAGATGAGGTTGAACGTGACGATCCCGCCGGAGGCCGACAGCACGATCGCCACCGCGAGCGTCTCGCCGAGTGCCCGGCCCAGGCCCAGCATCGCGCCGCCGATGATCCCGGACCGGCCGTAGGGGAGGACTGCCATCCGGATCATCTCCCAGCGGGTGGCCCCCAGCGCCAGGGCCGCCTCGCGGTGCAGCGACGGCACCTGGAGGAACACCTCACGGGAGATGGCGCTGACGATCGGCAGGATCATGACCCCCAGGACCAGTCCGACGGTGAACATGGTCTTGCCGGTCACCGAGGCGGGCCCCGCGAAGAGCGGGATGAAGCCGAGGTGGTCGGCGAGCCATGCGTAGAAGGGCGTCAGCCGGGGTGCCAGCCAGGCGATGCCCCAGAAGCCGTAGACGATGCTCGGGATCGCGGCCAGGAGGTCGACGAGGTAGCCCAGCCCCTGGGCGAGCCGGCGCGGCGCGAACTGGGTGATGAACAGGGCGACGCCGACCGCGAGTGGCGTGGCGATCAGCAGGGCGAGGACGGCGGCCAGCGCCGTGCCGAAGAGCAGCGGCGCGATGTAGGCCACCACACCGTGGCCCCCGGGGACGTCGGCGCGCGGGGCGGTGAATGCGGGCGCCGCCTGGACGATCAGGAACCCGGCCACCCCGGCGAGGATGAGCACGATCAGGATGCCGGCGCCCCGGGAGGTGCCGGCGAAGAGCCGGTCGCCGAGCCGGCGCACCGGTGCCCGTGAGGTCGACCCCGTCGAGGGGGTGGTGCTGGTCACCGCTGCTCCGTCTTCCGCACGCCGTTGGGGTTGGCCGCACTGTTCCTACCGTGCCGGCGACAGCGCGACAGCCCGGGACGTCGGTCGACGTCCCGGGCTGGCGCGGAGTGGTACTCGATCACGGACCTGTCAGGCGCCGGCGGTGATGGCGTCGACGGCGGTCTGCGACTTCGCCCGGACGGCGTCGGTGATCGGGGCCGACCCCGCTGCCTTCGCGGCTGCCTGCTGGCCGTCCGGGCTGATCACGTATCCCTCGAAGGACTTGAGGATGTCGGCGGTCGTCTTGTCCTTGTTCTGGACGCAGCCGATGTGGTAGCTGACCAGCACGATCGGGTACTCGTCCGCCGAGGTGGTCGTGCGGTTGATGGTGTAGGCGAAGTCGTACTTGCCCCGGCCCGGCATGACCTGCGAGCTTTCGACCACCTTCGCGGCCGCCGCGGGGGAGGGGGCGACGAAGGTGCTGCCGACGCCGATGTCGGCGATCCCGAGCCCCTTGGCCTGGCTCTCGTCGGCATAGCCGATCGTGCCCGTGCCGTTCTTGACCGCGTTGACGACACCGGAGGTGCCGTTGGCGGCCTCCCCGCTCGTGAACGGCCACGTGTCGGCCGAGGCCTTGGTCCAGGCGCTCGGGGCGGCCTTCGACAGGTAGTCGGTGAAGTTCTTCGTCGTGCCCGACTTGTCGCTCCGGTGCACGGGAGCGATCGCGGTGTCGGGCAGCTTCGCGCCGGAGTTGTCGGCGGCGATGGCCGGGTCGTTCCACTTCTTGATGGAGCCGGCGAAGATCTTGGCGATCGTGTCGGGCTTCAGGCTCAGCTTGTCGACGCCGGGCAGGTTGTAGACGACGGCGATGGCGGAGATGTAGTTGGGCAGCTCGAACACCCCGTCCGTGCCGCAACGGGTCTTCGCCTGCGTCACCTCGTCGTCCGACAGCGGCGAGTCCGAGCCGGCGAAGGCGACGCCTCCGGCGAGGAACTGGGTGCGGCCCGCGCCCGACCCGACCGCGTCGTAGTTGACGGTGACCTTCGGCTGCACGGCGCTGAAGCCGGCGCTCCAGCCCTGCATCGCGGCCGTCTGTGCGGTGGAGCCGGCGCCGTTCAGGCTGCCGCTCAGCTGGGGGGCGCTGCTGTTGCCGCCGCCCGCGCCGGCGTTGCCGGACTCGTTGGAGGCGCCACACGCGGCGAGCGCGATCGTGCCGGCGAGCGCCATCGTGACGGGGACGACGCGCGACTTGGTGCTGAGCTTCAACTCAGGGCCTCTCGACATGGGCCGGGCGTCTCAGCCCGGGCCGGGATCCAACACCCCGAAAGCTAGGGACCCCAGGTGGACGGCCCCGGAGTCCTCGGTGAACAGCAGATGAACGAACCCTGAGGTCTGCGTCACGGGCGGGCGGCCCCGGTAAGGCGAACGGGTGAACGGGCTCAGCCGGCAGCGGACGGACGTCGCCACGACACGTCGACGGAGTGCCGCCGGAAGCCCCGACCCTCGTAGAGCCGGACGGCGGCGACGTTGTCCTCCTCCGTGTACAGCAGCACCTCTGCGAGCCCCTGCGCGCGCAGGTAGGCCAGCCCCAGGTCGGTGAGTGCGCGGCCCAGGTGCAGGCCCTGCGCGTCCGGGTCGATCCCGAGGACGTAGACCTCGCCGACGGGGTCGTCTCCGACGTCGCCGGGAGGATGCACCTTCGTCCAGTGCGAGCCGAGCAGGACACCGCCGGTGTCGGGGTCCGCGGCCGGATCATGGCGCCAGGCCAGCAGGAAGCCCGCCGGGTCGAACCAGGATTCCTCCTCGCGCAATCGCAGGTCCTCGGGTGTCCAGCTGCCCTGCTCGGGGTGCGCGGCGAAGGCGCGGGCGTTCACCCGGAGCCACGCCTGCTCGTCCCGTCCGGGGCGGAAGGCCTGCACCCGGACGCCGTCGGGCAGCGAGGGCCGCGGATCCGGGTCGACCCCGGACAGGTCGCGGCGCATCTGCAGCAGGACGCGGTCCCGGGTGTAGCCGCGGGCGCCGGCGAGCTCGGCCGACCCGGGCAGGTCGCCGTGCGCCCAGACCGAGAGCGGGCCGGAACCGGCGAGCTCCTCGAGTCGCGTCAACAGCGCATCGCCGACCCCCTGCCGGCGGCAGGCCGGGTGGACGACGAGTTCGGCCTGGCCGTCGTCCAGTCGCGCGTAGCCGGCCAGCCCGCCCGAGGAGCAGCGGACGACGAGGTCCCGGCCGCCGGGCGGCCCGCCGTGCTGCAGGCGGAGCGCGGCCTCCTCGGAGAGCGGGCGGACGCCGTCGGCAGCGCTGGCGGTGTGCAGGAGCGCCAGGACCTCGGCGACGTCACCGGGCTCGAGGCGCGCGACGTCCCGGACGGGCGGAGGTGTCGGGATCAGGGCGGGCTCAGACCAGCTCGGCCGGCGTGCCGACAGGTGCGGTGGTTGCGTTCTCGGCCGGGGCGTCGACCTCGGCCCGCGCGGCCGCGGCGGTCGCATCGGCCACCTGCTGGTCCAGCTTGTAGCCGACGTTGCGGACGGTCCCGATGAGCGCCTCGTGCTCGGTCCCGAGCTTGGCGCGCAGCCTCCGCACGTGGACGTCTACGGTGCGGGTTCCGCCGAAGTAGTCGTAGCCCCAGATCTCCTGCAGCAACTGGGCACGGGAGAACACCCGGCCCGGGTGCTGGGCCAGGTACTTCAGCAGCTCGAACTCCTTGTAGGTGAGGTCGAGCGGGCGGCCGCGAAGCTTGGCGGAGTAGCTGTGCTCGTCGATGACCAGCTCACCGGCCTGCGTGACGCCGTGATCGGCACCGTCGGCGGGCGTGGTGGCGGCGAGCCGCCGGGCGGCGGCCCACTTCAGCCGGGCGTCCACCTCGGCGGGGCCGGCGGTGTCGAGCAGGACGTCGTCGACCCCCCAGTCGGCCGACAGGGCGACGAGCCCGCCCTCGCTGAGGACGGCGACCACGGATGCCGCGACGCCTGTCGAGGCGAGCAGGCTGCACAGCGTCCGGGCCTGGATGAGGTCGTGGCGGCCATCGACGAGGACGACGTCCCCGGAGTCGCCGTCGAGCAGGCTGGAGAGTTCCGGGGCCACCACGCGAACCTGGTGGGCGAGCAGCCCCAGGGCGGGCAGCACCTCGGTCGTGGCCTGGCGCGCCGCGGTCATGAGTACGAGTCGCATGTCGTCTCCTCATGGGGTACCTCGGCGACCGGCGTCGACGAGGAACCTGCGACGGCACTGTCGAGGTGAAAGGGCAGGATAGCCGACGTGACCCGCGCCGACCTCGCCGTCGCGGGAACCCGGGCCGTGACGGTGCGCGTCGACGACGAGATCGACCTGGTCGGGATCGTCCTGCCGGCGGAACTGCCACGCCCGCTGCCGGCCGGGGCGCGGTCCCTCACCTTCGTCCTCGCGCACGGGTTCACGAACTCGGTCTCGCGCGCCCCGTTCCTCCGGGTGGCCGGCTGGCTGCGCCGGTTCGGCGAGGTCCGGGCACTCGACTTCCGCGGCCACGGCCGCTCCGGCGGCGGGTCCGGCGTCGGCGGGGACCCCGAGCTGCGGGACATCGACGCCGGCGTGGCGGCCGCCCGAGCCGACGGCGCCGACGCGGTGGTGACCGTCGGGCTGTCCATGGGCGGCGGCGCGGCGCTGCGGCAGGCCGCGCTCGGCCGGCACCGGCCGGACGCGGTGGTCAGCGTCAGCGCGGTCAGCCGCTGGTACGTCCGTGACACCTGGCCGATGCGCCGGGTGCACTGGCTGCTGGAGACGACGGCGGGCCGCCGGCTGGGCTCACGCCTGGTGCGGCTGCGGCTGGACGAGCCCTGGCTGACGCCGCCGCCCGCGCCGCTGGAGGTCGTGAACGGGATCGCGCCCACGCCGCTGCTGCTCGTGCACGGCGATCGGGACGAGTACTTCCCGCTCGAGCACTTCCGCACGCTGGCCCAGGCGGCGGGGCCGACGGCGACCGCGTGGGTGGTCCCGGGGTTCGGACACGCCGAGAGCGGCGCGACCGCTCCGCTCGTCGAGCGGATCGGGCGCTGGGCGTCTGCGACCATCAACGGGTGACGTCCGCCGTGCTGCAGCCCGGGTCCTCGGCGCGTGCGCACCACGTGCCGGCCGCCGGGCTGACCGTCGTCGCGGTGGCACTGCTCGCCGTCCTGCCCCTGTTCCTGGGCGACCTGGGGCGGCTGGCAGCCGTGCTGATCCTGCAGCTCGGCCTCGTGCTCGCCTGGGTGCAGGTCACCGGGATCCAGGGGTTCGCCGGCTCGCTGGCGGTCGGTGCGGCCGCCGCCGTCGCCGCCGACCTGCTCCTCGGGCTCGCGGTGCGCCCCGCACTGGGCGGCCTGCTGGCGGTGTTCGGGGTCGGCTTCCTCGCCGTCGTCGTCCAGCAGATGTTCCGGCGACCCCGGCAGGACCTCGTGGCGTCCTTGTCGGGAGCCCTGCTGCTGATGACGGTCGTCGGCGCGCTGGCGGCGCTGCTCCTGCTGGGCCGCTCGCCGTCAGGATCCAGCGACGCCGTGGTCGCGCTGCTGGCGGTCGGCGTCGCCCTCGTCGTCGGCCATCTGGTCGACCTCGTGCTGCCCCGCCCGCAGCTGGCGGCGGACGTCCCGCAGGGGCTGACCGGCCTGCTGCTCGCGGTGGTGGCCGGCGCCGTGGTGGCCTTCCTCGGCCGGGACTCCGGCAACGCGCTCGACGGGGTGGCTGCGGTCGTCTACGGCGCGGTCCTGGGCATGGTGGCCGCGCTCATGGCGCTCGCGGCCGGCTATGTGGTGGTCGCGGCGCACGGCGTGGACGCCCCCGACGACGACGGCCCCGCGTGTGAGCCCCGGTACTCGGTGTGGGCGCTCCCGCTGCTCCAGGTCGTGCTCCCGCTGGCGGCCTGTGCGCCGGTGGCCCTGGCCATGCAGACGGTGCTGTGACGCCGGTGCGCGCGGAACGGCCGCAGTGAAGGGGCTGCTGGTCGTCCTGCTGCTCCTCGTCGGTCTCGCCGTCGTGGCCGACCGGGTCGCCGTGGGCTTCGCCCAGGATCGGGTGGCCCGGGTGCTGGCGGAGAAGGGCGACCTGCACGGGACACCGAAGGTCGTCATCGGCGGCTTCCCGTTTCTCACGCAGGCCGTGGCCGGCCGGTACGACGACGTCCGGATCGCCCTGACCGCCGCCGAGCTCGGTCAGCCGGCCGGCACCCGCGCCGACGTCGACCTGCGCGGCGTCCGGGTTCCGCTCTCCGATGTGCTCTCCAGGTCCGTGCACGACGTCCAGGTCGACCGCCTCGACGGGACGGCGACGCTCTCGTACGCACTGCTGTCGTCGAAGCTGGGGCCGGGCACCCGGCTGACCCGGGAGGGCGACGGGCTCCGGATCACGCGGACGGTCCAGATCCTGGGGCAGACGATCCCGCTCACCGCCGTCGGCACGGTGACGCTCGAGGGATCGGAGCTGGTCGTCCACGTCAGCCGGGCCACCGGTGCCGGTGTCAGCGTCCCGGCCCCGCTGCTCGACCGGGCGACCGGGCTGCTCGCCCTGCGCTACAGCATGCCGAAGCTGCCGTTCGGACTGACGCTGGCCGGCGTCGCGCCGGCGGCTGACGGCGTCGAGGTGCACGTCGAGGGCAAGGACACCGTCCTCGGGGGCCGCGTGACGCCGGAATAGCTCCCCGAAGGGGCGGGTTGAGGCGGGGGTGAGCGGGATCGGAGCGGCCGTGCTGGTCGCGGCACTGGTCGTCACGGCCGCGGTCGCCTGGTGGCTGCGCTCGCGGAACGGCGCGCTGCGGTCGGCGTCCGCCCAGGAGGATGGTGCCGTGACCGGCCAGAACGCGGTCTTCGAGCGGCTCGGTGTGCGTCCCGCCGAGGCCGATCTGACCGTCGTCCAGTTCTCCACCGCTTTCTGCGCGCCCTGCCGCACGACGAAGGCACGGCTGCAGCAGCTGCAGGCCACCCGCCCGGGGCTGGCTTATGTGCACGTGGACGCGGAGAGCCACCTCGACGAGGTACGCGAGCTCGACGTCCGCCGGACGCCGACGCTGTTCTACCTGCGACGGGACGGCAGCCTGCTCGGGCGCAGCAGTGGCGCGCCCCGGCCGGAGGAGCTGACCGCTCTGGTCGACGCGCATGTGGGTGCCCAGGCAGGTGGTGAGCTCGCGTGATCAGTTACCCTCGCCACATGGGCACCATGCTGACCTCGCGCCGCACAGTGGATCTGTGCCGCGTCGGCAGCTGCCTCTGTCCGTCCTCCTGAGGGCGAGCCCCGCTCGTCCAGACGTGCCCTGATCGCCGTCCGGAGGTCCTTTCTTTCCATGGTTTCTGTGCCTGAGACGTCCCCCACGACGTCCACGCCGCCGCGCGGCGTCGACGTGCGGGGTCCGCGGTTCGGCGCCTGGGTCACCAGCGTCGTGCTCGTGGTCGCCCTTCTGACCGCGAGTGGGCTCCTGGTCGCCCTCCAGGCGGTCGTGTTCGCGGTGGGTGCGTTCGCCGGTCTGAGGTACGCGCCCTACGGGGTCGTGTTCCGGCTGTTCGTCGCGCCACGGCTCGGTCCCGTCCGGGAACGAGAGGCCGAGGCGCCGCCCCGGTTCGCGCAGCTCGTCGGCCTGCTCTTCGCGGCCGTCGGCGCTGCCGGTTACCTGCTGGGCACACCGGCGCTCGGCGCCGTCGCCACCGGGTTGGCCCTCGTGGCGGCCCTGCTCAACGCAGCCACGGGCTTCTGCCTCGGCTGTGAGCTGTACCTGCTCGTCCGGCGGGCGCTGCCGGCTCGCACGCTCGCCCGCTAGCCATCGTCCGTCCCCATCAGAGGAGAACCCCATGAGCCGCAACGATGTGCTCGTCACCGCAGACTGGGCCCAGGAGAACCTGGGTACCCCCGGTCTCGTCTTCGTCGAGGTCGACGAGGACACCAGCGCCTACGACGGCGGCCACCTCGAGGGTGCCGTCAAGCTGGACTGGAAGAAGGACCTGCAGGACCCCCTGCGCCGTGACTTCGTGGACAAGGCCGGCTTCGAGGCGCTGCTCTCGTCCCGCGGCATCTCCAACGACGACACCGTGGTGCTCTACGGCGGCAACAACAACTGGTTCGCCGCTTACGCGTACTGGTACTTCAAGCTCTACGGCCACGAGAACGTCAAGCTGATCGACGGCGGCCGCAAGAAGTGGGAGCTCGACAGCCGCCCGCTGTCCAAGGAGACGGTGGAGCGCCCGGCCACCCAGTACAAGGCCAGCGACCCCGACCTCTCGATCCGCGCCTTCCGCGACGAGGTCGTGGCCTCCATCGGCAGCAAGAACCTGATCGACGTCCGCTCGCCCGACGAGTTCTCCGGCAAGATCCTCGCCCCGGCCCACCTGCCGCAGGAAATGGCGCAGAAGGGCGGCCACGTCCCGACCGCGAAGAACATCCCGTGGAGCAAGGCGGCCAACGAGGACGGCACGTTCAAGACCGACGAGCAGCTTGCGGCGCTCTACGACGAGCAGGGGTACGACGACAGCAAGGCGACCATCGCCTACTGCCGCATCGGCGAGCGCTCGAGCCACACCTGGTTCGTGCTGCGCGAGCTGCTCGGCAAGCCCGACGTCAAGAACTACGACGGCAGCTGGGTCGAGTACGGCTCGCTCGTCGGCGTCCCGATCGAGAAGTGAGCTGACATGTGCGGAGCTCCGAAGCAGGGCGGTTCCCTCGCGGGCATCGACCTCACGACGCAGACAGTGATCCAGGGTTCGGTGTGGCACGACGGAGCACCGGTGGCCGGCGCCTACGTGCGGCTGCTCGACTCGACCGACGAGTTCACCGCCGAGGTGGTGACCAGTGCCGAGGGCGAATTCCGCTTCTTCGCCGCCCCCGGTGACTGGAAGCTGCGCTCCCTGGCGCCCGTCGGCAGGGGTGAGCAGATGCTCACGGCCGACGTCGGGCTGAACGAGACGACCGTCGCGATCGACTGACGCACGCGGCCTGAGAGCAGCGCCCGTTCCCGCCACCGCGGGGACGGGCGCTGTCGCATGTCCGGGGGCTTTCTCCCGGCTTCGTGGTTCCCGGACCGGCGGTCGTGCAACCGCGGGTCGGCGGACTAGAGACCGATCAACGCAGCGAGCTCGCCCATCGCGCGGTCGAAATAGCGGTCGGCGTCCTCTACCGAGCCGACGAAGTGGCCGAACAACTCGAAGCTGATCGTCCCGAACAGCCCGCTCCAGGCCATCAGGGCGCGTACCCGCACCGTCTCGTCCAGTGCCGGGTGCTCGCCCCCGAGGACGGCGACCGCATCGACGCTGACCAGGCCCCGGCCGCGCTCCCCCGTTGCGGGCGGCAGTGCGCCGGCGTGCGCGGCGTCCCCCAGGATCCGGCCGAGGACGACGCCGACCCGGCTCGCCGCGGGAACGGTGTCCGCCGGCGCCCGGTAGCCGGGCACGGGGGAGCCGTACAGCAGCGCGTACTCGTGCGGATGGGCCAGCGCCCAGGCGCGGACCGCCCGGCAGACGGCGAGCCAGCGCGACCGAGGCGGGGCGGCCGGGTCGTCGGCCGGCTCGGCCGCGGCGCCGAGCGCGTCGTAGCCGTCGATGATCAGCCGGGTGAGCAGGTCGTCCCGGCTCGGGAAGTACCGGTACAGGGCGGAGGACGCCATGCCCAGCTCGCGTGCCACCGCCCGCAGTGACAGTGCGGCGGCCCCTACGTCGGCCAGCTGACGCCGGGCGGCGTCGGTGATCTCGGCGGTCAGCTCGGCGCGGACACGTTCGCGGGCGGTCGGCACGGTGGTCATGCTGCCCAGCGCGGAGCACCGACCGCAACAGCGAGCAGTGCTTCCCCCGCTCCCGCGCCGTGAACCCCACACATCTGGTCGGCAGTGGTTCACGATTGGGACCGCGGCGACGAGGACGAGCGATGACAAGCAGTCGGGTGAGGGCGGTCCGTGATCCACGGGCGGCCGTGCGCGCCGCATGGACCGAGACCGTCGTGCTGGCCGGCCGGATCGCGTGTTCCCTCTCCCGAGGGCTGCGTCTGGGCGCGGGCGGCGTCGTGGGCGGGCGGGTCGTCCTCGCGCTGGAGCCGAAGGCGCTCTCCGTGCTGACCCGGGGACGGCGGGTCGTGCTCGTGTCCGGCACGAACGGCAAGACGACGACCGCGCACCTGCTCGCTTCCGCGCTGCGGACCCTGGGGCCGGTGGCGCACAACGCGAGCGGGGCCAACATGCCTGACGGGCTGGTGGCGGCGCTCGTCGACGACCGTTCGGCTCGGTACGCCGTTCTGGAGGTCGACGAGCTCTACCTCGCCGGCGTGGCCGACGCCGTGCATCCCGCGGTGCTGGTGCTGTCGAATCTCTCGCGCGACCAGCTCGACCGCGGCTTCGAGGTGCACGCGGTGGCGGAGGGCGTGTCGGCGGCCATCGCGGCCCATCCCGGCACCGTGGTGGTCGCGAACGCAGACGACCCCCTGGTGGTCGGCGCCGTGACAGGCGCCGACCGTGTGGTGTGGGTGGCGGCCGGCGCCGAATGGCAGGCCGACGCCGTCGGGGAGGCACCGGCCCGGCCCGAGGTCCGGTGGTCCGTGGACGGCTCCGGCGTCCGTGGACCCGAGGGGACGACGCCGCTGCGGCTCTCCCTCCCCGGACGGTTCAATCGCGGCAATGCCACGCTCGCCATGGCCGCCGCGGGCGCCCTCGGGGTGGCGCAGCCCGATGCGGCGGCCGCGTTCGCCGGCGTCACCTCGGTCTCCGGGCGGTACGCACTGGTCGATCGCGGTCCGCACACGCTGCGGTTGCTGCTGGGCAAGAACCCGGCCGGGTGGGGGGAGCTGCTCCCGATTCTCGGCAACGCGCCGGCCCTGCTCTTCGTGGTCAACGCCCACGAGGCCGACGGCCGCGACACCTCCTGGCTGTGGGACGTCCCGTTCGAGCAGCTCCCCGCGCGACCGACCGTTGCCAGCGGCGAGCAGGCGGCGGACATCGGCCTGCGACTGAGCTACGCCGAGGTCGACCATCGCACGGAGCCCGACCCGCTCGCCGCCCTGGATCTGCTCCCCGCCGGCGAGGTGCAGGTGGTGGCCAACTACACGGCGTTCCTGAGCCTCCGCCGCCGGCTGGCCCGGAAAGCGGCGCCGTGAGCGGGGAGTCCGCCGTCCGCATCGGTGCGCTGCTCCCGGACGTGCTCAACACCTACTCCGACGGGGGGAACGTCACCGTCCTGGCCCAGCGGTTGCGCTGGCGTGGCGTTCCGGTGGAGATCAGCACGGTCACGGTGGACATGGTGCCGCCGGTCGGATGTGACCTCTACGTGCTGGGCGGTGGCGAGGATGCCGCCCAGGTGTTCGCGGCCGACTGGCTGCGGCGACACCGCCACCTGTGCGCCGCACTGGCCGAGAACGCGATGACCTTGGCCGTGTGTGCCGGGCTGCAGGTTCTCGGAGGCTGGATGGAGGACTCCCACGGGCGCCGCCACGCGGGTGCGGAGATCCTCGACCTCACGACCGAACGGGGTTGCCGGAGGGCCGTGGGCGAAGTGGTGACGTGGTGCGCGCTTCCCGATGTCGGCGCGCTGACGGGCTTCGAGAACCACCGGGGTGCCACCGCGCTGGGACCCGGGACGGCGCCGCTCGGCCGGGTCCTCCGCGGTACCGGCAACGAGACTGCCGGCCGGGGAGAGGGTGTACTCACCGACCACATCGTCGGCACCTACCTGCACGGACCGGTTCTCGCCCGCAACCCTGCGCTGGCGGATGCACTGTTGCACGCCGTGACGGGTCGCGCCTTGCAGCCGCTCGATCTGCCCGACCAGGCGGCCGTCCGGGCGGACCGCCTTTCCCCCCGACGCCGGTGGCCGGGGCTCTTGACTCCGGAGCGAGCAGGCGAGAGCATTGCTCGCATTCGAGAGCATCGCTCTCGCCGATATCGGGAAGAGGCTCCTCATGGCATTGCACGTGATCGTCGGCAAGGGCCCGGTCGGCACGACGACGGCGGATGAACTCGCGGCCCGCGGGCACGAGGTCCGTGTGCTCTCGCGCAGCGGCGGACACTCCACGGCGACCGTCGAGCACCGTCAGGTGGACGCCACGGACGCCGCTGCCCTCGCGGCTGCGGCAGCCGGTGCCGCGGCGCTCTACAACGCGGTCAATCCGCCGTACCACCGGTGGGCCACCGACTGGCCGCCGGTCGCCGCCGCGCTGCTCACCGCCGCGGAGCGCACCGGCGCCGTCCTCGTCACGATGGGCAACATGTACGGCTACGGCCGCCCGGACGGCCCGATGACGCCGGACTCCCCGCTCGCCGCCACCGACACCAAGGGCCGCGTCCGCAACGGGATGTGGGCCTCCGCGCTCGCGGCGCACGAGGCCGGACGGGTGCGGGTCACCGAGGCGCGGGCTTCCGATTTCGTCGGGCCACAGGTGCCGGCCGACCACTCGCACCTGGTGCGCCAGTTGTCCACGATCCGCCGCGGCCGTCGTGCCTGGGTCGTCGGCGACCCCGACGCCCCGAGGAGCTGGGCCTTTCTGCCCGATGTCGCGGCGACCCTCGCGACCCTGGGCACCGACGAGCGGGCCCTCGGCCGAGCGTGGCACGTGCCCACCGACCCGCCCCGGTCGCAGCGCCAGGCCATCACCGACCTGGCCACGGCTCTCGGCGTCGACACTCCGCGGGTGACCGGGATCCCCTGGCCCGTGCTGTCCGCGCTCGGCCTCGTTCTGCCGTTCATGCGCGAGGTCGTCGACATCCGGCATCAGTTCGACCAGGAATTCGTGAGCGACGCGACGGCGACGACGACGGCCTTCGGGCTGACGGCGACGCCGTGGGACGTGGTCATGACGCAGACGGTCGGCGCACCCGCTCCGACCGCCTGACGCGGGGCGAGACCGTTCCCCATACGGTGGGGCACATGGTTTCTGCCTGGGTCCTCGTCACCCTGGCGTCGTTCGGCGCGCTGGGGTGTGCTTTCGGTGCCTACCGGCTCGCGCGAGCGCCGCGCGGGGGCCGGCGATGACCGCTCCCACCGAGCTGCCGGTGCCCGACACCGCCGACGTCCGGAGTGGCCCGGAGGTCCCGGACACGCTGCTCTCGGTGCTGCCGCTGCTGGGGGAGTGGCACGGCGAGGGGCAGGCGGCGGGGGCCGGCGGTGACCACCGTTTCGGCCAGTGGGTGCGGTTCGCGCACGACGGGCGCGGGTTCCTCTCCTACGACTCGCGTACCTGGCGGCTGACCGACGACGGCGCGATCGTGGGCCCGGACCACCGCGAGTCGGGCTTCCTGCGTCCCCGCGGCCAGGACGACATCGAGCTGCTCGTGGCCAGCCCCGAGGGATTGCTCGAGCTCTATGTCGGCTCCGCGCGGACGACGACGAGCTGGGAACTCACCTCCGACGTCGTGGCCCGCACCCCGGACGCTCCCGACGTCGTCAAGGCCGTCCGGCTCTACGGCATCGTCGAAGGCGCGCTGATGTACGCGGTCGACCGGGCCGGCTCCGACCAGACGTTGCGCCCCGTCATGTCCGCCCGACTGGAACGGATCCGATGAGCACTCCCGGCCCCACCACGGCACGGCAGGTCGCCGACCGCTACGTCGAGGCCGCCTGCGACCTCGACCCGATCCTCGCCACGTCGCTCGGCACCCGCCCGGACGACGACCGACTGCCGGACTCCAGCCCCGCGGGGCTGGAGGCGGAGGCGGCGCTGCTACGCGAGACGCTCGCCGAGCTGGACCGGGTCATGGCCGCTGACCCGGCACTGGAGGACGACCCCGTCGAGCGGCGGTGTGCCCGCCTGCTGCGCGAGCGGCTCGGTGCCGAACTGGCCGCGCACGAGGCCGGCGAGGGCTACCGGTCGCTGTCCAATCTGTTCAGCCCCGTACACGCCGTCCGACAGGTGTTCTCGCTCATGCCGGCGAGCACCGAGGAGGACTGGGCGGTCATCGCGCGCCGGATGGCGCGGGTGCCCGAGGCCTACCGCGGCTTCCAGGAGTCGCTCGAGGAGGGCAGCCGGCGGCGGCTGCTCGTCGCGCCCCGTCAGGTGCGCACCGTCGTCTCGCAGCTCGACGAGTGGCTGCTCGTGCCGTACTTCAACGGCTTCGTCGCGAACGGTCCCGAGTCGCTGAGCGCCGAACTCCACGAGGCCGCCCGCGCCGCTGACCAGGCGGTCGCCGAGATGCGCGACTACCTGCGCGACGTGTACGGGCCCCGGACCGAGGGGACGCCGGACGCGGTCGGGCGGGAGCGGTACGCACTGGCTGCGCGGCGCTGGACCGGTTCGGACCTCGGCGCGGGGTCCGGGCTCGAGGACGCCTACGCCTGGGGCTGGTCGGAGCACCGGCGGATCCTCGCCGAGCAACGGACCGAGGCCGAGAAGGTGCTGCCCGGCTCGACCCCCATGGAGGCCATGCGCTGGCTGGGGGTGAACGGCCCCGCGGTCGAGGGCGTCGAGGAGGTCCGCGAGCGGCTGCAGGCGATGATGGACCAGGCGATCGCCGCACTCGACGGCACGCACTTCGATCTCGCCGAACCGGTCCGCCGGGTCGAGGCCATGATCGCGCCGCCCGGAAGTGCCGCGGCGCCCTACTACACGCGACCGGCGCAGGATTTCTCCCGCCCGGGCCGCACCTGGCTGCCCACCCTCGGCCGCATCCGCTTCCCGCTCTGGGACCTCGTCTCGATCTGGTACCACGAGGGCGTCCCCGGCCATCACCTGCAGCTCGCGCAGTGGGCCTACGTCTCCAAGCAGCTGTCGACCTACCAGACCTCGTTGGGCTCGGTCGGCGCCAACGTCGAGGGCTGGGCGCTGTACGCCGAGCGGCTGATGGACGAGCTCGGCTACTTCAGCGACCCCGGCGAGCGGCTCGGCTACCTCGACGCGCAGCAGCTGCGCTCGGTGCGTGTGGTGATCGACATCGGCATGCACCTCGGGCTGCCGATCCCGGACGACGCCGAGGGCACGCTCGCCGACCACCGGGGCCGACCCTGGACGCCGGACCTCGCCCGTGCCTTCCTCGGTGAGAACTCCGGGGCCGACCTGGCGTTCCTGGACAGCGAGCTGGTCCGGTACCTGGGCATCCCCGGCCAGGCGATCAGCTACAAGCTGGGGGAGCGGGCGTGGCTGGCCGGCCGGGCAGCCGCGGAGCAGGCCAGGGGCGCGGCCTTCGACCTCAAGGCGTGGCACATGGCCGCGCTGTCGCAGGGCTCGCTCGGGCTGGACGACCTCGCCGACGAGCTGTCCGCGCTGTAGCGGCGGTGCGCCGACCGCCGGCACGCTACGTGTCGAGCGGCAGAGGGTTGATCTCGTCGGTGCCCCAGGTGACGCCCTGGAACACCGGGACCTCGGCGACCTCGAGCCCGGGGTCGGCGAGCAGCGCTTCGATGCAGGCGGCGCTGCCGCCGACAAAGGTGGTGACCAGGTCGGCGTCCGTGGCGACGCACCAGGCGCGGTCGGCCGGCCACCACAGTCCGGCGCTCTGCTCGACAGGCTCTGGCGCCATGTTGGCCGCAGCGAGCTCCACCGGCCCGCGGACCAGCATGAACTCACCTCCGCCCACCGACAGGGCCGGGGCCTCGGCCGCGAGGAACTCCGTGGGCACGCCGAACCAGCAGTCGTCCGGCGTGCCTGTGTGCCGGCGCAGGACGGCGGCGATGCGCTGGGCGACGTGCGCGGGGAGATGGCCGAGGGCAGGAGCGCCGTTCCAGACCGGTGACTGGTCGGCCCGGTCGAAGTACTCCATCGCGCCGGTGATCGATCCCCACTCCATGGCCGGGTGCGCCGTGGTCCGGTTGGCGGCGGCCACCTCGGCCCAGGGGACGTCGACGTCGTCGTCGCCCACGTAGCGGGCGGCCGGGTGGAACACCCGGGCGTAGGCATCGAAGACCGGCGGGACGAGCGATCCGACGGTGGCGTCGTCGTGCAGGGCCTCGCCGATCCAGCTGCCCGGGGAGACGTCCTCCTCGACGGCGCGGCGGGCGTTCGGCACGGCCGTGAACCTACCCGGAGAACGGACAACCCCCGGGCTGCTCCGCGGCGCCCACCCTGCAGAGCAGGGAGCTGCACGCGGGCCGACTGGACAAATGTCGGCGGCCCGGGGGTCGGGTGACTGTCCGGTTCTCGCTCGCCGCCGTACGACGGACGGGCGATCTGCCGTCGCTCAGACACGAGTCTGAACGGGCGGCCCATCTGGACGGCGGCTAGCGGACAGCCACCTCACGAGTCCTGTAGCTCAGCAAGTTACGGACCACCTCCTCTCTCGTGTACCTCGACGGTACGACGGTTCTCGGGCGCTCTGCAACGCAGATTCTCAGCTGTCGGGCGACGGCCGCTGATAGACGTCCGGCACGCCGTCCCCGTCGGCGTCCAGCTCGTCCTCGGCGCTCATCCGGCGGTACCGCCGGTTGCGCAGCCGGAGCAGGACACCGGCCAGGACCGCGGCGAGCAGGGTTCCGGCGAGGACGCCGACCTTCGCATGGTCGTCGGCCGGGGATCCCGGGCCGAATGCGAGCTCCCCGATCAGCAGCGACACGGTGAAGCCGATGCCGCCGAGCATGGCCAGTCCCACGACGTCGGCCCAGCCGAGGTCGGGATCGAGTTCGGCGCGGGTGAACCGGCTGACCACCCAGGTGGCGAGCGAGATCCCGACGGTCTTGCCCACGACGAGGCCCACGAGGATGCCGATCGCGACGCTGTCGGACAGCGCCGCGCCCAGCCCCGCGAGCCCCCCGATGGTCACGCCGGCGGAGAAGAAGGCGAAGACCGGTACGGCGAACCCCGCCGAGAGGGGACGCAGCCGGTGCTCGAAGTGCTCGGCAAGGCCCGGCCCGGCGTCCGGACCGCCGGCGGCCTCGCTGCGCACCACCGGCACGGTGAACGCGAGAAGCACCCCGGCGACCGTCGCGTGCACGCCCGAGGCGTGCACGAGGGCCCAGGTGGCGGCGGCGAGAGGGATCAGCAGCCACCAGGAGCGGACCCGCCGCTGCACCAGCACCGCGAACCCCGCCAGTGGGATCAGGGCGAGCAGCAGCGGCAGCATGGACAGTGCGGCCGTGTAGAAGATCGCGATGATCGTGATGGCCAGGAGGTCGTCGACGACCGCCAGGGTGAGCAGGAACGTGCGCAGCGCGCTCGGCAGGTGCGTGCTGATGACCGCCAGCACCGCGAGCGCGAAAGCGATGTCGGTGGCTGTCGGGATCGCCCAGCCGGACAGTCCCTTCCCCCCGGCGGCCAGGGTGACCAGCGCGTACAGGAGCGCCGGGACCGCCATGCCGCCGACCGCCGCAGCCACCGGCAGCGCCGCCTTGCGGGGGTCACGCAGGTCGCCGGCGACGAACTCCCGCTTGAGCTCCAGGCCCGCGACGAAGAAGAAGACGGCGAGCAGTCCGTCGGCCGCCCACGACCCCAGCGAGAGGTTCAGGTGCAGCGCGGCCGGTCCGATCCGGGTGTCGCGCAGGCGCTCGTAGCCGCCCGCCCACGGACTGTTGGCCCAGATGAGGGCGACCAGGGCGCCGATCATCAGCAGGATCCCGCCGACGGTCTCCTTGCGGAGGACCTCGGTGATCCGCCGCGCCTCGGCCCAGGAAGGCCGGAGGAAAAGGGGAGAGGGGGCACTCACCGGGCGGCTCCGAGCATCGGGGTCGGTGGGGGGACTGCCGACCAGGCTTCCCGGCGCACCGTCGGTCAGCCTATCCGGCGAGCAGGGCCCGCACCCCCGCGGAGAGGCCCGCGTCGCCCCGCGGCACGCCATCGAGGGTGTGCACGGTCGCGACCCCGCGCACGCCGGACAGCAGCCAGACGCCGTCGGCCGCGTGCAGGTCGTCGACGGTGCCGGCGGTGAACGATGTCGGCCGTCCCGCGGCGCCGGCCCGGGCGAACAACCGCGCGGACGTCGTCCCCGCCAGGATCCCGGTCTCCAGCGGCGGCGTGTGCAGGACGCCGTCGGCCGACCACACCACGGTGGACGTCGGCCCCTCGAGCAGCTGCCCTTCCAGCGACGTGAAGACGACGTCGTCGGCCCCGAGCCGCTGCGCGTGCCGCTGGGCGGCCATGTTCACCGCGTACGACAGGGTCTTCGCACCCCCGAGCAGCCAGGGTGCCTCTGCCCGGAACGCGGCCGGTACCCCCAGCCCGAGGGTGACGACGGACAGGCCGGCTGTCCGCTGCCGCACCACCTCGGGCGACACGGGAGAGAGCAGTGCCAGGGCGGTGGGCGGGAGCCCCGCACCCAGCCCCCGCGTCAGGAACAGCCGGCAGACCCCCTCGATCTCGACCGGCCAGCTCGCCAGAACGGCATCGACCATCGCCCGCCAGGTCTGCTCGCCCGGGTCGGCCAGCTCCATGATCGCCGCCGACCGGGCCATGCGGGCGAGGTGCTCGTCCAGGTGCGGGGTGCCCCCGTCGACCACGGCCACGGACTCGAAGACGCCGTCCCCCCGGCCCAGGCCGAGGTCGAACGCGGTCACCACCGGCTGGTCCGCCGGGACCACCACCGCGGCGTCGCCGCGCCATACCGCCACTCTGCGCAGATCGGTCACGACGTCAGCCTGCCGCACGGCGGCCTAGGCTCGGGCCATGGGCTCGCACCACGTCGGCGGACCGGTCGCCGGACCGCTGGCCGAGCGGCTACGCGCCCGGGGGCTGCGCCTCACGGCGCCGCGGCGGCAGGTTCTCGCCGCAGTGAGCGAGCTGGAACACGCGACTCCCGAGGTGATCGGCGCGCGGCTGCGCGAGGAGGCCGGCCCGGACGGCGCCGCCCCTGACACCTCCACGGTGTACCGCACCCTCGAGCTGCTGGAACGCCTCGGACTGGTCTGGCACACCCACCTGGGTAAGGGGGCGCCGGTGTACCACGCGGCCGAGCACCCGCACCTGCACGTGGTCTGCGCCTCGTGCGGGAAGATCACCTCGGTCCAGCCGGACCTGCTGGACACTGCGGCGGAACGTCTGGCCGCCGAACTGGGTTTCACCGTGGACGTGCGGCACGTCGCCCTGTCCGGGACGTGCCGTGCGTGCCGCGAACGAGCCGGATCGGAGGACCAGTGACCATTTCCCCCTTGCTGAGCCGCGGGGGTGCCGTCGCGATCGAGGGCGGTTCCGTCGCCGCCCACTACGGCGACCCCCTCCGTGAACAGCGGCTGCTGGCCGAGGGCGCGGGCCTGGTCGACCGCAGCGACCGCGACGTCGTCGCCGTGCCCGGGGCCGATCGGCTCTCCTGGCTGCACAGCCTCACCAGCCAGCATCTCGAGCGGCTGGCCGACGGCACCGGGACGGAGAGCCTGCTGCTGTCCCCCCAGGGGCACGTCGAGCACCACATGGTCCTCGCCGACCTCGACGGGACCACATGGGCCGATGTCGAGCCCGGGGCGGGTGCGGCCCTGGCCACCTTCCTGGAGCGGATGCGCTTCCTGCTCCGCGTCCAACCGGCCCTCGTGACGGAGCACTGGGCCCTTCTCTCTCTCGTGGGCCCGACGGGCACCGAGGTGCTGAGTGCCGCCGGCCTGCCCGAGCCAGTGGCGCCGTACGACGTACGCGCCCTCGAGGGCGGGGGCTGGGTGCGCCGCATGCCGGCGATCGGCGACGGCAGCGCCACCGTGTTCGACCTGCTCGTGCCCCGGGCCGGGCTGGCCGCTACGGCGGACCGGCTGACCACCGCCGGCGCGGGGCTGGCCGGCGTCTCCGCTTACGAGGCGCTGCGGGTGGAGGCCCGGCGCCCGCGCGCCGGCCTCGACTCCGACCATCGCACCATCCCGAACGAGCTGCAGTGGCTGACCACGGCCGTCCACCTCGACAAGGGCTGCTACCGCGGCCAGGAGACCGTCGCCCGGGTGCACAACCTGGGCCGGCCGCCGCGTCGGCTGGTTCTGCTGCACCTGGACGGAGTCAGCGAGGTCCTGGCCGAGCCAGGGACGCCGGTGCTCGCCGGTACCCGCGAGGTCGGCCGGGTCGGCACGGTGGTGCGGCACCACGAGCTGGGCGTGATCGCCCTGGCGCTGGTGAAGCAGTCGGTGCAGCTGGACGCGGCCCTGTCGGTGGCCGGTTCGACGGCGGCGATCGACCCGGGTGATACGCCGATCGGTCCCGACGACTCGACGGCTGCGGCCCGGGACCGCGTCCGCGCCGTCCGGTCTGCGACGATCGGCCGGTGACCCCGCCCACGTCGGCCCCTGGCACGCTCATCACCGTCGCCCCGACGGGCGCCGAGTCGGCGAAGGCCGACGTCCCCGCCCTGCCCGTGTCGGTCGACGAGGTCGTGGCGACCGCGCGGGACTGCCAGGCCGTCGGGGCCGCCGTGATCCACCTGCACGTCCGGGACGCCGAGACGCGCCCGACGCTGGACCTGCCCCGGGTGCGCGAGGTGGTGACCGCCGTCCGGGAGGCCACCGACCTGGTGGTGCAGCTGTCCAGCGGGGGCGCGGTGACCGATCCGTTCGACGCGCGGCTCGCCGTCCTGGACGCCGAGCCGGACGCCGCCTCGCTGACGCTGGGCACCGTCAACTTCGGCCGCGACGTCTTCTCGAACCCGTGGGACCTGATCGTCGAGTTGCACACACAGATGCAGCAGCGGGAGATCGTGCCCGAGTACGAGGTCTTCGACCTGGGTCAGCTGGCCACGCTGACCCGGCTGCTGGACCGTCACGGACCGCCGCACGGGGGCCACGTGCACGTCGACCTGGTCATGGGCGTCCCCGGCGGGATGCCCGGGACGGCGCAGGCACTGATTGCCTGCGTGGGGCAGCTGCCGCCGGGTGCCACGTTCGCCGCGACCGGGGTCGGCCGGACGTCGCTGCCGGTGATGCTGGCCGCGCTGTCGGCCGGTGGCCACCTCCGGGTGGGCATGGAGGACACGCTCACCTACGCTCCCGGCGAGGCCGTGCGCGACAACGCACAGCTGGTGGCACGTGCCGCCGGTCTCGCCCGCATCGCCCAGCGTCCGCCGCTCACCACCGCGGATGCCCGAAGCCTGTTGGGAATCAAGCCGATGGAGGCTGTTCTGTGAGCCCGAAGCCTGCTCCCGCCGGTGGCGCCGCCGTCGACGCGCTGCTCGACCCCACGTTCCTCGAGAACGCGACGCGCGCCCCGATGACGGAGGTGCGCCAGCTCCGCCGCCAGGCCGAGCAGGAGGAGGTCAACCTCTCCTACACCCGGCGGCTGCTCCAGGGCCGGCTCGACATCGTTCGCCGGGAGCTCCAGCGGCGCGCCGAGCACGACGGCCGCTCGCTGGTCGACCTGCTGCCGGAGATCCTCTCGGAGAAGGGCCGCGGGCCCGCCCATGGTCTCGGCCGGCACCAGACCGTCGGGCCGTCGGCGCCGGAGGACTACGAGTCCTGGGTGAACTCGCTGACCCCTGGGGTGGACCTGTCCGCCATCGCCGATCTGTCCGACGCCAAGCTGGAGAAGGCGGCCCGCGCGCTGGGCGAGGCCGAGAGCGGGCTGTCCGAGCGCCGGCGAGGCGTCCAGCAGGTCATGGATGCGCTGGCCGCTGAGCTGGGCCGCCGTTACCGCGACGGCGAGGCAGATGTCGCAGCACTCCTGGCCGACGAGGGCCGGCACTGACCTGCCGGGCCGTTGACCTGCGGGAATGCAGTGTGAGTGGGCTCACCCGAGGCCGCTTGCAGCTCCGCTTGCAGTAGCTAGCAGTCCCGGCTACGGTCATAGCCGTGCAAACACCCGGTGAATTCGTCCGCGAACAGGTGACCACGGTCCGCGAGAAGGTGGACCGGGTTGCGGTGAGTGTGTCGCAGTCGGTGGCCGACGCCCCCAGCGTTTCCGCCGTCAGCTCGCACGTCGGTGACTTCATCCGCGAACAGCGGAACGCCGCACGGGTGTCCCTGCGTGAACTGGCCCGCAATGCCGGGGTCAGCAACCCGTACCTGTCCCAGGTGGAGCGGGGTCTTCGCAAGCCGTCCGCGGAGATCCTCGCGTCGATCGCCCGGGGCTTGAAGATCTCGGCCGAGTCGCTGTACGAGCAGGCGGGGATCCTCGACCGGCGGTCCGGTAACCCGGACACCGTGGCGGCCATCCGTTCGGACGAAGCCCTGTCCGAACGCCACAAGGCGGTCCTCCTCGAGCTCTACGAGACCTACGTCCGTGAGCATCGGGCCTCCCAGGCCGCCGCCCAGACCACCCCCAACCCCTCGAAGGAGTCGGCATGACCCCCACTGAGACCGTGAAGCAGTACGGCGAGTTCGCCGTTGCCCAGGGCCGTTCGGTTGCCGAGCGCGCCAAGACCCCGATCCTGGCCGCCGTCGGCGCCGGTGACCTTGCCGTCGAGCGCGCCCGCACCGCCGTCGCGCAGTTCCGCTCGAAGGCTGAGGCGCTGCCCGGCGAGGCGCAGGTCCAGGCCGACCTCGCCGTGAAGGAGGCCCGCACCCGGGCCACCGAGGCCGCCGGCACCGCGCGTACCGCGGCCCAGCAGTTCGCCACCGCCGTGCGTCCCGAGGTGCTGCGCAGCACCGTCGTCGGCCTGGTCGAGACCGCCCGCACCCAGGCCCTCAGCACCGTGGAGAACCTCGCGGAGCACGGTGCCGAGGTCGTCGAGCAGCTGCGCCGCCAGCCCTCCCTGCGTCGTGTGGTCCGTCGCGCCGAGCAGACCGTCGACACCGCCGAGGGCACGGTCGACAAGGCGGTCGAGCAGACCGCCGGAGCCGTCCGTGACGCCTCCAACGAGGTGACGTCGATCGCGCAGAAGACCGCTGCCCGGGCGACCAAGGTCGCGACCGCGACCGAGGACAAGACCCGCGAGGCCGCCGAGGCGACCAAGGCGACCGCCGAGGAGGCCGTCAAGCCGGCCGCCGCGCGGACCCCTGCCAAGAAGAGCAGCCCGGCCGCTCGGAAGGCGCCCGCCAAGGCGGCCTCCGCTCGTGTCACCCGGGCCCGCACCGCCAAGCCGGCCGACCCGACCTCGGTGCCGGCCAAGAAGAACTGACCTCGGTCAGCCCAGCCCAGGGCCCCGGAGCTGCGATCTCGCGCTCCGGGGCCCTGTGCTGTTCCGGGGTGTTTCCGGGCCGGTCGGCGCCGCGCGGCGGGTACGCTGGCCCGCATGGCGACGTTCGACGCGCTCCTCTTCATCGGGCTGAAGTGGGCCGTGGTGGCACTGGCGGCCTGGGCGCTCGTCGATGCCCTGATCCGGCCGGCCACCGGTTACGTCGCCGCAGGCAAGCTCACCAAGCCGGCGTGGGGTGCGATCACCGGGCTGGCCCTGATCATCGCGTACTTCACTCCGCCGCTGAGCTTCTTCTGGCTCCCGGGCGTCATTGCGTCGATCGTCTACCTGGTCGACGTCCGGCCCGCCCTGCGCGGGCTGCGGCGCGGTAACAGCTGGTAGCAGCCGCTCCGCCCCACGCCTTGCGCTCCCTCTGATCCGGAATGGAACTCCGGGCGGTGCGCGGCGACATCACCGAGGCTGACGTCGACGTCGTCGTCAACGCCGCCAATCCCGGGCTGCTCGGCGGCGGCGGGGTCGACGGCGCGATCCACGCGGCCGGGGGGCCGGCTGTTCTCGCGGAGTGCCGGGCACTGAAGGCGCGGCTGCCCGATGGCAGGCTGCCCCGGGGCCGGGCTGTGGCGACGACCGCCGGCCGCCTGCCGGCGCGGTGGGTGGTGCACACGGCCGGACCCATCTGGTCGGCCGGGCGGGACCGGTCCGCGGTGCTGCGCTCCTGCTACACCGAGAGCCTGCGGGTCGCCGACGGGCTGGGCGCGCGCACGGTGGCCTTCCCCGCGGTCTCGGCCGGGATCTACGGCTGGCCGCTGGATGACGCCGCGCGTCAGGCGGTTGCCGGGGTGCGGGCGGCGGAGGTCGAGGTCGAGCACGTCCAGGAGGTGCTCTTCGTGCTGTTCGACGACCGGGCGCTGGCGGCGTTCGTCACGGCGCTGACGGAGCCGGTCATCGGCTGAAGACGCCCGGCGGTGGTTCGGGCGACGGCTCCGCTTCGGTGTCGTGCACCGGGCGTGCGGAGCCGGCGAACCGGTCGAGGTGGTCGGTGTCGACGACGCGGGCGGGCATCGGATCCTTGGCGGTACGGCGGGTGAGCCCCGCCACCGGCAACTCGGCGTCGGACGCGACCGCGACGAGATTCCCGAAGCGCCGGCCGCGCAGCGTCCCTGGTTCGGCGAGCAGGCAGACGTTCCGGAAGACGGCGCAGAGCGTGGCCACCTGAGCGCGGGCAAAGCGGAGGGGCGGGCCGTCGGCGAGATTGGCCACGTAGATGCCGCCGGGGCGCAGGACACGACGGGCGTCGGCGACGAATTCGACGCTGGTCAGGTGGGCGGGCGTGCGGGCGCCGGCGAAGACGTCGGTGACGACGACGTCGGTGCTCGCGGTGTGCGTTGCCGCCAGGCCCGCGCGGGCGTCGGCGGCGCGCACGCGGATCCGGGCGCCCCGTGGCAGCGGGAGGTGCGCGCGGACGAGGTCCGTGAGCGGCTGGTCGATCTCGACGACCCGCTGCCGTGAGCCGGGCCGGGTCACCGCGACGTAGCGGGGGAGGGTGAGCGCGCCGCCGCCGAGGTGGAGCACGTCGAGCGGTGCCCCCGGCGGAGCGGCCAGGTCGAGGACGTGGCCCATCCGGCGGACGTACTCGAACTCCAGGTGGCCCGGGTCATCGAGGTCGACGTGCGACTGCGGGGTGCCGTTGAGCAGCAGCATCCAGGAACCGTCGCGGTCGGCGTCGGCGAGCAGTTCCGCGGTGCCACCGGTGACCGCGGTCGGGCCAGGAGGAACTCTCACCGGCCGCGGAGGATCGCTTCGGCGGCCGGTTCGCCGTCGACCACGACGTCCGCCGGTCGACCCCAGAGGTGGAGCAGCAGGTCAACGGCCGGGCCGCAGAGCCGTGCGTCCGCGGGGCCGGACCGTTCCGTCCCGATGGTGACGACGCCCCGCTCGACGGTGACACCCCACGTGTCACCGGTGTCCGAGGCGGTCACGGAGATCGTCGCGTCGGCGCTGATCAGCGGTTCGGTGTGTGCCCAGCGGGGGACGATGACGCCGAGCAGTTCGTCGACGCCGTCCGCGGCCAGCTCGGCATCGACGGGAGCGAGCGGGACGCCCGCGGTGACCTCGAGGTCCATCCGGTGGACGAGGAGCTCGTGCGCCTGCCGCCGGGCCCAGGAGGCGGCGACCTTCGGCGCGGCCGGGCTCATGTGCCAGGCGGGTGCGTCGGGCGGTGTCGTGCGCAGCGTGGCGACCAACTCGGTGAGCCCGGTGGCGTACCAGTCCAGCAACACCTCGGCGTGTGGGGCCGGAGGCGTCTCGCGAGGCGGATGGTCGGCGTGGCCGGCGCGGAGGATCGCGGTGGCCCACCGGTGCACCGTCCCCAGGTGCTCGACGAGTTCCCGGGCGGTCCATTCCGGGATCCACGGAACAGGGACATCCAGGCCCCCCTGCACCGGAGTCAGCCCGGCCGCGAGCTCCTGCGCCAGGATGCCGAACCGCTCGCCCTCCTCGATGACGGCCTCGATGCAGCGCTGACGTAGCGCTTCGCCGATGAGCGTGGTCACGCCCCCATGGTGCATGACCTCTCCATCCGGCTGGTGGCGCACTCTGCGGCGGCCGCGCAGGTCGCAACGGCGCCGGGTTGTCGTCGATCTCGCTGCGTTGAGTGGGCGGCCGAGGATGTGTCCGGTCGCGGTGAGCGGTGGGCTGCTGGTCAGTGGCGGACGGTTGTCCTCGGTGCCGTACCGGGGCGGGTGGATGACGATTCGCTCGCCGCCGGGGGTCGTCCATGCGATTCCGCCGTCGGCCAGCCGGCGCAAGTTCCGGCCGGGGGCCCGGTGCCTGAGCCGGTGGCGGTGGCGGCACAGGCAGCACCGAACCGCCCCCGGATCGGCGGATCAGAGTCTCCGGGCTCACGGGGGCGGTTCACCCTTGTCAGCCGGGTGGGCACGGGCCCGTGCTTTCCTGCCGCACCCCGCGCCGACGTGGGCCGTGGCCGAGCCGGCATGGCAGGAATGTCCACATCCCTGCCTGGTCCGGATCGACCAAGTCACTCCGACGGTGTGGCCCGTGGCCGGACGGGCACGTCGGACCGGGTTGACGGCCGTGCAGCCGGGGCGTCCAATCACAGTGACGGTGATGGATCTCGCCGGGATCACGTTCGCCCACGCGAACGCGATCCGAACCGCCCCTCCGGGCTGATGGACCCTACCCACTGGGTTCGTGCGCGTCCGGGAGGTGGCGATGAGACTCCCCAGGCAGACGGTCGGCGACCCCGGCCGTCGTTTCCGTCCGGCGCAGGGACATGCCCGCGCCGGCATCGGGCCGGTGGACCGGCTCCCCTCGGAAGGGTCGTGAGCAGCATGTGGCTGGAAGGGGCGGCGCGACGGCTGACCGTCTTCATCGACGAGGGCGACAAGGCGCCGCACGGCATGGCGCCGCTGTACACCGAGATCGTGCACCGGGCCCATGAGAGCGGCCTGGCCGGAGCCAGCGTCTTCCACGGCATCGAGGGCTACGGCGCGTCCAGGCACGTGCACGTCAACAAGGTCCTGTCCTGGTCGGCGGACCTGCCGGTGGCGATCGTCATCGTCGATGCCCCGGAGAGGATCGACGCCTTCCTGCCGGTGGTGCAGAGCCTGGTCACCGACGGGCTGATCACCGTCGACGACCTGCGGGCGATCCACCGCGCCCAACCCCGCAGCGCGTACTCACCGGAGGGGGAACCCGACGGCTATCGGCATCACGGGATGCTGCAGCGGCTGACGCACCTGGGCGCTCTGGCGCACGCCGGCGAGCCGGCGGACCACTCCGGATGAGCCGCCGCGGTGGCCGTCAGGTGAGCCAGGTGGCCAGCGTCCAGCCCAGGCCGACGGCGCCGAAGCCACCCAGCAGGCTGGCGACCACGTTGGCCGCGGCGTAGAACCGAGACCCGTCCTCCAGCAGGCGGACGATCTCGTAGCTGAACGTCGAGTACGTGGTCAGCGCCCCGCAGAATCCCGTCCCCAGGGCCGCGCTGACCGCCGGGGACAGGTGCGTGCTAGCGGCGACCAGAAAGCCGAGCACGCACGAGCCGACCAGGTTGACCATCAGCGTGCCCCAGGGGAAGACGCTGTCGTGGCGGCCCTGTACGGCGCGGTCGGTGAGGTAGCGGGCCGGAGCGCCGATCGCCGCGCCGAGGGCCACCCACAGCGGGATCACGGCGCGGGCTGTCCCGCGTGATGGACGACGCGCACGTCCTCGAGCAGCACGAGCCCGTCGCCGACGATCTCCTCGAGTTGCGGAAGCAACGCCCCGATGCGCTCGGCGGTGTCCACCATGACCACCGTGACCGGCAGGTCCTCGGACAGGTCGAGCAGCCGGTTGGTGTGCACCATGCCGGTCGCGCCGAAGCCCTCGATGCCGCGGAACACGCTCGCTCCGATCAGTCCGGCGGCGTGTGCCCGGTGCACGATCTCGGTGTAGAGAGGCCGGTGCCCGACCCGGTCGTCCTCTCCCACGATCACCGTCAGCCGCTGCGCCGGCCCCTCCAGCGTGGTCATCGCCGTCCTCCAGCATGCTCGCGCCGCCGCAGCCGCAGCCACCACACCGCCGAGGCCCGGGTCAGCAGCGTCCCGGCGCTGGCCGCGGCCACCGCAGCGACCGGCGTGCTACCCAGGTAGCCGAGCGCAGCCCCGGCGTGCCCGGCGCGCGCAAGCTGCTGCACGTCCACCATCGCCGTGGAGAACGTCGTGTAGCCGCCCAACACTCCAACGCCCAGGAACGGGCGGACCAGCCGGTGCGGCGACGTCAGCTCGGTGATGACCACCATCAGCACGCCGATGAGCAGGCAGCCACTGACGTTGGTCAGCCAGGTCGCGGTCGGCCACTGCCCGGGCTGGTGCGGCAACAGCACCGACAACCCGTACCGGGCCTCGGCGCCGAGAATTCCACCGGCGGCGATCGCGGCAAGCACCCCGGCATCCCAGCCGCGCTGACGGCGCCGGGCGGGAACATGCCGGTCGACCGACTCCACCGGCGCCTGCTGCTGAGCGGACATCGGCTCCCCCCTGTGTCCGACGCAGGGACCGTGGCGACCAGACGCTCGCCGACGTGGACCCGGCACCGAAACAGCAAGGCTACTGCCGCCAGTTGGCACCGCTGCTCGAATCGCTCCGCTGCTGTGGAGAGAGCACTCTGCGCCAGCTGCTGAACTGTCAGACCGGTGCGACCGCAGACCAGCGCAGCGTGATCTCGCCATGCCGCCAGTGTCGGCTCGAGCCCACCAAGGGCCAGCCTTCCGAGGCGAGCGTCTCCACGGCGGCCGTCCATCGCTGGCGCGGGCCGAAGGTGGACAGCCCCGCCGCGGCAGCCCACGCGGCATCGAAGGATCGGAGGAACTCGTGGATCGGCTGCCCGGGCACGTTGTGGTGGATCAGCGCCTTGGGCAGCCGTTCGGCGAGGTCGGAGGGCACGTCGATATCGACGGTCCGAGCGGAGAGGGTCAGTGTGAGGGGGCCGTCGGCGTCCAGGGCCACCCACGCCGAGCGTCGTCCCCACTCGTCGCAGGTGCCCTCGACGAGCAGGCCGCCGGGGCCGAGGGCGGCCCGCATCGTTTCCCACGCCCGGGCTGCCGACTCCTCGTCGTACTGCCGCAGCACGTTGAACGCCCGCACGAGCACCGGTCGCAGACCGGCGAGCTCGAAACCGCCGACCCGGAAGTCCACCCGCGGCGGATCCCGGTCGGCCTCGACCGCGCGCACCCGGTCCGGGTCGATCTCCAGGCCGACCACCTCGAGCCCGTCGACCTCCGAGCCGAGGCGCTCGACCATCTCCAGCGTGGTCACGGCGGACGATCCGTACCCCAGATCGACGACGAGCGGCCGCGCGGAGTCCCGGAGACGGGGCACCTGGGTGGCCAGCAGCCAGCGGTCCACCCGCCGTAGGCGGTTGGCGTTGGTGGTGCCACGAGTGGGCAGGCCGACCGCTCGAGCCCGGCCGGCGGCCAGGCGAGACGGCTTGCGACCGGACGGCTGCGCAGGCAGCCATGCCCGGCGCTTGTGCCCGCCGCCCACCTCGCTCACCGGTCCGGAGGGTAGTCCCGGTTAGCGTGAGCCCGTGCAGGTTCGACGCGACGTCCGGCTGGCGGACCTCACCACCCTCGCGGTCGGCGGTCCCATCGACCGGCTGATCGAGGTCGAGGAGACCGCGGAACTCGTGGCCGCCGTCCGCGACGCCGACGGGGCCGGCCGGCCGTTGCTGCTGCTCGGTGGCGGGTCCAACGTGGTGGCGCCGGACGCCGGCTGGCCCGGGGACGTCGTTGCCGTCCGGACTCGCGGGATCGCGCGCAGCGGCGGGGTGATCGAGGTGCAGGCCGGCGAGCCGTGGGACGACGTCGTCGCGTTCACGGTGGCGCAGCAACTGGCCGGCATCGAGGCGCTCGCCGGCATCCCCGGTTCCACCGGGGCCACGCCCGTGCAGAACGTCGGCGCCTACGGCCAGGAAGTGGCCCAGACCATCACCGCGGTGCAGGTCTACGACCGGGCGGAGAAGGCCGTGTGCACGCTGACCCCGGCCGAGTGTGGCTTCGCCTACCGCGACAGCCGGCTCAAGCGGGAACCCGGCCGCTTCGTCGTCCTGGCCGTCACGTTCGCGCTCGACGAGAGCGCCGACTCGCGTCCGGTCGGCTACGCCGAGCTCGCGGGCCGGCTCGGCATCGAGGTGGGAGAGACCGCACCGCTGGACGACGTCCGGTCGGCGGTCATCGAGCTACGCCGTGGCAAGGGGATGGTGCTCGACCCGGCCGACCCCGACAGCCGCAGCGCAGGCTCGTTCTTCACCAACCCCGTCGTACCGGCGGCCCACGCGGTCGAGGGGTGCCCGAGCTGGCCCGCCGGCGACGGGAAGGTCAAGTTGAGCGCCGCGTGGCTGGTCCAGCACGCCGGCTTCGGCCGGGGGACCCGCGACGGCCTCGTGGGCACATCGTCGCGGCACAGCCTGGCCCTCACCACGGAGCCCGGGGCGACGGCGGCCGAACTGCTGGCCTTCGCCGACCGCGTGGTGGTCGCGGTCGAGGAGCAGTTCGGCGTCAGCCTCGACCGCGAGCCGACCGCGGTCTAATCCTCTCGGGCCACCTTGTACTGGGCGGCCTGGGCGAGCGGGCGGACCACCATCAGGTCGACGTTCACGTGGTGCGGACGCGTCACCGCCCAGGCGATGCAGTCGGCGATGTCATCGGCCACCAGCGGCTCGGGCACCCCGCGGTAGACGCCGTCCGCGGCCTCCGCCGAGCCGAGCCGGTTGACCGAGAACTCCTCCGTGCGCACCATCCCGGGCGCGATCTCCATCACCCGCACCGGCTCGCCGTTGAGCTCCAGCCGCAGGGTCTCGGCCAGCGTGTGCACCCCGTGCTTGGCCGCCGTGTAGGAGGCGCCGCCTTCGTAACTCGTCAGCCCCGCGGTGGAGCCGACGAACAGGACGTCGCCCGCACCCGACAAGCGCAGCGCGGGCAGCAGCGCCTTCGTCAGCCGGACCGTGCCGAGCACGTTGACCTCGTACGTGCGCGTCCACGACTCCAGGTCGGCATCTTCGACGCGGGCGGCATCGAATGCGCCTCCCGCGTTGTTGACCAGCACGTCGACCCGGTCGAGCGCGGCGGCGAATGCCTCCACCGACGCCGGATCGGTGACGTCCAACGGCAGAGCACGGGCGCCGATGGCGCCGGCGAGTCTGGTCAGGCGGTCTTGCCGTCGTGCACCCATGACGACGTCGAAGCCCTCGGCGGCCAGCCGCCTCGCGGTGGCGGCACCGATGCCGCTCGAGGCGCCCGTGACGACGGCAGTGCGGCCCGCACCCGGCAGGCCGCGGTACCCGGACGAGGGGGGAGGAACGGGACCGGACATGTGCCCATCCTGGCGTTGTTGCAGGATGGAGAGTCGACAGGGGTGCCGATCGGTGCCCCTCTACAGCTGAGCAGGGCGGGAGGTCCACGCGTGCCCGTTCGCCGGCTGCCCCGTTCCGGCATGCCCCGACGGGTGGCAACCCTCTCGGTGCACACCAGCCCGCTCGACCAGCCCGGTGCGGGCGATGCCGGCGGCATGAACGTCTACATCGTCGAGGTCTCCCGGCGCCTGGCCGCCCGTGGCATCGAGGTGGAGGTCTTCACCCGCGCGACCTCCAGCGACCTTCCGCCCGTGGTGGAGATGAGCCCGGGCGTCACGGTGCGGCACGTCAGCGCCGGCCCGTTCGAGGGGCTGGGCAAGGACGAGTTGCCCGCCCAGCTCTGCGCCTTCACGGCCGCGGTCCTGCGCGAGGAGGCGCAGCACGAGCCGGGCTACTACGACGTCGTCCACTCGCACTACTGGCTCTCCGGCCAGGTGGGCTGGCTGGCCCGCGACCGGTGGAGCGTGCCGCTGATCCACACCGCACACACCCTCGCCAAGGTCAAGAACGAGGCACTGGCGGACGGCGACCGTCCCGAGCCGCGCTCTCGGGTGATCGGTGAACAGCAGGTCGTCGACGAGGCGGACCGGCTGATCGCCAACACCGACGAGGAGGCCCGCCAGCTCGTCCGCCACTACGGCGCCGACCCGGCCCGCACCCTCGTCGTCCCCCCGGGCGTCGACCTCGACCGGTTCGCGCCCGGCGACCGGGCGGCCGCCCGTCGAGCGGTCGGCGTGCCGGACGACGACGTCGTCCTCCTGTTCGTGGGGCGGATCCAGCCGCTCAAGGCCCCGGACGTGCTGCTGTCGGCCGCGGCGCGGCTGCTCGCCGACGACCCCATGCTGCGCGACCGCCTGCGGGTGCACGTCGTCGGCGCTCCCAGCGGCTCCGGACTGGAGGCGCCCCGCCAGCTCGAACAGCTGGCCGCCGATCTCGGCATCGTCGACCTGGTCCGGTTCTTCCCGCCCCAGCCCCCCGAGCGGCTCGCCGAGCACTACCGCGCCGCTGACGTCACCGTCGTCCCCAGCCACAACGAGTCGTTCGGGCTGGTCGCGCTCGAGGCGCAGGCCTGCGGGACACCCGTCGTCGCCGCCGCTGTCGGCGGGCTGCCGACGGCGGTCCGGGACGGCGTCTCGGGCGTGCTGGTCGCCGGACACGACCCCCGCGACTACGCCCGGTCGGTCCGCGAGGTCCTGGCCCGCCGCGAGCTTCTCTCGGCCGGTGCACGGCGGCACGCAGCCCGGTTCTCCTGGGACCGCACCGTCGACAGCCTGGTGGCCGGCTACGTCTCCGCCGCCGAGGAGATGGCCGCCACCCCGCCACGACCGGCGCGGGAAAGGCTGCTCGGCCCGCTGCGGGCGCTCCCGGGGGTGCAGGTCGCCCGATGACCGGGGCAGGGGAACGGTCCGTCGCCGAGCTGGACTCGGTCATCGAGCAGGTGGTGCGCGACAGCGACCTCGTTCACGAGCACCCCGCACCGGGCCAGTGGCTGGTCGACCTGCCCGGCACGAAGAAGCTCAAGACCGTCTGTGGGCTGATCGTCGGTGAGCACGCACTGCGGGTGGAGGCGTTCGTCTGCCGCCAGCCCGACGAGAACCGTGAGCAGCTGTGGACCTTCCTGCTCCAGCACAACGCCCGCATGTACGGCGTCGCCTACTCGATCGACAGCGTCGGCGACGTCTACCTGACCGGGCGGCTGCCGCACGCCGCGGTCACCCCCGAGGAGATCGACCGGATCCTGGGGTCGGTGCTCAGCTACGCCGACGACCACTTCAACGCGATGCTGGAGATCGGCTTCGGCAGCTCGATCCGCCGCGAGTGGGAGTGGCGGGTCAAGCGCGGTGAGTCGCTGCGCAACCTGGAGGCCTTCGCGGCGTTCGCGGACCCCACGCGCCGGCCGTGACCGCCGTCGACCGGGCGGCTCCGCCTGACGATCTCCGGGCCGGTCACGCCCGCCGGTGGTGGGTGCTCGCCACGATGACCGTCTGCCTGGTCGTGGTGATCATGGGGAACACGATTCTCAACGTCGCCATCCCCACGCTGCAGCGCGAACTCGGGGCCACGCAGGGTGAGCTGCAGTGGGCCATCGATGCCTACATCCTGGTGTTCGCGGGCCTCCTCTTCACCTGGGGCGTCGTCGGTGACCGCATCGGCCGCCGGAAGGTGCTCCTCATCGGTCTGGCGATCTTCGCCACGGGCTCGGTGTTCGCCGCGTTCAGCAGCAGTCCGCTGGAGCTCATCGCCTGGCGCGCGGTCATGGGCATCGGCGGTGCCGCCGTCCAGCCGACCACCCTCGCCGTCATCACCAATGTCTTCCCGCCGGGCGAACGTGGCCGGGCGATCGGCGTCTGGTCCGGTACCGCCGGAATCGCCGTGGCCGGTGGCCCGCTCGCCGGCGGGCTGGTGCTCGAGCACTTCTGGTGGGGAGCGGTCTTCCTCATCGGGGTGCCCGTGGCCGCCCTCGGCGTCGTGGGCATCCTCGCCGTGGTGCCCGAGTCGCGGGACCCCTCGCCCGGTCGGGTCGACCTCCCCGGCGTGCTGCTCTCCATCGGGGCGCTGGCCGGGGTCGTCTACGGCATCATCCGCGGCGGCTCCGGTCAGGGCTGGACGACGCCGGGCGTCCTCGTCCCGCTGCTCGGGGGGCTGGCGATGCTGGCGCTCTTCGTCTGGCTGCAACGGCGCTCCACGCACCCGGCGCTCGACGTCTCGCTCTTCGGCAACCCCGCCTTCTCCGCCGCCGCGGGCGCCCTGGGCCTGAACTTCTTCGCGCTGCAGGGCGCGACGTTCTACCTCGTGTACTACCTCCAGGGCGCCCGCGGCTACAGCCCCCTGCAGAGCGGTGCGGCGCTCATCCCCCTGGCCGTCGGCATGGGGATCATGGGCCCGCGCAGCTCCCGGCTCGCCGCGCGTTTCGGCGCGAAGGCCGTCTGCGCGACCGGGTTCCTGCTCATCGCGCTGTCCTTCGCCGGGTTCCAGCTGCTCGACCAGTCCGCCCCGCTCTGGCTCGTCCTGCTCATCCTGTTCCTGCAGGGGGTGGGCATGGGGTCGGTGATGGCCCCCGCCACCGAGTCGATCATGTCCGTCGTCCCACGGGAGAAGGCCGGCGCCGGGGCCGCGGTGAACAACTCGGCCCGCCAGATCGGCGGGGCGCTGGGAGTCGCGATCCTCGGCTCGGTGCTCGCCGCCGGCTACTCGGCCCACCTGGGGCAGGCGGTCGACGCCCTACCCGCCGGCGTGCGCGGTGAGGCGAGCCAGTCGATCATCGCCACCCTGACCGCCGTCGGCCAGGTCCAGGCCGCCGGGAACCCTGCGGCTGCCCACGCTGCGGCCCGGCTGGCCGATCCGGCCCGCGACGCGTTCGTGTCGGCCATGCACCTCACCGCCCTCGGCACCGCCGCCGCTGCCCTGATCGCGCTGGGCGTGGTCCTCCTGTGGCTGCCGGGCAGACGCGACCGGGGGTTCCCGGGCACTCACTGACCCGGTGGTGGCAGACCGACGTTGACTCAGCGTGGTTTTCCGCAAACGGTGAGCAGTCAGCCGCGCGACTCCCCGCGCCGTCCGAAGGGAGCGCCCCGTGCCCGATCCCCGCGACGCCCCGCTCGCGGGACGACGGGATCCCTTCGCGCCACTCCTGGAGAACCCGCTGGCCGCGATGCTCCGCGATCCCGAGGGGCCGGGGGCGGCCGCATTCGCGGTGCCGACGGCGGGTGCCCCGCTGCCGATGACCCGCTACGCCGACGGGCGCGAGCGGATCAACCTCGGCACCGGTAACTACCTCGGGCTGGCCGGTGACCCACGGGTGGCCGCGGCAGCGGCCGAGGCGCTGCGGCGCTACGGCACGAGCACCTCCGGTAGCCGCGTGCTCAACGGCACGACCGGGCTGCACCTGCGCCTGGAGGAGGAGCTCGCCGACTACTACGGCACCGAGGCCGCGGTGCTCACCTCCTCGGGCGTCAACGCCAACGTCGGGCTGCTGTCCACGATCTGCGGGCCCGAGGACGTCCTGCTCGTCGACGGTCACGTCCACGCCAGCCTGCACGCAGCCGCCGGCGCGAGTCGGGGCACGGCCGTCCGCTTCCGCCACAACGACCTCGGCAGCCTGAAGGAGCGGCTGGCGCGGGTCGACTCCCGCGCCGGCGTCGTGGTGGTCGTCGACGGCGTCTACTCGATGACCGGAGAGCTCGCGCCGCTCGCCGAGCTCGCTGACATCTGCGGCGCGACCCGCGCCCGGCTCGTGGTGGACGAGGCCCACGGCCTGGGGGTGATCGGCGACGGGGGCCGGGGGGCCGCGGAGGAGACCGGGGTGCTCCACCGTGTCGACGCGGTCACGATCGCCCTCAGCAAGTCCCTGGCCAGCGTCGGCGGCGCCATCATGACGTCCCGCGCGGCCGCGGAGGGGATCCGCGCCTCCGCCATGCCCTACGTGTTCAGCGCTGCCAACGACCCCGCCTCCGTGGCCGCGGCGCTGACCGCCCTGCGCATCCTGCGCAGTGAGCCCGAACGGGTCGCCACGCTCCAGGACAACTGTGCCCTGCTGCGCCGGGTGCTCACGGAGAACCGCGCACGCCCGATCCCGGGCGAGGGCGCGGTCATCGCCGTCCCCACCGGTCCGGACGAGGTCACCGGTCCCGCATGGCGGCTCGCCTTCGAGGCCGGCGTCTACACGAACGCCGTCACCTATCCCGCCGTCCCGCGGGGTCGCGGCGTCCTCCGGCTGACCCTGATGGCCACGCATACCCCGGAGCAGCTGCGCCGGGCCGGCGAGATCGTCGCCGACTCGGTCGCGTCGGCCCGCAACGCCGCGGCCTGCCTCGCCCCCGCCGCCATCGCCTGAGGAGGCGACCGGTCGGGCCGGAGCCGGTGCGTTCCGGCAGGATGGCGGCGTGACGACCACCTCGACGGGAACCCTCGTGCTGCTCCGCCACGGCGAGAGCGAGTGGAACAAGGCGAATCTGTTCACCGGCTGGGTGGACGTCCCGCTGTCGGAGAAGGGCCGGGAGGAGGCAGCCCGCGGCGGCCGGCTGCTGGCCGAGAACGGCCTGCTCCCGGACGTCCTGCACACCTCGGTGCTCAAGCGCGCGATCAGCACGGCCGAGCTCGCGCTGGCCGAGGCCGACCGGCAGTGGATTCCCGTCCGCCGCTCGTGGCGGCTCAACGAGCGGCACTACGGCGCGCTGCAGGGCAAGGACAAGGCGGCGACCCTCGCCGAGTACGGCGAGGAACAGTTCATGCTCTGGCGCCGCTCGTACAGCACCCCGCCGCCGCCGATCGAGCCCGGCAGCGAGTTCGCCCAGGACGACGACCCGCGATACGCGTTCCTGCCGCCGGAGGCCCGCCCCGCGACCGAGTGCCTGGCCGACGTCGTCGTCCGGATGCTGCCCTACTGGTACGACGCGATCGTGCCCGACCTGCGCAGCGGCGCCACGGTCCTCGTGGCCGCGCACGGCAACAGCCTGCGGGCCCTGGTCAAGCACCTGGACGGCATGGGGGACGACGAGGTCGTCGGCCTGAACATCCCCACCGGCGTCCCGCTGCGCTACGACCTGGACGACGATCTGCGCCCCGTCAAGCCCGGCGGCGAGTACCTCGATCCCGAGGCCGCGGCCGCCGCGATCGAGGCCGTCAAGAACCAGGGAAAGAAGTAAAAGGACCCCTCTGCCCCCACCCCTCGCAAGCTCGCGGCGGGACCCTGCAGAGGGGCCTCCTCCTAGGCGCTCTCGACCGCGTGCCGTTCGCCGGTCACCAGGTAGACCACCCGGCGGGCGACGCTGACGGAGTGGTCGGCGAAGCGCTCGTAGTAGCGGCCGAGCAGCGTGATGTCGATGGCCGCCTCGATGCCGTACGTCCAGTCGTGGGAGAGCACCTGCCGGAACAGGCCACGGTGCAGCCGGTCCATGGCGTCGTCGTCGGTCTCGAGCTCGCGCGCGGCCTCGACGTCACGCGTCGCGATGACCGTGCCTGCCTTGGTCACCAGCATCTCGGCGACGTGCCCGGCCTCCAGGAAGGCCGGGCGGACCTCCTGCGGGACGGCGTGGTCGGGGAATCGCATCCGGGCGACTTTGGCGATGTGCACGGCGAGGTCGCCCATGCGCTCGAGGTCGCTGGCGATCCGCGTCGCCACCACGATGGTGCGCAGGTCGGTGGCCACCGGCTGCTGGCGGGCCAGCAGTGTGAAACAGCGCTGCTCGACGCTCTCGCGGGTGTCGTCGATCTGCTGGTCGCCGGCGATGACGAGGTCGGCCAGTGCGACGTCGGCATCGAGCAGGGCGGTGGTGGCGGTGCTCATCTGCGAACCCACCGAGTTCGCCAGCTCCACCAGGCAGGCCCTGATGTCGTCGAGTTCCTCGCGGTAGCTCTCCCGCACGTTCATCCCCTCGTCGGGCGGTCAGCGCATCCCCGGGTGTGCAGCCGTTCCGCGTTACCTGGAGCCTAGGACGCTCCGCCAGGTCCGGGCCGGGTAACTGGTGAACGGGCGGCCTCGTGGAGGTGAACTCTGACCCCGAAGGGGAGGAACCTCCGTCCGCCAGGACCCTGTCCGAGCGCGAGCCGACCTAGCATCGGGGCCGTGAGTCCCCTGGCCGCCCTCGTGGTCGGCCTCCTCCTCGGCGGGACGGTGGCTGCCCTGGTTCTGCTCCGACCCCGTCGGGCCTCCGGCGGTCCGGAGACGCTGGGGCCTGCGGTCGCAGCCCCGGAGGCCGCCCTGGCACGCCGGCTGCTGGACCTGATGGATCCGGCCGTCGTCCTCGTCGGCGCCGACGACGCCGTGCTGCTGGCCAATCCCGCCGCCCGGGCGCTGGGCATCGTCCGTGGCACCCGATTGGTCGTGCCCGACCTGCTGGCCCTGGTCCACTGCGTCCGCGAGGGGGGCAGTCGCCGCACCGACATCGGGCTGCCCGGCGACCTGGTCGGCTCCGGTCCCCGGATGGTGGGCGTGCACGGCGTCCGGCTCGACAGCGGCACCGTTCCGCGCCCGGGGCCGATCGCGCTGGTGCTCCAGGACGTGACGGAGACCCGCCGGACCGAGGCGGTGCGCCGCGACTTCGTCGCCAACGTCGGCCACGAGCTGAAGACCCCGGTCGGGGCGCTCTCCCTGCTGGCGGAGGCGATCGAGGGGGCGGCCGACGATCCCGAGGCCGTGCAGCGCTTCGCCGGCCGGATCACCCACGAGGCCGACCGGCTGGCCCGGCTGGTGCGCGAGCTGATCGACCTCTCCCGGCTGCAGGGCGGCGAGCCGTTGCCCGAGTTGGTCAGCGTGGACGTCGACACCGTGCTCGCCGAGGCCCTGGACCGGACCCGCACCGCGGCACGCGCCAAGGACCTGGAGATCGTGGTGGGCGGTCAGTCCGGCCTCGTCGTCCGCGGCGTGGAGAGCCAGCTCGCGACGGCGGTGACCAACCTGCTGGCCAACGCCGTGGCTTACAGCGAGGGGGAGAACCGGATCGCCGTCGCGGCGCGTGCCCGCTCCGGATTCGCCGAGATCGCCGTCACCGACAGTGGTATCGGGATCCCGCGCAAGGACCGGCAGCGGGTGTTCGAGCGCTTCTACCGGGTGGACCAGTCGCGGGCGAGCAGCACCGGGGGGACCGGGCTGGGCCTGGCCATCGTGAAGCACGTGGCGAACAACCACGGTGGCGCCGTCACCGTCTGGAGCGAGGAGGGGCTGGGGTCGACGTTCACCTTGCGCATCCCGCTCGCCAACAGTGCCGTTCCGGCAGAACTGAGCCCGGAGAGGGAGCGGTCATGACCCGAGTGCTGGTCGTCGAGGACGAGGAGTCGTTCTCCGACGCGCTGTCGTACATGCTGCGGAGGGAGGGCTTCGACGCGGTCGTGGCCGAGAGCGGGCCGCAGGCGCTGGCGGAGTTCGATCGCGCCGGCGCGGACATCGTGCTGCTCGACCTGATGCTGCCCGGACTGTCGGGCACCGAGGTCTGCCGCGCCCTGCGGGCCCGCAGCAGCGTGCCGATCATCATGCTCACCGCGAAGGACTCCGAGATCGACAAAGTCGTCGGCCTCGAACTGGGCGCGGACGACTACGTGACCAAGCCGTACTCGGCGCGCGAACTGGTCGCCCGCATCCGGGCCGTACTGCGCCGGCACGGTGACACCGAGCTGCCGTCCGAGGCGGTACTCGAGGCCGGCCCCGTGCGCATGGACGTCGAGCGGCACACCGTCTCCGTGGACGGCGAACCGGTGGCACTGCCCCTCAAGGAGTTCGACCTGCTCGAGTTCCTGCTGCGCAACGCCGGTCGGGTGCTCACCCGCGGCCAGCTCATCGACCGGGTCTGGGGCTCGGACTACGTGGGCGACACCAAGACCCTCGACGTCCACGTCAAGCGGCTCCGGGCGAAGCTCGAGCCCGACCCGGCCATGCCGAAGTACCTCCTGACCGTCCGCGGGCTCGGCTACAAGCTCGAGGCCTAGCGGCCGGTCTCCTCCTTCAGTTCGTCGATCTTCCGCGAGGCGTCCGCCTTGGTGAGGTCGTCCGGCACGGCGGTGTCGGAGCCCTCGCCGGCCTGACGGGACAGGGTCTCCAGGTAGCTCTTCTGGGCTCCGGTGGCCGGCTCGTCGCCGGTCACCCAGTCGGAGGGGTCCTTCTCGGTGGTGGGGTCGTCGGCCCGGGGTTCGCTCATGTGTTCGAGGCTAGGCGGAGGTGAACTCCTCCGCCTCTCGAGCTTCTCTCCGGTCACGCCCGGATGTGAGTGGCAGAAATGACCACGACAGTGCTTTTCCTGCCATAGTCTGCGCATGACGGAGAACGGGCGTCCCCTGGTCGTCAGCGTCGTCGTCGCCGACGGGCTGATCGGCGCCTTCGGGGTGGGTGTGTGTGCCGAGGTGTTCGGCTACGACCGCCGCCACATGGGCCTGCCACGGTTCGACTTCGGGCTGGTCAGCGAGACACCGGGGGTGCTGCGCACCGACACGGGCATTCCCATCACCGTCGAGCACGGCCTGGAGCGCCTGGCCCGCTCGGACATCATCTCGATCACGGCCTGGGAGCTGTTCGACAGCGTCCCCTCGCCGGCGCTGCTCGACGCCGTCCGGACGGCGCACGCCCGCGGCGCGACGATCGTCAGCCACTGCACGGGCGCCTTCGTCCTGGCCGCCGCCGGGCTGCTCGACGGCAAGCGGGTCACCACGCACTGGAAGTGGGCCGGCGAGCTCGCCGCCCGGTTCCCCGCGGTGCAGGTCGACCCCTCGGTCCTCTACGTCGACAACGGGCAGGTGCTCACCGGCGCCGGGACGGCGGCCGGCGTGGACACCCTGCTGTACCTGGTCCGCCGCGAGTGGGGTGCCGCGGCGGCCAACGCCCTGGCGCGGGAGATGGTCGTGCCGCCGCACCGCGACGGCGGCCAGGCGCAGTTCATCGACGCCCCCGTCGCCGAGTGCCAGGACGACCTGCTGGGCGCCGTCCTGGACTGGGCGGGTGGGCATCTCGGCGACGACATCACGGTCGAGACCCTGGCCCGCCGCGCGCTGATGAGCCCGCGGAGCTTCGCCCGCCGGTTCAAGGCCACGACCGGCACCACCCCGCACGCCTGGCTGCTCGGCCGGCGGCTGGCCGCGGCCGAGGCGTTGCTCGAGGAGACCGATGCAGCGGTCGAGGAGATCGCCCGGCTGGTCGGTTTCGGCACCGCGGCCGGCCTGCGCGAGCAGTTCACCCGCCGCAGGGGAGTGTCCCCCCGCGCCTACCGGCAGACCTTCCGTGCCGCGTCAGCCGAGGGGACGATGCCGGTGCAGCTCGACGGGCATAGGGCGGGTCGCGTGGGCGAAACGATCAGCACTGGCGGGATGGGGCGCGACCAGACCCTGGTCGAGGCGCAGCTCGGTCAGCCGGCGTAGTTCCGCGTACGCCGGCTCGCCCAGCAGGGCGGTGAGCTCGGGCGCGTAGGTCACGACCAGCGGCTCGTGCGCGACGTGTGCGACCGGGGAGCCGGTGCACCACCAGTGCAGGTCGTGCCCGCCGGGGCCCCAGCCGCGCCGGTCGAACTCGCCGATCGTCGTCACCAGCACCCGGGTGCCGTCGGGCCGTTCGACGTGCTCCTGCTCCCGGCGGACCGGCAGCTGCCAGCAGACGTCGGGTTTGGTGGTGAGCGGGTGCACGCCGGTCCGCAGCGCCATCGCGTGCAGGGCGCAGCCGCTCCCGGCGGGGTGGCCGGGCCGGTTCAGGAAGACGCAGGCACCGTCGACGACCCGCGTCCGCGTCGAGCGCACCCCGCCGTCCCCGTCGTCCTCCCCCTTCTCGGTCCAGTCGCCGCGGCCGACCGGCGCGAGCTGCCAGTCCTCGTCGGTCAGATCGGCCACCGCGGCGGTGACGCGGGCCAGGTCGTCGTCGTCGGCGAAGAAGGCCCCGTGGCTGCAGCAGCCGTCGTCCGCCCGGCCGGCGACGACGCCGGCGCAGCCGCGGCCGAAGATGCAGGTCCAGGCGGACGTCAGCCAGGTGAGATCGGCGCGGACGACGTGCTCGGGATCGGCCGGATCGGGGAACTCGAGCCATTCCCGCGGGAAGTCGAGGCCGACTTCCTCGGGCGGATCACCGGGGTCCCCGGCGGCGTCAGGGCGCACCGTCCCAGCCTAGAGCGGTCCGCACCGGCAGACTGACCCCATGCGGCTCGGGGTTCTGGACGTCGGTTCGAACAGCGTCCACCTGCTCGTCGTCGACGCCCACCGCGGTGCGCACCCCACGCCGATGCACGACGAACGCTCCGTCCTGCGGCTCTCCGAGCACGTCGGGGACGATGACCTGCTGTCCAAGGCGGGGGAGAAGGCGCTGCTCCGGGCGGTGCAGAGCGCCTGCGACCAGGCCGAGAAGCAGGACGTCGACGAGTTCATGGCCCTGGTCACCTCCGCCATCCGCGAGGCGGACAACGGGCTCGAGGTGCTGGACCGGATCCGGAGCAGAACCGGCGTCGACCTGCAGGTGCTCAGCGGGGAGGACGAGGCCAGGCTGACCTTTCTCGCCGTCCGCCGGTGGTTCGGCTGGAGCGCCGGGAAGTTGCTCGTGCTCGACATCGGTGGTGGCTCCCTGGAACTCGCCGCAGGAATCGACGAGGACCCGGGCGTCGCGATCTCCCTCCCGCTGGGAGCCGGCCGGATGACCCGGAGGTTCCTGCCGGCGGCGCAGGAGGGTGGCCGGCCCGACCTCGTGGCGCTGAAGGAGCTCGAGGCGCACGTCACCGAGCTGCTCGACCCGGCCGCTGAGAAGCTGCGCGCAGCCGGGCCGCCCGATCTCGTGGCCGCCACGAGCAAGACGTTCCGCACGCTCGCACGGCTCACTGGTGCCGCGCCCTCCTCGGCCGGGCTCCGGGTGCCGAGGCAGCTGTCGGCGACCGGACTCGACCAGCTGGCGGGCTTCGTGTCGCGGATCGAGTCGTCGGCACTGGCCGAACTTCCGGGCGTTTCCCAGGCCCGCGCGCATCAGGTTCCTGCGGGCGCCGTTGTGGCTGCCGCAGCAATGCGTGCTCTGGACGTACCGTTCGTTCGGATCTGTCCATGGGCGCTGCGGGAAGGTGTCATCCTGCGCAGGCTCGATTCGTTGGGAGGGGCGTGATGGCCGAACCGGACTGGAATCCGGACACGGGTGGCCGTTCCCTTGCCGAGATCCTCCGCGAGGCGGGCATCGAGTCCGCGAACCGGGCCAAGACCCGCCGCCGCTGGGACGACCCGGAGGAGACCGGTCTACGCCAGCGCCGGGCGGAGGCGGCTGCCGACGGGGCACCAGGCGCCGCCGGGTACGGACGCCGCAGGAGCGACCTGGACGCGCCGGAGCCCGTCCGCGACCGCGAACGGCGCGCACCCCGCGACGCCCGCGACGCCCGCGAGGTGCGCGAGGTACGCGAGTCCCGTGAGATGCGCGAGCCCCATGGCCTCCGCGGGCCCCGGGAACCCCGGGAACCCCGGGAGTCCTTCGGGCGTCGCGAACCGCGTCGTCCCCCGGTCGACCCGTCCACCGCGGCCATCCCCGGGCTGCGGCCCGACCGGAAGCCCGGCGTCCCCGGGGGCGCGGCGCCCGAACGGCGCGATCCCCAGCGGCGCGACAGTGACCGGCGCGATCCCGAGCGGCGCGACACCGACCGCCGCGATGCCGACCGGCGGGCGGCGGACCGGATCCCGCAGGGGTCCCGCCCCGTGCGGACGCCGCGGCCGGAGGAACAGCACCCGTCGACCGGCCCCATTCCGGCCGTCCGGGCCGACGACATCGGCGACACCGACTTCGACAACAGCCCGCAGGAGAGCGCGCTGGCCTGGCTGCGCTTCGCCGGCGAGCTGGTCATCGCGCTCGCCGTCGGTATCGGCGTCTACTTCGCCGCCACGGTGCTGTGGCAGAACATCCCGTACGTCGCGGTCGTGCTCGTCCCCGTCGCGGTCACCGGCCTGGTCACGGGGGTCAGTGCGTGGCGACAGCGGATGGGCCGGGAGCCGTTGGGCGCCCGGCTGCTCGCCGTCCTGGTACTCGCGGGCACGCTGCTGACGATCGTGCCCGCAGCGTCGGTCATCGCGAACCGCTGAACCCGGCGGCCGGCGTCAGGCGTCAGGCGTCCGCCGGCACCTCGTCGTGGTCCATGGCGAACTGCTCGACGATCGCCGCGCCGAAGGCGTCCAGGTCGTCGGGCTTGCGGCTGGTCACGAGGGTGCCGTCCACCACGACCTCCTCGTCCACCCACTCGGCCCCGGCGTTGCGCAGATCGGTCTCGAGCGAGGGCCACGACGTCATGCGGCGGCCGCGTACTGCCCCCGCCTCGATGAGCACCCACGGCGCGTGACAGATCGCGCCCACCGGCTTGCCCGCGTCGAAGAAGGCCTTCACGAACGCGACGGCGTCTGCATCGGCGCGGACGAAGTCACCGTTGATGACCCCGCCCGGCAGCACCAGCGCCCCGTAGGCGTCCGGGTCGGCCGAGCTGACCACGGCGTCGACCGTCCGCTTCTCGGACGGGTCGATGTGGTCATATGTCCTGATCGTGCCTGCCTCCAGCGAGACCAGTTCCGGCTCGGCGCCGGCCTCCTCCAGGGCCTGCCACGGCCGGTCGAGCTCGACCTGCTCGACCCCGTCCGTCGCGAGCACGGCCACCTTCATCCCGTTCAGTTCTCCTGCCATGAGCCGCCGCTACCCGCACCCCGGACGGTGCACACACAGGCGCACTACGGTTTCCGACGTGTCCGCCCGTACCCGCTCCGAGCTGCGCCGGTTGCTGGACCGGCCCCTGGTGCGCCGGATGCTGGCTGGTCCGCAGCTGGCCCGTCCGGCGATCGGCGACGCCCTGCAGGTCGCCGCCGAGCTTGTCGCCGTCGGCCGTCCCGTCGCGCTCGAGCACACACCGGGTCCGGACGACGACGTCGCGGGGGAGCTGGCCGAACTCGTGGGCCGCGTGCATGCCGCCGGTCTCGGACCCTCCTGCGAGCTCATCCTCCCGGTCGATCGGCTCGGGCCTGCGGCCGTCCGGGCGCTCGCGGCGACGGCAGCCGAGGCCGGTCTGTCCGTCGTCCTGGCGGGTCCGCCCGCCGCCGTGGGGGCGGTCCACCCCGACCTCCCGGGTAGCCGGGTCGTCGTCCCGGCCGGGGAACCGGACGCCGAAGCGCGCTGCCGCGCCCTCGCCGACGGCCGGGTGCGGCTGACTGCGGGCCGCGGCGCGGCCGCCGACCTGTCTTTCGTGCGCTGCCTCAATGTCCTGATGGCCGGCAGCGGACATCCCTCCGTCGCGGCCACCGACCCGCGACTGATCGCCATCACCGGGGAGCGCGCGGCCTGGAACGGTCGCGCGCCCGACAGCTGGGAGCACCTCATGCCCTACGGAGTCCGGACCGACGAGCAGCAGCGATTGGCGGCCGCCGGTGACGCCGTCCGCGTGGCAGTGGTTTCCGGCGGCGGAGCAGCCCTCCTCGCCGCCCGTCCCCTGGCCGGGCGCTCGTGACCGCGGACGGGCGCCGCGGTCTGGCCATCATCGGCGGGGGCAAGATCGGAGAGGCGCTGCTGTCGGGGCTGATCCGGCGGGGTGGGGCCGACGGGATCCTGATCTGCGAGCGCAACGCCGAGCGCGCGGCGCAACTCGCCGACCGCTACGGGGTCCCCGCCGTCGACCTGGCCGACGCCGCAGCGCGCGCCCGCGTCCTCCTGCTGGCGGTCAAGCCGCAGGACATCGACACCCTCCTCGCCCGCCTCGGCGGCGTCGTCGACGCGGGTCACCTGGTCGTCTCGGTCGCCGCCGGCGTGCCCACGGCGCGGATCGAGGCCGCCCTGCCGGCCGGCACGCCCGTCGTGCGGGTCATGCCGAACACCCCGGCGCTGGTGGACCAGGGGATGAGCGTGCTGTCGCCGGGTGCCCACGCGGAGGAGCGGCACCTGGACGAGGCCGAGGCGCTCCTGGCTGCGGTCGGGCAGGTGCGCCGGGTGCCGGAGTCGCAGCAGGACGCCGTCACGGCGTTGTCGGGCAGCGGACCGGCGTACTTCTTCTATCTCGTGGAGGCGATGGTCGACGCGGGCATCCTGCTCGGCCTGCCGCGGGCGCTGGCTGCCGACCTCATCGTCCAGACCGCGCTCGGTGCCGCAGTGATGATGCGCGACTCGGGGGAACACCCGGTGGTGCTCCGGGAGGCGGTCACCAGCCCCGGCGGCACGACCATCGCCGCGATCCGGGAGCTGGAGCGCCACGGTGTGCGCGCCGCGCTGATCGCCGCGATCGAGGCGGCACACGACCGCTCGGTGGAATTGGGCAGCGACACGCACTGACCTGCACGGACCTCTGCTGTCGACGACGGTCCCGACGTCCTTCCCGCCGCTGTCAGGCGGCCGGACAACCAGGCGGCCGGACAACGTAGCGCATGGAGCGCGGGAATTGGTGGACGCTGTGTCACCGACTCGTCACCGTGTTACTTGACGCGCCGGATAACAGTTCCATCGTGTCGCACTGGTGTACTTCTGCCCAGGACGGACCGGTCCGCCTGTTCGATTCATCCATCGCTCCAGTCACGCCTGTCCCCTTACGCTCTGTTGCAGCACGTGCGTGTTCAGTTGCCGGTGGGGAAGCCGGCGCCACGACACGAGCTAGGTCCGGAGACGAAGACATGACCATGCCCCAGCGCGCCACTGCCATCGCCCGCCCCGCAGTGCCCGGCCCCCGTCCGATCGGCCGGCCCATGAGCGCCGCCTCTGTCGCTCGCCCGGTTCCCGGCGCTCACCCCGCCGCCATGCCGCTCGGCCGCCAGTCCGTCCCGACCCCGCGTGCCGCCGTCACGTTCCTGACGGTTGCCGAGGTCGCCGCGATGATGCGTGTCTCGAAGATGACCGTGTACCGCCTCGTCCACGCCGGCGAGCTCTCCGCCGTCCGCGTCGGCCGTTCCTTCCGCGTGCCGGAGCGCGCCGTGCAGGACTACCTGCGCGACGCGTACACCGACATCGCCTGAGTCTGCGAAGGCGGACCTGGCGTTCGCCTGAGACTCTTGTCGCACGTCGTTCGTCCTCCGGGCTCGCCCGCGGCAGCGTCGCCGCGGGACGTCCGGGTACGCTCAGTCGCCGAGCGACGCCGGGCCAAGGTTCTGCTGGCCCAGGACGTCGCGCACGAGCTGATCATCCGGGACGACGTGGGAGTAACACATGGGTTCGGTCATCAAGAAGCGGCGCAAGCGGATGGCGAAGAAGAAGCACCGCAAGCTGCTGAAGAAGACGCGCGTTCAGCGTCGCAACAAGAAGTGAGCTGAGGCTCGTGCCGCCTGCGGTGGTCCTCGTCACCGGTGTGAGCCGGTGGCTGGGTGGTGCGCTGGCGGCCGAGCTCGCGGCCGACCCGTCGATCGACCGGGTCATCGGCGTGGACACGGTCCCGCCGGCCCCGGAGATGCTCCGGCGGCTCGGGCGCACCGAGTTCGTCCGGGCCGACATCCGCAACCCGCTGATCGGCAAGGTCATCGCAGCGGCGTCGGTGGACACCGTCGTGCACATGAACATCAGCTCGACTCCGGCCGGTTCGGGTGGCCGGACGCCGATGAAGGAACTCAACGTCATCGGCACGATGCAGCTCCTGGCGGCCTGCCAGCGGGCGCCGTCGGTGCGCCGCTTCGTCCTGAAGTCCACCAGTGCCGTGTACGGCGCCTCCTCGCGTGACCCCGCCGTCTTCACCGAGGCGATGCAGGCCCGCGCGGTGCCGTCGGGTGGGTTCGCGAAGGACAGTCTCGATATCGAGGGGTACGTGCGCGCCTTCCGGCGGCGCCGTCCCGAGGTCGATGTCGCTGTGCTGCGGTTCACCAACTTCATCGGTCCGCGGATCGACTCGCTGCTCACCAGCTTCTTCCGCATGCCCGTGGTGCCGACCGCGCTGGGCTACGACGCCCGGGTGCAGCTGCTGCACGAGGACGACGCGCTGGCAGTTCTCACCCGCGCCACGACCGGCCCCTTCGTGGGCACGGTGAACGTCGGCGGTGAGGGCACGCTGCTGCTGTCGCAGGCGATCCGCCGGCTGGGCCGGGTGGAGGCGCCGATCCCGTCGCCGGCCCTGGGCTCGGTCGGCCGGCTCTCCCGTCGCTTCGGGTTCGTGGACTACTCCCCGGAGCAGATGCGCTTCCTCAACTTCGGCCGTGTCGTCGACACGACCGTCCTGCGCACCGAGTTCGGTTATCTTCCCCGGTACACCACGGAGGCCGCGTTGGCCGATTACGCCCGGACCGTTTCCCCGGTGTTGCCTTCCCGCCTGGTCGAACCGACGGCCGCACGTGTCAGATCCGTCCTCGGACGGGTCGGCGAGGCTGCCGGCGCGGTGAGTGACCGGTTGCGACCAACCCCTCCTGCCCCCGGATTGAGGGCGGTCCGGGATGCCTGAGGCGCGCGTGATCCCGCTCCGGCCGGACGAGGACGAGCCCTACATCCCCGCACCTTCGCCGCCCGGCTGGGAGGAACAGCTCGCCGGTGGTCTCGAGTTCCTCCGGCGCCGGCTGACCGGGGAGTACGAGACCGACGAGTTCGGCTTCGATCCGGATCTCGCCGACCATGTGCTGATGCCGCTGCTGCGGCCGTTCTTCTCGAAGTGGTTCCGCGTCGACTCCCTGGGTCTGGAAAACGTCCCCGACGTCGGCGGCGGCCTCGTGGTCGCCAACCACTCGGGCACCCTGCCGGTCGACGCTCTGATGACGTCGGTGTCCCTGCACGACGACCACCCCGCGCAGCGCCGGCTCCGGTTGCTGGGTGCCGACCTCGTGTTCGACATGCCTTTCATCGGCTCGATGTCGCGCAAGATGGGCTCCACGCTGGCGTGCAACGAGGACGCCGAGCGGCTGCTCACCGAGGGCGAACTGGTCGGGGTCTTCCCCGAGGGCTTCAAGGGGATCGGCAAGCCGTTCCGTGAGCGGTACACCCTGCAACGGTTCGGCCGCGGGGGTTTCGTCACAGCGGCTCTGCGCACCGGGGCACCGATCATCCCGTGCGCCATCGTGGGCGCCGAGGAGATCTACCCGATGATCGGCAACGCGAAGACGGCGGCCCGACTGCTGGGTCTGCCCTACTTCCCGATCACGCCGACGTTCCCGCTCCTCGGGCCGCTCGGGCTGGTGCCGTTGCCCTCGAAGTGGCTGATCGCCTTCGGTGAGCCGATCGAGACGGCGTCCTACGGCCCCGGCGCGGCGGAGGACCCGATGCTGGTCTTCAACCTCACCGACCAGGTCCGCGAGACCATCCAGCACTCGCTGTACCAGCTGCTTCTCCAGCGCAAGAGCGTCTTCGGGTAACGGCACCTGGCCGGGTCGTCGTCCCCCGGACGACGCTTCAGAACGGCAGCTTGTTGCGGCGGCGCAGCGCGATCGCGCCGCCCACCAGGCCGCCCGAGAGGGCTGCGACGGCCACGGTCGGCACGCCGATCTTCGCTGCCTTGCGTCCGGTTCGGTAGTCGCGAATCGTCCAGCCGCGGGAGCGGGCGATGGCGCGCAGCTCGGTGTCGGGGTTGACGGCGACCGCCGTCCCCACCTCGGTCAGCATCGGCAGGTCGTTGGCCGAATCGCTGTAGGCGGTGCAGCGGCTCAGGTCCAGGCCTTCCCGCTCGGCGAGCGCGCGGACGGCCTCGGCCTTCGCCGGTCCGTGCATCAGCTCGCCGACCAGCCGGCCGGAGTACTTCCCGTCCACGACCTCGGCGACGGTGCCGAGGGCGCCCGTGAGCCCGAGCCGGTGAGCGATGATGCCGGCGAGCTCTACCGGGGTGGCCGTGACCAGCCACACCCGCTGCCCGGCGTCGAGGTGCTGCTGGGCCAGTGACCGCGTACCCGACCAGATCCGGTCGGCCATCAGCTCGTCGTAGATCTCCTCGCTGGCCTGCACGATCTCGGCGACGTCACGCCCGGCGACGAACGCGAGCGCGTTCTCGCGGATGGTGTGCATGTCGTCCGCGCTCTCGTTGCCGGCGATCCGGAACTTGGCCTGCTGCCAGATGAAGCCGGCCAGGTCGCGCGTCGAGAAGTACTTCCGCGCGGCCAGGCCACGGGCGAACCAGAACAGCGAGGCGCCCATCATCATCGTGTTGTCCACGTCGAAGAAGGCGGCGGCGGTCGGGTCCTGTGCCCCCGTGTTCGACGCGGCGACCTCGGCGGCGGCCGCGGATGCGGCGCCGGCTACGTGGGCGCGCGTCTCCTCGTCCGGGGAACCCGCGCGGCGCACCTCACGGCCGCGGAAGGGCAGTCGCGGCACGGCACTCTCCCTGCGATCGATCCGCCTCGCGGGCGTTGGGCACGGACGACTGCGACCCTAGCCGGGCGGCCGGTCGGGCTTCAGAGCACGGGTCAGCAGCTGCCGAGGTGGATCGGTCCGATGCAGATTCCGAGACCTGGGGACGACGAGCGGGTGCTGCCGGACGTCGACGGCGCGGATGCTCCAGGCAACGGCACGTGCGTGCTGCTGGGCAGGCTCGGGATGATCCCGCCCGGGTTCGGCACCGGCACCGGCAGCGACGGGGTGGGCAGGGCAGGGGTGGGCACGGGCCGCGTCGGAACCAGGCCGCCGCCGGTCCCTCTCCCCGAACCGCCGGACTCCTGCTGCCCGGCGCCGCCACCGGTCCCGCCGGGGGTCGTCCCGGTTCCGGGGACCGACGTCGACGTCGATGTCGAACCGGTCGTACCGCCGCCACTGTTCGAACCGGTCCTGGAACCCGTGCCGCCTGAGGCCGACGGCGGGGTCGTGTCGGTGCATGCCGCGGGCAGCGGCCCGAGGGCGTCCGTGCCGGAGACAGCTGGACCCGAGGGGCAGGCGACCGCCGTGCGCAGCGCGACGGTCCGCGTGCTGATCCCGGCGAGCAGGCCGAGCGACTGCTCGACAGCCGGCGCGGCCGCGGACGGCATGACCGGCTTCAGCGCGGTGAGGCCGGCGGACTGCCCCGCAGCCCAGCCGGCCAACTCGTCGAGCGGGGCGGTGTTCTTCGTGCTCACCGACCGGTCGTCCAGCCACGCGGCGCCCTGGGTGGTCTGGGTGTCCATGGTGTGCAGGGTCAGCAGCACCAGCTCCGACGAGGAGCCTGCGGCCACGAGATCGCCACCGGTTCCGCTCACGGCACCCGCGACCGGAAGCGCGGTGGCGTCGTCCCCCACGAGAGCGCGCAGCTCGTCCAGGCGGGTGCTGGCGAAGTCCAGAAGGGTCCGGCCACGGGTGGAGTCGGCGGCCAGGGCGAGCTGCGTCTGCTCGGTGCCCCGCTTCAGGCCGTAGAGCAGGTCGCCCGGTCCGGCGCCCGTGGCCACGGCCGTCAGCCCGGCCAGGGCGGTCACCGTGAGGGCCGCGCCTGCCAGCCCGGCGGTCACCCGCGAGCGCCAGCGGGCGGGGGCGGAGTCCACCGCGCGGAAGGACAGCAGGGAACGCATGCGCGACGCCGGTTCCGGGGCAGGCGTCCGGACGGCGGCCATCGCGACCAGCCGCGCGCGGGTGGCGGCGCGGAAGGCGGGGTCGGGGTCGCCGTCGATCGCGAACGACAGGCCCTCGAGCCGGGCGACGACGACCTCCTCCGGATCGCGCGCGCCGGTACGGCGGGGGAGCGCCGTGCCGTTCTGCGGGATCACCGTGCGCCCCCCAAGATGGTCGGTACCGGGAGGCCGTTCCTGAGGTCCTCCCGCTGCGGACTGCCCAACGACCGGTCGCCCCGATCGGTTACGGCACGCCCGCGCGTGTTCCCGCTCACCGGAGCTCCTCGGGAAGCAGCCCCGCCAGCCGCCGCACGGCACGGTGCTGGAGCGCCTTGATCGCGCCGTCCTTCTTCCCCATGATCTCGGCAGTCTCGGACACGGAGAGCCCGTGCAGAAAGCGCAACACGATGCACTCCTGCTGCTCGCTGCCCAGCTGCTTGACGCAGGCAAGGAGTTTCTCGTTGGTGAGCCGCTGGAGCACCGCATCCTCGGGGCCGTCGGTCACCCGGTCGGCGTCGCGCATGTCCGCTGTCGTGACCTCCAGCCGGTAGCGGCTGCTCTTCACGTGGTCACGGATGATGTTGCGGGCGATCGTCACCAGCCAGGCCCCCACGTCGCGGCCCTGGAATGACAACGAGTCGATGCGCCGAAGTGCCCGCACGAACGTCTCGCTCGTGACGTCCTCGGCCATCGCCCGGTCGCCGACCCGGTTGTAGGCGTAGCGGTGGACCAGCGTCACGTAATGGTCGTAGAGCTCGCCGAACGCCTCGGCATCCCCGTCCTGGGCGCGCCGGACCAGCGCCCAGACGTCGGTCGCCGGCTCCTCCGCGACGGGCGCGGACTCCGCGAGAACGGCGAGTTCCTCGGCCACCTCCTCGGGGGCTGTCGGAAAGACCTCGGTGCTCGCTCGCGGGTGGGGTGTCGGACGCGGCCGCGCCAGTGCCCCGGGTGGGGCGGCCGCGGTCCGCTCGGCGTCCAGGGGGTGCGGCATGCGGGACGTTCGACCTCCTCCGTCGGCCCGCCGTACCTGGACCGTCCTCTCCCCGACGCGTCCGCGAGTCGCGACCGCGCGTGCTGCGGGGCTGGCCCCATGGTGACAACATCGCTCCAGCCCGTCCACGTGACGTTCCCAGATGCACGTCGCCGTACACCCGGGCGGGCGGGATGCCACAGCTCCAACGGAGGAGATGTCCGGTGATCGAGGGAGGCGCGTCGCTGTCCGCGCTCGTGCGGCAGTCAGGCCGTCAGCGACCGGACGCGCCCGCGGTGGTCGCGGGCGGACGTCGGTTGTCCTGGAGTGACCTGGACCGCGCGGTGGACCGCGCGGCGGCGGGCTACGTGGCCCAGGGCCTGGCGCCCGGCGACCGGGTCGCCGTTCAGCTGCCGAACGGGATCGACTGGTTGCGCGCCGCTCTCGGTGCCCTGCGGGCGGGCCTGGTCGTCGTCCCCCTGAACACCGCCTATACCGGTCCCGAACTCGAGTACGTGCTCACCGACTCGGGAGCAGCGCTCTTCGTGACGGGTGCCGAGCGGGTGCCGGTCGCCGGCGTGCGGATGTGCGTGGGGCCGCCGGACGCCGACGGGCCGCCACCCGAGGTTCCCGACGACCCGGCCGCGCTCTCCTTCCTGGCCTACACCAGCGGCACGACCGGTCGGCCGCGGGGCGCGATGCTGACCGCGGGTGCGCTGCGCGCCAACCAGGAGCAGTGCCTGGCGATGTCGCCGCCGCCGGTGCGGGAGGACGACAAGGTCCTGCTCGTCCTTCCCCTCTTCCACGTCTACGGCCTCAACGCCGGGTTCGGGCTGGTCGCGGCCACCGGTGCATGTGCCGTCCTCGAGGAGTCCTTCGACCCCCACGGATCGCTGGCTCTCATGGCCGAGGAGGCGGTGACGGCCGTCCCCGGTGCGCCGCCGATGTTCCAGGCGTGGCTGGCCACGGCCGACGCGGCGGGCAACGACGCCGAGCTGCGCCGGGGGTTCGCGGCCATGCGCATGGCCTCGTCCGGCGCCGCTCCGCTGCCCGAGGAGGTATGGACGGCGATGCGCGAGCGGGCCGCGGTCACCGTCTGGGAGGGCTACGGGCTCACCGAGGCGTCCCCGGTGGTCGCCAGCACGCTCGCGACCGGCCGCGCCAAGCCCGACTGCATCGGGGGTCCCCTGCCCGGGGTCGAGCTGGCGTTGCGCGACACGGCCGCGATGGGAACGTTCGACGACGGGTCCGGCGGCGGGGATGCCGCCGACGACGCCCTGGACAGCGCCTCCGACAGCGCCTCCGAGAATGCCCCCGATAAGCCCTCCGACGACGACGCGGACGGCGAGGAGGGGCCGGGGGAGATCTGGGTCCGCGGGCCCAACCTCTTCGCCGGGTACTGGCCCGACGGGGCGGACGGTCCAGGTGCCGACGGCTGGCTGCGCACCGGCGACCTCGCCTACCGCGACGGCGACGGCGACCTGCACCTCGTCGACCGCCGCAGCGACCTGATCCTCGTCAGCGGCTTCAACGTCTACCCGGCCGAGGTGGAACGCGTGCTCGACGCGCATCCCGCTGTCGCGGAGAGCGCGGTCATCGGAGTGCCCGACGCGCGCACCGGGTCCGCCGTGCGCGCCGTCGTCGTCACGGCGCCGGGCGAGAAGACGACGTTCGAGGAGTTGCAGGCCTACGCCGCCGAGTCGCTGGCCCGCTACAAGGTGCCGACGTCGGTGAACTTCCTGCCCGCCCTGCCGCACTCGCTGACCGGCAAGGTCAGCAGGGCCCGGCTCCGCGAGCTCGGGCTGACCGGTGACTGAGCCCGCGCCCCGGCTGCAGCTGCTCACCCGTGAGGGGTGCCACCTGTGCCTGGCCGCAGCCGAGACCCTGGAGCGGATCGGCGCGGAGGCCGGGCTCACCCCGCAACTGGTCGACGTCGACGCCGACCCCGAGCTGCAGGCCGAGTACGGCGACCGCGTGCCGGTGGTGCTGCTCGACGGGCAGGAGCACAGCTACTTCACCGTGGACGTCGTCCGCCTCCGGCAGGACCTCGGAATAGCCTGAACCCCCCTCGTTCGGGCGTATCGGAGGGGTCGCTACGGTGGTCTCCACCACAGTGCGACCCGTCCGGGCCGGTCAGCGCGCCATCGGACGCTGCGCGACTTTGTTCCTGCGTTCACAAGCGGTTACCGTGGGAGTGCGGGCGTTCGACGCCCGTATTCCGATGTCGCCGCACCGCACCCGGCTCCCGCCGGGGGCCGGGGCGCGACCGCTGTGGAGAGCCCGTGATCCAGCCGCGGCCCCGGACCATCCCGGAGGCCACCGTCGCCCGCCTCGCTGTGTACCTCCGGGTGCTCAGCACCCTGGCCGACGGCGGCCGCAGCACCGTTTCCTCCGGTGAGCTGGCCACCGCCGCCGGGGTGAACCCCGCGGGCCTCCGCAAGGACCTCTCCCACCTCGGGCCGTGCGGCGTGCGTGGCGTCGGCTACGAGGTGGACACCCTGCGCGACCGCATCGGGCGGGTGCTGGGCGTCGAGCGCTCACGGCCCTGTGTGCTGGTGGGCATCGGCAACCTCGGCTCGGCCCTCGCCGACTACGCCGGATTCGGCTCCCGGGGTTTCGAGTTCGTGGGCCTCTTCGATGCCTCGCCCGCCCGTATCGGGCAGCGGATCGGCGGACAGGCCGTGCGCCCGATCGACGAGCTCGAGGCCGTCGTCACCGCCACGCAGGCCTCGATCGGCGTCATCACCACACCGGGCGCGGTCGCCCAGGCCGTCTGCGACCGTCTCGCCGCGGCGGGCGTGCGCAGCATCCTGAACTTCGCGCCGGTGACCCTCGCGACGCCCGACGGTGTCGATGTCCGCAAGGTCGACCTCTCCGTCGAACTGCAGGTGCTCGCTTTCCTCGGGCAGCAGCGCCTCGCGCCGGCGATCGGGGAGCCCGCGTGAGCCTGCTCGCCGTGGGTGTGTCCCACCAGACCGCGCCGCTCGCGCTGCTCGAGCAGTTCGCCATGACGACCGACGACCGGGTCAAGGCGCTGCACGAGCTGGTCGAGAGCGACCACGTCAGCGAGGCCGTCGTGCTGGCCACGTGCAACCGCATCGAGGTGTTCGCCGAGGTCGAGCGCTTCCACGGGGGCGTCACCGACGTCAGCCGGGTGCTCGCCCGCCAGGCGGGAGCGACGGTCGAGGAGTTGTCCCCTTACGTCACCGTGCACTACGAGGACCAGGCCCTCACCCACCTGTTCTCCGTCGCCGCCGGCCTGGACTCGATGGTCGTCGGCGAGACGCAGGTCCTCGGTCAGCTGCGGGCGGCCTACGCCCTCGCCCGCGAGGAGGGCACCGTCGGGCGCGCCCTGCACCCGGTGGCCCAGCGGGCGCTGCGGGTCGGGAAGCGCGTGCACAGCGAGACCGGCATCGACAAGGCCGGCGCCTCCCTGGTGTCGGTCGCGCTCGACCGGGTGGAGAGCCGTACCGGGAGCCTGCGGGATCGCGTGGTGCTCGTCGTCGGCGCGGGGTCCATGGGAGCTCTGGCCGCCACGACGCTCGCCCGCCGCGGCGCCGCCGTCGTCGTGAGCAGCCGCACGGAGGCCACGGCGGCGCGGCTGGCCGACAGCGTCGGTGGTCGCATGGCAGAGCTCTCGCGGCTGCCCCAGGAGCTGGCCGAGGCCGACGTCCTGGTCACCTGTACCGGCGCCAGTGGCCTGGTCGTGGGCACCGACGTGGTTGCCGAGGCGTTGGCTGACCGGGCCGGGCGGCCCCTCGTCGTGGTCGACCTCGCCCTCCCACGTGACGTCGATCCCGACGTCGCGGCGTTGCCGGGTGTGCACGTCGTCGATCTCGCCCTGTTGCAGGGCGAGCGCGCCTCCGGCACCGCCGGTCCTGACGCGGTCGGCGCCGCCGACGTCGCCGCGGCGCGCGCCCTCATCGAGACCGAGACCGCTCTGCTGCGCGTCGAGCGTCAGGCGGCCGAGGTGGCGCCGACGGTGTCGGCGCTGCGCAGCCAGGCCGCCGAGGTGGTCGACGCCGAGCTGCTGCGCCTCTCCGGCCGGCTGCCCGACCTCGACGCCCGTGCGCGAGCCGAGGTGGCCCGGACCGTTCACCGGGTCGTCGACAAGCTGCTGCACGAGCCGACCGTGCGGGTGAAGGAACTGGCGGGCTCCCCGGGGGGCACCGACTACGCCGGTGCCCTGCGCGCCCTCTTCGGGCTGGGCATCGACGCCGCTGTCGACGTCGAGGCTGCGTCGCTCGCCGAGGCCGTTGCCGGCGACCCCGAGCGCCCGGGAGGCCCGACATGACCGCTGCCGAAGGTGCCCCCACCACGACGCTGCGGCTGGGCACCCGCGCCAGTGCGCTGGCCCGTACCCAGTCGCAGGGCGTCGCCGACGCGATCACGGCGTCCACGGGCAGGGCCGTCGAGTTGGTGCCCATCACCACCGAGGGGGACCGCTCGACGGAGGCGATCGCGCAGCTCGGCGGCACCGGGGTCTTCGTGACGGCGATCCGCGCGGCGCTCGTCGAGGGCAGCATCGACCTCGCGGTGCACAGCTACAAGGACCTGCCTACCGCGCCGGCCCCCGGGCTGATCCTCGCCGCCGTCCCGCAGCGCAACGACCCTCGCGATGCGCTCGTGGCACGGAACGGCCTGACCCTGGGTGAGCTGCCGGCCGGCTCGAGGGTCGGCACCGGCGCACCGCGGCGGATCGCCCAGCTGCGTGCACTCGGCCTGGGGCTGGAGATCGTCCCGCTGCGCGGCAACGTTGACACCCGCCTCGGCCGCGTCACCGCGGGTGACCTGGACGCCGTCGTCCTGGCTCGCGCCGGGCTGGCCAGGCTCGACCGGCTCGACGCCGTCACCGAGACCCTCGACCCCCTGCAGGTGCTCCCCGCGCCGGCGCAGGGAGCGCTCGCCGTCGAGTGCCGTGCCAGCGACGCCCGCACCCGCGAGCTGCTCGGCCGGCTGGAGGACTCCTCCACCCGCGCCTGCGTGACGGCCGAGCGCAACACGCTCGCTGCGCTCGAGGCCGGCTGCAGTGCACCGGTGGCCGCCTACGCAGAGATCGCCGAGGGCGACAACGGCCCGGAGCTGTTCCTCCGCGCGTCGGTCACCGCGATCGACGGCAGCGACAGCGTCCGCGGCTCGGTGTCCGGCCGACTGGACGACGCCGCTGCCCTCGGCCGCGCGCTCGCCGCAGACCTGCTCGACCGCGGTGCCGCCCAGCTCATGGCGGTCGGCCCATGACATTCCTTCCTTCCCAGACCCCCACACGCGCCCGACACACTCGGGCCAGGATCAGGAGCACGCGATGACGCGCAACCGCGCGACCGCCGGCAGCGCCGGCCGGGTCGTCTTCGTCGGGGCAGGCCCGGGCGACCCCGGCATGCTCACCGCACGGGCGACCGCTGCACTCGCCGAGGCGACCCTCGTCCTCGTCGATCCCGACGTCTCGATGGCCGTCCAGGACGCCGTCCGCGACGCCCACCCGGTCGCCGAGCTCGAGCCCGCCGGTGGTGAGCCGGCCGAGGTGGCCAAGGCCGCTGTCGCCGCCGCCAAGAACGGCGCGGTCGTCGTCCGGCTGGTCTCCGGTGACCCCTACACCGCCGACGCGGTGGTCAAGGAGGTGCTGGCCGTCGGCCGGACCTCCGTGCCCTTCGACGTCGTGCCCGGTGTCGCGACCGCCACCGCCGTTCCGGCCTACGCGGGTGTCGCCCTCGGCAGCACCGCGGTGACCGTGGACCTGCGGAGCGGTGCCGACCTCCCCGCCCTGGCCGGCGCGGCCGCCAAGGCCGGCAGCACGCTGGTCCTGCAGGGCTCGGCCGAGGAACTTCCCGACGCCGCCATCCGGCTGATCGAGGGCGGCCTGTCCGGCAGCACCCCGGTCCTCGTCACCACCGGCGGCTCGGGGACGGCGCAGAAGAGCGTCCCCGCCAAGCTGGCCGCCGTGGCGGAGAAGACCGCCGGGCTCGATGCGTTCACCGGCCCGGTCGTGGCCACCGTGGGCACCGCCGTCGACAAGCGCGCCCGCCTGTCCTGGTGGGAGAGCCGGCCGCTGTTCGGCTGGCGGGTGCTGGTGCCGCGCACCAAGGACCAGGCCGGCGAGATGAGCGAGCGGCTGCGGGCCTACGGGGCCGTGCCGGTCGAGGTGCCCACGATCGCCGTCGAGCCGCCGCGCAGCCCCGCGCAGATGGACCGCGCGATCAAGGGCCTGGTCACGGGCCGCTACGGCTGGATCGTGTTCACCTCCGTGAACGCGGTGAAGGCCGTGCGTGAGAAGTTCGCCGAGCTGGGCCTGGACGCCCGTGCGTTCGCCGGGGTGAAGGTGGCCTGCGTCGGAGAGTCCACGGCGGACGCCGTGCGCGCGTTCGGCATCGTCCCGGAGCTGGTGCCCAGCGGGCAGCAGTCCAGCGAGGGGCTGCTCGCCGACTTCCCGCCCTACGACGACGTCTTCGACCCGATCGACCGGGTGCTGCTCCCGCACGCCGACATCGCCACCGAGACGCTCACCGCCGGGCTCAAGGAGCGCGGCTGGGAGGTCGACGACGTCACCGCCTACCGGACCGTCCGTGCCGCCCCGCCCGCCGCGTCGGTCCGCGAGGCGATCAAGGGTGGCGGTTTCGACGCCGTCTGCTTCACCTCCTCCAGCACGGTGCGCAACCTGGTCGGCATCGCCGGCAAGCCGCACGCGCGCACCGTCGTGGCGGTGATCGGCCCCGCGACCGCGGCCAGCGCCCGCGAGTTCGGCCTCCGGGTCGACGTGCAGCCGGACACGGCCGCCGTCGGTCCGCTGGTCGATGCCTTGGCGGAGTACGCCCTGTCGCTGCGCGAGTCGGAGGGCGGCGAGGACAAGTGAGCGCGCCGTTGCCGATGCCCGCCCGCCCCGGGTTCGCGCGCGGGCGTCGGCTGCGGTCGACGCCCGCGCTGCGGCGGCTGACCGCGCAGACCCGGCTGGCCCCGGCCGATCTCGTGCTGCCGGTCTTCGTCAAGCAGGGCATCGCCGAGCCGACGCCGATCAGCTCGATGCCCGGCGTCGTCCAGCACACGCTCGACTCGCTCCGGAAGGCCGCGCACGAGGCCGCGGAGGCCGGGATCGGCGGGCTGATGCTCTTCGGCATCCCCGCCGAGAAGGACGCCGTCGGCTCGCAGGCCGACGCCGCCGACGGGATCGTGAACGTCGCCCTGGAGCAGTTGCGCGCCGACCTCGGCGACGAGCTGGTGCTGATGGCCGACCTCTGCCTGTGCGAGTACACCGACCACGGGCACTGCGGCGTCGTGACCCCGGCCGGCATCGTGGACAACGACCCCACGCTGGACCGGTACGCCGCCGTGGCGATCGCCCAGGCGCAGGCCGGAGCGCACCTGATCGCGCCCAGCGGGATGATGGACGGCCAGGTCGCCGCCATCCGCCGGGCCCTGGACGGCGCGGCTTTTCCCGAGATCCCGATCCTCGCCTACGCGGCCAAGTACGCGTCGGGCTTCTACGGCCCGTTCCGCGAGGCGGCTGAGGGTGCGCCGCAGTTCGGGGACCGCTCGACCTACCAGATGGACCCGCCGAACGCCGACGAGGCGCTGCGGGAGGTGGCTCAGGACCTCGCCGAGGGGGCCGACGCCGTCATGGTGAAGCCCGCGCTGCCCTACCTCGACATCGTGGCCCGAGTTGCCGACGCGGTGCAGGTCCCGGTGTCGGCGTACCAGGTCAGCGGTGAGTACGCGATGGTCGAGGCGGCCGCGGCCAACGGCTGGCTGGAGCGGGAGCGCGCCGTCCTGGAGACGCTCACCGCCATCCGCCGGGCCGGCGCAGGCACGGTGCTGACCTACTGGGCGGTCGAGGCCGCCCGCTGGCTCGCCGCCGGCCGGTGACGATCGGGCCGCGGGGGAGTTACACGGAGCCCGGCGGCTCTTGGCGGCCGTTCTGGCTCGTCGCGGCCGCGCTGGCGGTCTTCGTGGTGCTGGACGTCGCCCTCCCGGGTGGTGACGTGCCGCCGGTGCTCTGGGTCGTGGCCGTCGTCGGGGTCCTCGGGACCGTCGGCGCCGGCACGCTGTCGGCCCAGCGGGTCTGGACGGTCCGGGTGGCGGACGACGGGCTGTCGGTCGGTCGAGAGCGGGTCGCCCTCCCCGAGATCGACGTCGCCCACGCGCGTGCGGTCGACTCCGGGGTGGATGCCGGGGCGCCGGTCCTCGGCGGGGGCTGGACCCTGCCGCGGGGGCGCACCGGGCTGCCGTTGCGGCTCACCGACGGCCGCACCCTGCTGGTGCCCACGCGGCACCCCGCCGCGCTGTCCGCCGCCCTGCTGGCCGCGCTCCCGGGCACCCCCGACGGCCGCTCAGGTTCGCAAGGGACACTGGATCCGTGACCTCGCTGGACTCCGCCCACTATGCCTACGAAGCCCCGGTCTCGGCAGAACTGTTCGACCGCGCCCGCCGGATCATCCCGGGGGGAGTGAACAGCCCGGTCCGCGCCTTCGGCGCCGTCGGAGGCACTCCCCGCTTCATGGTCGAGGGTTCCGGTCCGTGGATCACCGACGCCGACGGCCGCCGCTACGTCGACCTCGTGGGCTCCTGGGGGCCGTTGATCCTCGGCCACGCGCACCCCGCCGTCCTCGAGGCGGTCACGGCTGCGGCCCGGCGCGGGCTCTCGTTCGGCGCTCCGACGGAGGGCGAGATCGACCTCGCCGAGGAGATCCGCGACCGGATGCCGCCGGTCGAGCGGGTGCGGCTGGTCAACTCGGGCACCGAAGCGGTGCTCTCCGCCGTCCGCCTGGCCCGGGGCACCACCGGCCGGCCGCTGGTGGTGAAGTTCGCCGGCTGTTACCACGGGCACGTCGACGCGCTCCTGGCTTCCGCCGGCTCCGGCGTCGCCACCCTGGGGCTCCCCGACACCCCAGGCGTCACGACGGGGGCCGCCGCCGACACGATCGTGCTGCCCTACAACGACGTCGCTGCGGTCGAGGCGGTCTTCGCCGAGCGGGGTGCCGACATCGCCTGTGTCATCAGCGAGGCCGCCGCCGGCAACATGGGCGTCGTCCCGCCGGTGGACGGGTTCAACGCCGCGCTGCGGCGGATCACCGCCGCCCACGGTGCGCTGCTGATCCTCGACGAGGTGATGACCGGTTTCCGGGTGTCCCGCTCGGGTTGGTACGGCCTGGACCCCGTGGACGCCGATCTGTTCACCTTCGGCAAGGTCATGGGCGGGGGGATGCCGGCTGCCGCGTTCGGCGGCCGCGCCGACCTGATGGAGCAGCTGGCCCCGACCGGGCCGGTCTACCAGGCGGGCACGCTGTCGGGGAACCCGGTCGCCGTGGCCGCGGGCCTGGCCACCCTGCGGCACTGCACCGACGAGGTCTACGCGCACTGCGACGAGGTGGCCGCCGTGCTCCGCGGCGCGGCCAGCGCCGCCCTCTTCTCGGCCGGGGTCCCGCATCGGGTGCAGCAGGCCGGCTCGATGTTCTCGATCTTCTTCGTGCCCGACGAGCGCCAGGTGCGCACCTACGACGACGCGCGTAGCCAGAACACCGCGCAGTTCACCGCCTTCTTCCATGCGCTGCTCGCCCGGGGCGTGTACCTGCCGCCGTCGGCGTTCGAGGCCTGGTTCGTCAACGCCGCGCTCTCCGGCGAGGCGCTCGATCGCGTGCTGGCCGCGCTGCCCGCGGCCGCCCGGGCCGCCGCCGAGGTGGGCTCGTGACGCAGGAGCAGACCAGGTGACACAGGAGCAGACGGTCGTCCACCTCCTCCGGCACGGCGAGGTCCACAACCCGGGCAAGATCCTCTACGGCCGGCTGCCCGGATTCCGGCTGTCCTCGGACGGCGAGGCCATGGCGGACAAGGCCGCCGCCTGGTTGGCCGGCCGCGACGTCACGCATCTGGTGTCCAGCCCGCTCGAGCGCGCGCAGCAGACCGCGCGACCCCTCGCCGAGACCCTCGACCTGCCGGTGTCGATCGACGAGCGGCTGATCGAGGCCGGCAACGCCTTCGAGGGCATGAACGTGGCCGGTGGTGGGGTCGGGGTCTTCGGTGCCCCCCGGAACTGGTGGAAGCTCCGCAATCCGTTCCAGCCGTCCTGGGGCGAGCCGTACGTGGAGATCGCCGCCCGCATGCTGGCCGCCGTGGAGGCGGCCCGCGACGCCGCCCGCGGCAGCGCCGCCGTCCTCGTCAGCCATCAGCTGCCCATCTGGACCCTGCGGCTGCATCTCGAGGGACGCCGCTACGTGCACGATCCGCGCCGTCGGCAGTGTGGCCTGGCCAGCGTCACGTCGCTGACCTACGAGGGGAACCGGTTCGTGGGCCTCTCCTACGCCGAACCCGCGGGCACCACCGACTCCGACGCGGTGCCCGGCGCATGAGATCGCGTCTGCTGCCCGCGGTGCTGGGCCTGCTGGTGCTCCTCACGGGCTGTTCGACCGGTTCCGGCGCGGTGGCCGTCAACAACGGTGGCGAGTTCCGCTTCGTGGCCGGCACTCCCGCGGGCCAGGTGATCGCACTCGATCAGCGGGCCACGGCGCCGACGTTCTCCGGGAAGCTGCTCGGCGGGGGCCGCTTCTCCTCCGACTCGCTGCGCGGAAACGTCGCCGTCCTCAACTTCTGGGGTTCCTGGTGCGCGCCCTGCCGGGTGGAGACGCCGGAGTTCCAGCAGGTCTACGCCGACATGCGCGGCCAGGGGGTGAAGTTCGTCGGCCTGAACGTGAAGGAGACCAGCGAGCAGTTCCCGCAGGCCTTCGTCACGCGGTTCGGCATCGAGTTCCCCTCGGTCTACGACCCGCGCGGCGAGGTAGCGCTGGCTTTTCGGGACTACCCCGCCAGCGCCATTCCGTCGACCATCGTGCTGGACCGCCAGAACCGCGTCGCCGCCGTCTACACCGGCACCGTGACGCAGCAGGACCTTCGCCGCGTCCTCGACCGCGTCCTGAAGGAGCGGTGAGCATGGGCGACACCTTCCGCGGCCTGGTCACCGACGGACCCCTCCTCGTGGCCGCCGGCGTGGCTGCCCTGGTCGGGCTGATCAGCTTCGCCTCGCCGTGCGTGCTGCCCCTCGTGCCCGGCTATCTCTCCTACGTGGCGGGGCTGGTCGGCACCGGCGCGCCCGTGACGAGCCCGGCCGGTCGGCCCGGGGACGGCGGCACGGACACCGCGGTCCGTGTCGACGAGCGGTCGCCGCGTACGCGGATGGTGCTGGGCGCCGTCCTGTTCGTACTGGGGTTCACCGCTGTCTTCGTCACCGTCGGCACGGGGTTCGGAGCCCTCGGGCGGCTGCTGCTGCAACACGCCGACGTCTTCAACCGGATCTTCGGCGTCGTCACGATCGTGGTGGGTCTGGGCTTCCTCGGCTGGTTGCCGCTGTTGCAACGGACGAAGCGGCTGTCGGCCCGTCCCGCGGTGGGATTGGCCGGGGCGCCGCTGCTCGGCATCGTCTTCGGCCTCGGCTGGACGCCGTGCCTGGGCCCCACGCTGGCGGCTGTCTACTCCCTGGCCTTCTCGCAGGCCACCGCGGCGCGCGGGGCGTTGCTGGGCCTCGCGTACTGCCTGGGGCTGGGCATCCCCTTCGTGCTCGTGGCACTCGGCGCCCGCTGGGCGCTCGGGGCGACCAGCTTCCTGCGCCGGCACGCGCGCGCCGTCACCCAGGTCGGGGGAGGGGTGCTCGTGCTCGTGGGAGTGCTCCTGGTGACCGGTGCCTGGACCGAGCTCATGGGCTGGCTGCGGTCATGGCTGGCCGCGACCGGATTCGGGGAGTCTGCACTGTGAGCGTCGTCGCGCCGCCGCGGGAATCGGCCGCCGCACCGCCGCCGGCCCCGCCGTCCCCGGGACGCCGGCTCGCCGCGCGGCTGCTGCACTGGTGGCGGCGGCTCACCGCCATGCGGACGGCGATCATCCTGCTGTTCCTGCTGGCGCTGGCCGCCGTGCCGGGCTCGCTGCTGCCGCAGCGCTCGCTGTCGAAGACCAACGTCTCGCGGTACTTCACCGACCATCCGGTGCTCGCGCCGGTCCTCGACCGGCTGTACCTCTTCGACGTCTTCAGCTCGCCGTGGTTCGCCGCGATCTACCTGCTGCTGTTCATCTCGCTGATCGGCTGCGTGCTGCCACGGGCGCTCGAGCACGCGCGCGGCCTGCGCGCGGCGCCGCCGCTCGCTCCACGGAACCTGCTGCGGCTGCCCGACTCGGGGCAGCTGACGACGCCGCTGGCCGGGGGCGCCGCCCTCGACGTCGTCGAGGAGGAGCTGCGGGTCCGGCGCTTCCGCGTCGTGCGCCGTGAGGGGGTGGCCGGGCCCGAGCTGTCCGCCGAGAAGGGCTACCTCAAGGAGACCGGCAACCTGCTGTTCCACCTCTCGCTGGTGGCGCTGCTGCTCGGTCTGGCGGGCGGCAAGCTCTGGGGGTACGAGGGGAGCATCCTGCTCACCGAGGGTCAGGGCTTCTGCAACTCGTTCCAGCAGTACGACAGCTACAAGTCCGGCCCGCTGGTCAGCGGCGCCGACCTGACCCCGCTCTGCATCGACCTCCAGGACTTCCGCGCCACCTACGAGCAGAACCTCACGGCGTCGTCCTTCACCGCGAAGATCAGCTACGGCGCGCCCGGCCAGGCCGGCAAGGACGCCACGATCGGGGTCAACGACCCGCTCCGGGTGGACGGCGACCGCGTCTACGTGACCGGCCACGGCTTCAGCCCGACGTTCTCGGTGACGCTGCCCGACGGCACGAAGTTCACCGACCTCTCGGTGCCCTTCCTGCCGTCGGACACGAAGACGATGAGCAGCGAGGGCGCGCTCAAGCTGCCCGACCTCGGCAAGGGCAAGGACAAGCAGCTGGCGCTGCAGGGTCTGTTCGCGCCCACCGGCCTGGTGCAGAACCAGATCCTCACGTCGGTGGACCCGCGGCCGCTCGCGCCGGAGGTCGCCATCTTCGCCTACCAGGGCTACCTGGGGCTGGACTCCGGCATCCCGCAGTCGGTCTACTCGCTGGACGCCACCCAGATCGACCGCGGCCGGCTGACGAAGGTCGGTGCGGCCAACCTGACCCCGGGCCAGTCGATGACACTGCCCGACGGGACGAAGATCGGCTTCACCGGGGTCAAGGAGTTCGCCGCCCTCCAGTTCTCGCACGACCCCGGCGAGTACTGGGTGCTGGGATCGGCGATCTCACTCCTGGTCGGCCTGCTCGGGATGTTGCTGCTCCGCCGGGAGCGGGTGTTCGCCCGGGTCGCTCCCGCTGCCGGGGGCGGCGGTACCGTGCTCACGGTCGCCACGCTCACACGTGGGAGCGGCGAGAGCGGGCCACGGTTCGCCGCGCTGTCCGACGACCTGGGTGCCGCGCTCGGCGCCCGCGCATCGAAACCGGAGGACTCCCCGCGTGACTCCTGACCCCTCGCTCGCCGCGCTGTCGAACCAGCTGTTCTCCGTCAGCGTGGCGTTGTACTCCGTGGCCGTCGTCGCGTTCTGCGCCCAGCTGGCGTTCGGTCGCCGGCCGGTCCGGACGCCCGAACTGGTCGCCGCCGGCAACGGAGCGGCACCGACCGCACCCACGGCTGCCGACGTCCTGAGCGAGCCGGCGCGCAGCCGGCGCTGGGGACTGATCGCCGTGGCGGTGACCGCCCTCGGGGCCCTCACGCACCTCGGCGTCATGGTCACCCGCGGCCTGGCGGCCGACCGGTTGCCCTGGGGCAACATGTACGAGTTCGGCACCGCGGTGACGCTGGTCGGCGTGGTCGCCTTCCTCGTCTTCGCCGTGCGGGTGCCCGCGGTGCGCCACCTCGGCCTGTTCGTCATGGCGCCGGTGGTGCTCGCCATGGTCGGGATCGGGCTGTTCCTCTACGCCGAGGCCGGTCCGCTGGTCGCGGCCCTGCGCTCGAGCTGGCTCGCGGTGCACGTCACGAGCGCGATCCTCGGGTTCGGCATCTTCTTCCTCAGCGGCATCGTCAGTGCGATGTACCTGGTGCGGTCGCGGTACGACGCCAAGCTGGCCGAGGGGCAGGCCCAGCCGGACGGCGTGCTCTCGCGGCTGCCCTCGGCGGCCACCCTGGACCGGGTCGCGCACCGCACCGCGGTCTTCGGCTTCCCGATCTGGACCTTCGCGGTCATCGCCGGGGCCATCTGGGCGGAGAGCGCCTGGGGCCGGTTCTGGGGCTGGGACCCCAAGGAGACGTGGGCGTTCATCGCGTGGGTCGTCTACGCGGCCTACCTGCACGCCCGGACGACCGCTGGGTGGCGTGGCCGGGCGGCGGCGTGGGTCAACGTCACGGGGCTGGTCGTGATGGTCTTCAACCTGCTCTACGTGAACATGGTGTCGACCGGGCTGCACAGCTACGCCGGCCTGAAGTGACGCCGGTTCCGCCTCTCCGATTCCACGTCACCCCATCGAAGGGGCTTTCCACGGCGACCTGGTGACGGATGTCGGCCCCCCGTGTTTCCATGCCCTCCATGAACGCCCGTCCGACGCCCTGCGACACCCTCTGCGCGATCGCGCACCCCGGAGCGCACCGTGGGTAAGCACGCCGCCGCCGAGGGCGGGTCCCGCCATCCCCTGGTGGCCGCCGCGCTCGCCCAGCGCCCGGCCGAGTCGGCGGGCGCCCACCGGGACGGGCACACGTCGTCCGAGGGCAGCAGCGGCCTGGGCTGGCCCGGTCCCGACCCGGCGGATGGCGCGCCGGTGGGCTGGCCGGGGGAGGCGTCCGACGCGGTCGGCACCGCTCCGGCCGAGGAGCCTGTGGCAGCCGTCCGGCGCAGCTGGTGGCGGCTGTTCCGTCCGGCCGCCTGATCAGTTCGGCGAACCGTCGTCCCTCCGGGCGCGACGGCCCAGCTCGCGCAGGAACTCGGGGTCGTCGTCCGGCGCCACGGGGGGCACCGAGCGGGGCCGCCGTGCGGGCCGTGGACGTCGTGGTCCGGCGCCTGCGGACGGTCCTCCGGCCCGCATCACCAGGACGACGACCACGACCGCGACCACCAGCAGCACCAGGAACGCCACGGTTCCACCCCCTCGTCGTACGCCAGCGTACGTCCGCGGCGATACTCGGTGTCGTGTCGGAGCTGCGCCGGGCAACGGGCCCCGTGGCGCCGCAGGTGAGAACGGAGACATCGCCATCGATGCCGTGGACCGGCAGCTGATCGACCTGCTGCGCGACAACGGCAGGGCCAGCTACGCCGAACTGGCGCGTCAGGTGGGGCTCTCCTCCCCGGCGGTGCACGAACGCGTGGGCAAGCTGGAGGCCGCCGGCGTGATCACGGCCTACCGCGCGGTCCTCGATCCCGATGCCGTGGGGCTGCACGTCACCGCCCTGGTGAGCGTGATCGAGAGCGACGCGGTGGACGACACCGGAGTCGAGGAGGGCCTGCGGGCGCTGCCCGAGGTCGAGGACTGCTGGCGGGTGGCCGGCAGCGAGGGGTACGTGCTCAAGGTGCGTGTGACCGACATCCCGGCACTGGAGGCCACCATCAGTGCGTTGAACCGGATCAGAGGGGTCGCGCGGACCCGCACGACGGTGGTTCTTTCCACCAAGTGGGAGGGTCGTCATGGCTGAGGACGTTGCGGCCGGCGCGATCCGGCGCGTTCAGTCGATCAAACGGGAGGGCCGTCATGGCTGAGAGCAGTGCCGCCACGAGCCCGACGGGCGGCCCCGCGACGCCCCCGCGCATCCTGCCGTGGCTCCTGATGTACACGGTCGGCCGGCTCGGCATCTTCGTGCTGCTGACCCTCGTGCTCTGGTGGACCGGCCTGGACTTCTTCTCGGGCTTGCTGTTCGGTCTGCTGCTGTCGATGCCGGTGGCCTACCTCCTCCTCCGCCCCTCACGGGAGCGGCTGAACGAGGGGCTCGCCGCGCGCTCGCTCGCGCGGCGCGCGGCCAAGGAGGACCTCCGCGCCCGTCTCAGCGGCACCGAGGACGAGTAACCGTCAGCGTGCCGCTCAGCCGCTGAGGGCGAGCCCGATCCCCAGCAGGACCCCGGTGGCGAGGGTGAGCAGCCCGGTGCCCTGCAGTGCGCCGATCAGGGCCGGTCCCCGCCCGCCGGAGAGCACCGTACGCGCCGGGCGGAGCGCCAGGGGGGCGCCGAGCAGGCCCACCAGGACCCACGGGCGCTGCACACCGACGACGGCGACAACGAGCAGTGGCACAGCGAGCAGGGCCACGTAGGCCAGCCGGGTGGTGCGCTCGCCCAGCAGCACGGCCAGGGTCCGCTTGCCGACGACGGCGTCCCCCGCGATGTCCCGCAGGTTGTTGACCATCAGCAGCGCCACCGAGAGCAACCCGATCGGCACGGCCACGGCGAAGGCGAGCCCGGGCAGCGTGCGGGTCTGCGCGTAGGTGGTGCCGACGACGGCGACCAGGCCGAAGAAGACGAAGACGAAGACCTCGCCCAGCGCCCGGTAGCCGTAGGGCAGCGGGCCTCCGGTGTAGGTCCAGGCAGCCGCGATGCAGACCACGCCGACGATGATCAGCCACCAGCTCGACAGGGCAGCCAGTCCGAGCCCGGCGACGGCGGCGACGGCGAACGACGCACCGGCGGCCGCGAGAACCGCGTGCGGCGGGGCCGCGCCGGAGCCGACCAGACGCATCGGCCCGACCCGCTCGGCGTCGGTGCCGCGGCGGCCGTCGGAGTAGTCGTTGGCGTAGTTCACCGCCACCTGCAGCGCCAGAGCGACGACCAGGGCGAGCAGTGCCGGCAGCAGGCGGAAGCCGTCGAGCGCCGCGGCGGCACCGGATCCGACGAGGACGGGCGCGAGGGCGGCCGGCAGCGTGCGCGGACGGGCACCGGCCAGCCACTGGGTGGGGGTGGCCATGGTCAGCGATCTCCCTGGAGGACGGTCGCCGCGATGCCGCGGCGGTCGGGCTTGCCGGTGTGCAGGACGGGCACGGTGTCGACGGCGTGCAGCTCACGGGGCGCTGCCGGCGCCCCGAGGCGCTCGGCCACCCAGGTCCGCAGGACCGCCAGCTCCAGCGTGTGCCCGGGGGCCGGCACGACGGCGGCCACCACCCGCTGCCCCCAGTCGTCGTCGGGCCGGCCGAAGACGACGGCGTCGGCGACGGCCGGGTGTGCGCGCAGCGCTGCCTCCACGGCCGCCGGCGCGACGTTGACCCCGCCCGTGACGACGACGTCGTCCAGCCGCCCCGTGACGGTCAGCCGGCCGTCGGTGTCCAGGCTGCCGGCGTCGCGGGTGGCGAACCAGCCGTCGGCGAAGGCCGAGGCGGTGGCGGCCGGATCGAGCCGGTAGCCCAGCGCGAGCATCGGGCCGGCCAGCCGCACGCCGCCGTCGTCCACACGGACGGTGACCCCGTCCAGGGGGAGGCCGTCGTAGACGCAGCCGCCGGCGGTCTCGGTCATCCCGTAGGTCGTGACCACCTGGACGCCCTCGCGGCGTGCCCGGTCGAGCAGCACCGGGTCGGTGGCCGCCCCGCCCACGAGCACCCCGTCGAAGGTCCGCAGCGCGTCGGGCTCGTGGTCGAGGTAGCGGCGCAGCTGGGTGGGCACCAGCGCGGTGTAACGCCGGTCGCCGTCCGGCAGCCGGTCGGCCGCGACGGCGAGGGTCTCGCCGGGAGCCAGGACGGTGGGCCGCCGGCCGGCCAGGACGCTGCGGCACAGCACCTGCAGTCCCGCGATCGCCGAGACCGGCAGCGCGAGCAGCCAGCTCCCCGGCCCACCGAGCCGGTCGAGCGTCGCGGTGCCGGAGGCCCGGACAGCGGCGGAGGAGAGGAGAACCGCCCGCCCGCCACCGGTGGATCCCGAGGTCACGACGACGAGGTCGGCGCCGGGTTCCAGCTCTTCCTCCGGGCGCAGCACCCGCCGGGCGGCGTCGACCACGGCCGGCGGCCCGGCAGGAAGGACGGCGATCGGACGGGTGCCGTCGAGTGCGGCGCGGACGTCGTCCTCGGAGAGGTCCGGCGCGGGCACGAGGGTGAGGTGCCTGGCCACGGGAGGCAAGGTTACGTCCCTGCCGATCTAGGCTGTGCGGCGTGATCTCCGAGGCGGGTGTCCCGGACGCCCGCGTCCGGGAGGTGCATGTCTACGAGGTGCCGCTGCGCACCCGGTTCCGTCGGATCGACGTGCGCGACGGCGTCCTGGTGCGCGGCCCGGCCGGCTGGGGCGAGTTCTCACCGTTCTGGGACTACGACGTCACGGAGAGCCGGCGGTGGTGGGCCGCCGCCGAGGAGGCCGCCTTCGTCGGCTGGCCGGACCCCGTCCGCGATCGGGTCCCGGTCAACGTGACCGTGCCGGCCGTCGGCGCGGAGCAGGCGCACGCGATCGTCACGGCGTCCGGTTGCCGCACCGCGAAGGTCAAGGTCGCCGAACCCGGCCAGACGCCGGCCGACGACCTCGCCCGGGTCGAGGCGGTCCGCGATGCGCTCGGCCCGGGCGGCGCGATCCGGGTGGACGCGAATGCCGCCTGGGACGTCGAGACCGCGGCCGCCCGGATCGCCGAGCTGGACCGCGTGGGGCTGGAGTACGTCGAGCAGCCGTGCCCGACCCTCGAGGATCTGGTCGCCCTGCGCCGCCGGGTGGACGTCCGTATCGCGGCAGACGAGGTCCTGCGACGGGCGGTCGACCCGCTGCGGGTGGATCTCCGTGAGGCCTGCGACGTCGTCGTCCTCAAGGTGCAGCCGTTGGGCGGTGTGCGGGCCGCGCTGCGGGTGGCCGAGGCGCACGGCCTGCCGTGCGTGGTCTCCTCCGCGCTGGAGTCCTCGGTGGGCATCGCCGCCGGGGTGGCGCTCGCCGCCGCGCTCCCCGAGCTGCCGTTCGCCTGCGGCCTCGCCACCGTGGCGCTGTTCACGGCCGACGTGAGCAGCGCGCCCATGCTGCCCGTGGACGGCGCTCTGCCCGTCGTCCGCCCGGAGCCCGACCGCCTCGCGGCCGTAGCGGCCGACCCCGGCACGGACGCGCGCTGGCGGGCCCGCCTGACCGAGGTGCTCGCCGCGTGAACCCATCCACCGCGTTCGGCCGGGTTCTGGTCGACGAGCTCGTCCGGGGCGGTGTCACTGACGCCGTCCTCGCGCCCGGGTCTCGGTCCGCGCCCGTGGCTCTCGCCCTGGCGGCCGCCGAGCGGGCCGGCCGGCTGCGCCTGCACGTGCGGATCGACGAGCGGACCGCGGCGTTCCTGGCACTCGGCCTGGCAAAGGCCTCCGGGCTGCCGGTCCCGGTCCTGACCACGTCGGGGACGGCGGCCGCGCACCTGCACGCCGCGGTGCTCGAGGCCGACGCCAGCGGGGTGCCGCTGCTGGCGCTCACCGCCGACCGCCCGCCGGAACTGCGCGGGACGGGCGCCAACCAGACCATCGACCAGCCCGGCCTGTACGGCGGCGCGGTGCGCTGGAGCGCCGACGTCGGCGTGCCGGAGGCCGGCCGGGAGGCTCCGCAGAACCGGTACTGGCGGTCGCTTGCCGCACGGGCGTTGCTGACCGCTACCGGCGCGCTCTCGGGGGATCCGGGGCCGGTGCACCTGAACCTGGCGCTGCGCGAGCCGCTGCTGCCCGACGACGAACCGCCCGGCGAGTTGTCGGCGCCGTGGGCCGGGCGGCCGGAGGGGCGGCCGTGGACGGAGGCAGCCCCGGCCCATGAGTCGCCCGCGCCGTCGGTCGGCCGCCCGCGACGCACCCTGGTGGTCGCCGGCGACGGCGCGGCCGTGACCGGCCGCATCGCGGCCGAGACCGCTCGTGCCTTCGGGTGGCCGGTCCTCGCGGAACCGTCGAGCGGCGCATGGTCCGGCGCCGTCCGTGGGGGTGTGCTGCTGCTGGGCGTGCCGGGGTGGCTGGCCCAGCACCGGCCCGACCACGTGGTGGTCCTCGGGCGTCCGACGCTGGCCCGGTCGGTCAGCGCGCTGCTCGCCGACTCGGACGTGCTGGTGGAGACCATGGCCGGCGCTCCACGGTGGCCGGACACCGCGCGGAGCACCGCACTGGTGGGGCGGGGCCTGGGCGCGGCCCGCCCGATCGACCCCGTCAGCTCCGAGTGGCTGGAGGTCTGGCAGGACGCCGCCGCGCGGGTCGGCGCGGCCGTCGACGCGCTGCTCGACGAGACGGGCTCGCTGAGCGCCCCGCGCCTCGCGCGGGACGTCGTCGCGGCGCTGCCGAGAGGGGCGTTGCTGGTGCTCGGTTCGTCGACGCCGGTTCGGGACGTCGACCGGGTGGCGGTGCCCCGCGGCGACGTGCGGGTGCTGGCCAACCGCGGTGTGGCCGGGATCGACGGGACGATCTCGACCGCAATCGGTGCGGCTGTGGCGCACGGCCGCCGCCCGGCGTTCGCCCTGATGGGCGATCTGACGTTCCTGCACGACCTGACGGGGCTGCTCACCGGCCACGGTGAGCCGGTCCCCGATCTGACCGTGATCGTCCCGGACAACGACGGCGGCGGGATCTTCGCCCAGCTGGAACCGGGGGAGGAGCGCCACCAGCAGGACTACCCGCGGGTCTTCGGCACTCCGCACGGGCGCGACCTGGTGGCCGTCGCGCGGTCACTGGGCTGGGCGGCCAGCGCCGTGGCCGATCCAGGCGAGTTGGCCGGGGCGCTCGGGCTGGGCGGCCCGCGCGTTGTCGTCGTCCGCACCGATCAGCGGGGCGACGCGGCGCTCGCGCAGGCGCTCCGGGACGCTGCCGCACGCGCCCTCTGAGGGTCTTCCGCCGGTCGGCGTTCCTTGTGGCTTTCTTGCGGATTCCGCGCGGGAGGCCTGCGGTTGGGCCTGCATCGTCGTTTCTGTCACCGGGACCCACCCGGTCCCGGGAAGTCAAGGAGAGACGACGACATGAACACGACGATCAGCCCCCTCCGCCGGATCGCGGTGACGCTGGCCATGACCGGCGTGACGGCCTTCGGCGCCGTTGCCATCGCCCCCGCCGCCTTCGCGGACGACGTCGTCGCCGTGCAGCCGGCTGCCGGCGACGTCGCCGCGACCGATCCCGCGGCGAGCGACCCGGCCGCGACCGACCCGGCCGCCGTGACCCCGCCGCCGGACGTCGTCTACGACAAGAACGGCAAGCCGGTGAAGGCCCCCAAGGTCTGCACCGCCAAGGACCTCGCGGACTCGAACAAGAAGGTCGCCGAGGCGACCGCGAAGGTTGCCCCGCTGCTCCAGCTGGCCGCCAGGTCCCGCGCAGCCGCCGCTTCGCTGCGTGCCCACGAGGACACGATGACGCCGGCCCAGGCACGGGTCACCGAGATGGTCGCCGACGGGCTCGACCTGGTCGCCAGCAAGCTCGAGGCGCAGGCGCAGGCCGCTATCGACAAGGCCGCCCAGAAGAACTGCGTCGTCGTGCCCAACGGCGGGCGCTTCTGAGCTCCGGCGCCGGCACCCGGCTTCGCCGGGTGCCGGCGCTGATTCCTTGCGCCCTTCTTGTGGCTCCCTCGTCGGAGCCCTGCGCTGTGCACTCCATCGTCAGATCTGTCACCGGGGACCGACCCGGTCCCGACACGCAAGGAGAGCCGACATGACCAGCAGCACCCGCCCGCAGGTCCGCACCGCCCGCCGCTTCGCCCTCACCCTGGCCGTGGCCGGGATCGCGGCTCTCGGCTCGGTCGCCATCGCGCCGGCCGCCTCCGCGGCGCCGGTGAACGACGGTCCGGCCTACATCATCGAGGGGCCGGGCAACGGCAACGGTCCCGACAAGTTCATCGTCACGGACAGCGGCCGGATCCCGGTGTTCTTCTGCGACGCGGCCAAGCCGACTCAGCACCACAACGACTGCATCACCCTCTCGCCGACCGGTCAGCGCTTCTGAGATGACCCGCACGATCATGAGCTCGCTGCGCCTCATGGGCGCGACCGTCGCTGTGGCGGCGGGGATCGCCGGCTTCGCGACGGTGCACGCCACCCCGGCCCCGACGGAGCTGGCCGTCGTCCAGTCGTTCTCCCCGGCCGGCCAGTAGCCGCGCGCTACCCCTCGAGAGCGGCCTGGAAGGCGGCGAACTTCGCCTGGGTCTCGGCCAGCTCGGCGGCTGGATCCGAGCCGGCCACGATGCCGCAGCCGGCGAACAGCCGGGCTCCGTCGTCGCCGGTGAGCTCGGCGCAGCGCAGCGCGAGTCCGAACTCTCCGTTCCCCCGGGCGTCGAGCCAGCCGACCGGGCCCGCGTAGCGTCCCCGGTCCATTCCCTCGAGCTCAGCGATGACCGCGGCGGCGTCCGCCGTGGGCGTGCCGCACACGGCCGCCGTCGGATGGACGGCGCCGATCAGATCCAGCAGGCCCGCCCGGCCCCGCGTGCCGCCGCTCCGCTGGGTCCCGACGACGTCGGTGGCCAGGTGCCGGACGTTGGCCAGGGTCAGCAGCTGGGGTTCCGCCGGCGCCGTGAGCGTGGTGCAGAACGGCTCGAGCGCGCGGACCAGGGAGTCGACCGCGAGCTCGTGCTCGGCGCGGTCCTTGGCCGAGCCGATCAGTGCGGCGGCCAGCCGGTCGTCGTCGGCTCCAGCTCCGCGTGGAGCGGTGCCGGCCAGCACGCGTGCGGACAGCTCGCGGCCGGTCCGGCGGAGCAGGAGCTCCGGGGTCGCCCCGAGCAGCCCGTCGACGGCGAACGTCCAGCAGTCCGGGAAGCGCGCGGCCAGCCGTCGCAGCAGGCGGCGGGGGTCGAGGGGGACGTCGGACGCGACCAGCAGGTCGCGGGCAAGGACCACCTTCGCCAGTTCCCCGGCGCCGATCCGCTGGACCGCGATCTGGACCGCGGCACACCAGCTTGCCGGGTCCAGGGCGCCGTCGGCGTAGCGCAGGCGCGGGGCCGTGCTGTCGTCCACCGGATCCTCCGCCATGCGGTCACGGTCGTCGGCGTCGCCGATCGTGGTGATCCAGCCGCGGCCGTCGCGGCGGCCGACGGTCACCCGGGGGACGACGAAGACCGACGTCCCGGCGGTCGGGTCGAACGCGATGCTGCTGAACAGGACCGGCCCGGAACCAGGGACGCCGAGCGCGTCGTCGACGGCCAGATCCTCGGTGTACTGAGCCCACCAGGCGGCGGCCTCGGCGAGCGCATCCGGGCCGGAGACCTCCAGTCGCGCGGCCTCACCCCAGCCCACCAGACCCTCGCCGCGGCGGACCCACGAGAGCGCTCCTTCGGCCGGAACCAGGTCGATCAGCGTGGCTGCGTCGTCCGTGCGGACGGTCGTCACGGTCAGCGAGGCGGCGTCCGGGGAGGTCAGAGCAGCCGCGGTCACCATCCCAGCGTAGGCAGCCTTGTAGCGTCCTTGCTGTGGGAGACCGGCGAGACGACGCACACACCGCCGGGGTCCGGGCACAACTGGACAAGCAGCCGGCCGAGGTGGCCGCCATGTTCGACCGGGTCGCGCGCCGCTACGACGTGACGAACACGGTGCTCTCCGCCGGCCTGGACGCCTCCTGGCGGAGGGCCACGCGGGAGGCCCTGGGGGCCCGGCCGGGCCAGACGGTGCTCGACGTCGCCGCCGGGACGGCGGTGTCGACGGTGGAACTGGCCGCGGGCGGGGTGACCGCGATCGCCTGCGACTTCTCGCAGGGCATGCTGGCCGCAGGAGCCGCGCGGCCGGTGCCCAAGGTGGCCGGCGACGCGATGGCTCTGCCGCTGGCGGACGAGAGCGTCGACAGCGTCGTCATCTCCTTCGGGCTGCGCAACGTGGCCGACCCCGACGCCGCGCTGCGCGAGTTCCGTCGGGTTACCCGTCCCGGCGGGACGCTGGTGATCTGCGAGTTCTCCAGCCCCACGTGGTCGCCGTTCCGCACCGTTTACACCGAGTACCTGATGAAGGCACTGCCGCGCATCGCGCGGACGGTGAGCAGCAACCCCGAGGCCTACGTCTACCTCGCCGAGTCGATCCGGGCCTGGCCCGACCAGCCCGCGCTCGCTGCTCGGGTGCAGGAAGCCGGCTGGGCCGATGTGGGCTGGCGCAACCTGACCGGCGGGATCGTGGCCCTGCACCGCGGCCGCCGGGTCTGAGACCGGCCCAAACCGGCGGATCGCACCGTCGAAGGCTGTCCGGCCGGATCCGCAGCCTGAAGGCAGCCGATGCTTCCGCAGTGACCGTCGCGGATCTAGCGTCGTTCCATGACGACACCCCCGCCCCCTGTGCCGCCGGAGCCGCCGTCGCCGTTCGATCCCGTGTCGCCGCCACCCCCGGCACCGCCGGTGCCCAATCCCTTGCCGGAGCCGCCCGACCCGGCTGAGCCGGTCGCGCGAGAAGGGTCGCCGTGCGCAGGGCCGGAGTCGTCCGCGGGCGCCGGCTGCTGACCGCCCCGATCTCGGCCGGTCGTCCGGTGTAGCGGATGGCCAGGTCCTGGCCGGGTTCGAGGAGTCGTCGCACCACCGGCTCGGTGCAGCGCGCTGAGGCCGTGCGTGGCTGTCTGCCTGCTGTCTGCGGCGAGCTCCGCTGCCCTGCGCGAGGAGGGAACGGGAGGGCCCTGACGCCCGCCGCGAGGGGGCCCTGTCAGCTTGCTCACACCCGGGCCTAGACTCGGACCAAGCCACTTGTGAATCTATTCACAAGCTCGGGCCGTCGGTCAGCAAGGGCCAGAAGAGAGGGGCATCGCCGGTGTCGAGCGCGATGACGGAGGACTCACGGGCGCAGCGCAGCGCCGACGTGGTCGTCGTCGGCGCCGGCCCGGCCGGTTCCTCGGCGGCGTGGTGGCTGGCGCGCGCGGGCCTCGATGTCGTCGTCCTCGAGAAGGCCCGGTTCCCGCGCGAGAAGGTCTGCGGCGACGGCCTCACTCCCCGCGGTGTGAAGGCGCTCGAGGCCATGGGGATCGACACCTCGCCGGCTGCCGGCTGGGTCCGCCACCGCGGGTTGCGGGTGCACGGCGGCGGTCAGGTCGTCGAGGTCGACTGGCCGCGGCTGGGCCGCTGGCCGGGCTACAGCCTGGTCCGCCCGCGGCGCGAGCTGGACGCCATGCTCGCCGCGCACGCGGAGGGCGCGGGAGCCCGGCTGTACACCGAGGTCACCGTCAGCGATCCGCTGCTCGACGACGCCGGCCGGGTCGCCGGGGTGCACGCGCAGGTGGGTCCCGACAAGGCGCCGGTCACCTGGCGGGCGCCTCTGGTGGTGTCGGCCGAAGGGCTGTCCGGGCGGCTGGCCAAGTCGCTGGGCCTCGTCCGGCGCGAGGACCGGCCGCTCGGCGTGGCCGTCCGCCGATACGTACGCACGCCGAAGACCGACGACCACTACCTCGACATCTCCTTCGACCTCACGGCCGCGGGCCCCAGCGCGGACTCGATGCCGGGCTACGGGTGGGTGTTCGGCATGGGTGACGGAACGGCGAACGTCGGCTTCGGCCTGCTCGACACCCGCCGCGCCACGGGCGCAGACCACCGCGAGGTCCTCCGGAACTGGCTGGCCACCCTGCCGCCCGAGTGGGAGCTGACCGAGGAGAACGCCGTCACGCCCCTCCGCGGTGCCGGGCTGCCGATGGCCTTGCACCGCCAGCCGTCCTACAGCCGGGGACTGCTGCTCACCGGCGATGCGGCCGGCGTGGTCAACCCCTTCAACGGCGAGGGGATCAGCTATGCCATGGAGACCGGCCGGATGGCCGCCGAGACCGCCGTCGAGGCGATCGCCGCCCCCGCCGGCCCCGCCAGGGAGAGCGTCCTGCGCCGTTACCCCGACCGGCTGCGCGCCGAATACGGCCGGCACCACCGGCTGGGGATGGGGTTCCTGGCGCTGCTCAGCCGCCCGGACGTCGTCCGTTTCGCCACCGCGCACGGGCTCAAACGGCCTGTTCTGGTGAACGCGGCACTGCGCCTGATGGGCAACCTCACCGACGGTCGGCACGGCGACGGCGTGGACCGCGCCGTGGCCTTCCTGACCCGGCTGGCCCCGGCGGTATGACCGTGGCCGGCATCACACTCCGAACACATGTCGACACGCTCCGTCGGCCGCTGTTCCCTCCCCGGAACGTGATCGTCCTCACCGTAGGGTGCCGCTGATGCTCTCGAACTACGTCCCGATCATCGGGCTCTTCGCGCTGGCCGCGGCGTTCGCGGTGTTCTCCGTGGCGATGGCCCCGCACGTCGGGCCCCGCCGCTACAACCGCGCGAAGCTCGACGCCTACGAGTGCGGGATCGAGCCGGTGCACCAGCCGCTCTCGGGCGGCCGATTCCCGGTCAAGTACTACCTGACGGCGATGCTCTTCATCGTCTTCGACATCGAGATCGTCTTCCTCTACCCGTGGGCCATCACGAGCGACCGGCTCGGCGTGTTCGGGCTGGTCGAGATGGTCGTTTTCATCGGCACGGTGTTCATCGCATACGCCTATGTGTGGCGTCGCGGTGGGCTCGACTGGGACTGACAGGAGGACGGCGATGGGACTCGAGGAGAAGCTGCCCAGCGGGGTCCTGCTGACCACGGTGGAGAAGCTGGTCAACTGGACGCGCAAGTCCTCGCTCTGGCCGGCGACGTTCGGGCTGGCGTGCTGCGCGATCGAGATGATGGCCTCCGGCGCCGGTCGGTACGACCTCGCCCGCTTCGGCATGGAGGTCTTCCGCGCCTCGCCGCGCCAGGCGGACCTGATGATCGTGGCCGGCCGGGTGAGCCAGAAGATGGCGCCGGTCCTGCGGCAGATCTACGACCAGATGCCGGAGCCCCGCTGGGTCCTGGCGATGGGCGTCTGCGCTAGCTCGGGCGGCATGTTCAACAACTACGCGATCGTGCAGGGCGTCGACCACATCGTGCCGGTGGACATGTACCTGCCCGGCTGCCCGCCGCGGCCGGAGATGCTGATGGACGCGATCCTCAAGCTGCACCACAAGATCATGAACGAGCCGCTCGGCGAGAAGCGGGCCCGCCAGCTGGCCCGCGCCGAGGCGGACGGCACCGCCAAGGATCTCCACGTCGAGATGCCGTCGACGGTGCGTGCGGACAAGCACCTGCGCCGTGCCTACGAGCAGGCGGCGGCCGAGGGCCGTACCGGCCAGTTCGCCATCGAGCAGCGGGGCGGGAACGCGGTGCTGCTGCCGGGCGCGGGGGACCGTCGATGACCGGCCCGGGCGACCGCAGCGACGCGGATCCCGCCGTCGGAGCGAACGCCTCCGGTAACGGCTTCCGGAAGGGCGCCTTCGGCGTCACCGGCAGCGGGGACACCTCCGGGTTCGGCGGGCTGGTGCGCATCGAGCCCGGCGGCGCGGTCACGCTGCACTCCACCGAGCGCCCCTACGGCGGCTACTTCGACGAGGTCACCGACGCGCTCATCGAGGCCGTCGGCGAGGCCACCTACGCCGCCGCCGTCCAGCGGGTGCTGGTCGACCGCGGCGAGATCACCTACTTCGTCGTCCGTGAGCACCTGCTGACCCTCGTCCGGGCCCTCCGGGACGACGAGGCCCTCCGCTTCGAGCTCTGCAGCAGCGTCTCGGGCGTCGACTACCTCGACAGCGGCGGCCCCGCGGCCGCTCCTGACCGCCCGCGGCTGCACGTCGTCTACCACCTGACGTCGATGACCTATCGGCGGCGCATCCGGCTCGAGGTCGCCGTGACCGCCGAGGACGCGCACGTGCCCTCGGTGACCGGCCTCTACCCGACGGCGGACTGGCAGGAGCGGGAGACGTTCGACATGTTCGGCATCGTCTTCGACGGCCACCCGGCGCTGACCCGGATCCTCATGCCCGACGACTGGGACGGGCACCCGCAGCGCAAGGACTACCCGCTCGGCGGC